>JAUIDW010000241.1 GCA_030428395.1 bacterium | reverse complement strand
TGCTCTTCGCGTTAGCATGCAGCTTCACTCGTTCTCCTCGGGGTCTGGGGCTTGGTTAGCACCCCCATGATCCCGGGGAGATTCGAGTGAACAACGTCCCTGGACAGGACAGCTAGCCGCCGTCCCTTTCTCGCCTCGCGCGCGCGAAGCGCGAAGCTCGACGGCGCGCGCGTCCCGCGCGGCGACCTCCGACCGGCGCGGCGGGGGACGGCGCGACGGGAAACCTGGACGCGCGCCGTGCCGCGGGCTCGAGCGCGGAACCTCGACGCACGGCGCGGCGCGAGTCTCGACGCGCGGGGCGAGCGCGAATCCTCGACGTGCGCGCGGCGACGCGCCGGCGGAGCGCGGACGTGCGCGCGCGCACGCGTTCGCGTCACGCGCTCGGAACACTCGACGCCGCGCCCGTGAAGCTCGCCGGCGCGGCCGCGCGGACTTTGGTGGAGATGCGTTCGGTTCGCTCGATGCGTGCATCCGCGCCGGGGACGGACCCGAAGCCCTGGACACGACCGGCAACGCCATCCCCCCGAGCATCACGGAGACCGACATGAGAATCGCCAACCGCATCGCCGTCACCCTCGCCCTCGGCACCCTGGCCGGGTCGGCGCACGCTGCGCCCGCCGGCGTCGGCGGCCCGGCTCCGACGATCACCGAGATCGCGCAGTCGAGCAGCGACTTCCGCTTCCTCGTGGAGGCCCTGCGCCGCACGAACCTGCTCGACACGTTCGACCAGCCGGGCGACTTCACGGTCCTCGCCCCGACCAACGACGCCTTCGCCGCGCTCGGTCAGGAGACGATCCGCGACCTGTTCTGGTTCAACCAGGACGACCTGGCCTACGTGCTGAGCTACCACGTGATCGTGGGCTCGTTCAGCATCGACGAGCTGGGCCAGCAGGGCTTCGTGACGACCCTCTCGGGCCAGCGCCTGCGCGTGCGCCCGCTGCCCCTCGGCCGCGTCGAGATCAACGGCGTCGAGGTACTCGTGAAGGACGTCCCCGCCAGCAACGGCACGGTCCAGGTGATCGACGGCGTGCTCCTCCCGAACCTGGACGACATCGTCGAGACCGCGCAGTCCACGTCGATCTTCTCGACCCTCGTGGACGCCGTGGTCGCCGCCGACCTGGTCGGCTTCCTGCAGGGCGACGGTCCGTTCACCGTGTTCGCGCCGACCAACGCCGCGTTCGGCAACCTGCCGCCGAACGTGCTGGCCGACCTGCTGCTGCCGCAGAACCAGGCCGACCTGATCGAGGTGCTGAGCTACCACGTCGTCGACCTCGGCCGCGTCTACTCCGGCCAGGCCGCCGCCGCGGGCACGGCCCCGACCGCGCTGCCCGGCGCCAGCCTGACGTTCACGGTCTCGCCCCAGGGTCAGCTGACGATCAACGGTGACGTGCCGGTGCTGACGGCGAATCTGGATGCCCGCAACGGGGTCATCCACGTCATCGGCGAGGTCCTGATCCCGCCGGGCTTCTGAGCCTTCCCCCCCCGAGTCTCGCTGGCGGGGCCCCGTCGTCCGCTCCCGGGCGGCGGGGCCCCGCTCTCGTGGGGGCCGCGCGCGGGCGACCCGG
Organism: bacterium; assembly: GCA_030428395.1. Classification (GTDB taxonomy): domain Bacteria; phylum Planctomycetota; class UBA1135; order UBA1135; genus JAUIDW01. Next base: position 6,767 of record JAUIDW010000241.1, on the reverse strand, counting down.
CGCCGACTTTCGCCCGGCCGGGGCGAGCGACCGCCGGGGCCACCTGCTAACCTGCCGCCGCCTGGCGCCCGGCCGCGTCCGGCCCGCCGAACCATGAGCCCGCCCGTCGTCTTCGTCCCCCGCGAGAGCCGCCCCGGCGAGACCCGCGTCGCCGCCGTCCCCGAGACGGTCCGGGCCTTCGCGAAGCTCGGCCTGGACGTCGCCGTCGAGCGCGGCGCCGGCGAGGCCGCCTTCGTGGCCGACGCGGAGCTCGAGCACGCCGGCGCCCGCCTGGCGGACGCCGACACCTGGGGCTCCGCCGACGTGGTCCTGAAGGTCCAGCCGCCCACCGTCGAGGAGGTCGGCCGCCTGCGGGAAGGGGCCGTGCTCGTCTCGACCGTCTTCCCCGCCCGCCACCTCGAGGAGGTCGCCGCCCTGCGCGACCGCAAGGTGACGACCCTGGCCACGGACCTGGTGCCGCGCATCACGCGCGCCCAGTCGATGGACGTGCTGTCCTCCCAGGCCACCGTGGCCGGGTACAAGGCCGTGCTGCTGGCCGCCAGCCACCTGGGCAAGCTGTGCCCGCTGCTGATGACCGCCGCCGGCACGATCCCGCCCGCGCGCGTCGTGATCTTCGGCGCCGGCGTCGCCGGCCTGCAGGCCATCGCGACCGCCCGCCGCCTGGGCTGCGTGGTCGAGGCCACCGACGTCCGCCTGGCCGTGAAGGAGCAGGTCGAGAGCCTCGGCGGCCGCTTCATCGAGGTCGAGGGCGCCGAGGACCTCGAGGGCGAGGGCGGCTACGCCAAGGAGGCCTCCGCCGACTTCCTGCGCCGCCAGCGCGAGGAGGTCGCCCGCCGCGTGGCCGAGGCCGACGCCGTGATCACCACCGCCCAGGTGCCGGGCAAGAAGGCGCCGGTGCTGGTGGACGAGGACATGGTGCGCGCGATGCACCCCGGCTCGGTCGTGGTCGACCTCGCGGTGGAGAGCGGCGGCAACTGCGCGCTCAGCGAGCGCGGCCAGGTCGTCCAGCGCCACGACGTCACGATCGTGGGCGTCGAGAACCTGCCCGCCACCGTGCCGCTGCACGCCAGCGAGCTGTACGCCAAGAACCTGCTCAACCTGCTGAAGCCGTTCGTGAAGCCCGGCGAGGACGGCGCGGACGCGACGTTCGCCCCCGACTTCGAGGACGAGGTCCTCGCCGGCTGCCTGCTCACCCGCGACGGGGCCGTGTGCCACGCGCCCACCGCGGAGCTCGTCCAGGAGGAGGTCGGCTCGTGATCGCCGCCGTGCTCGCGCAATCCCCGGAGCCCGCGGGCTCCATGCCGTTCGTCGTCATCGGGCTCTGGATCCTGCTGCTGGCGGTGTTCGTCGGCTTCGAGGTCATCACCAAGGTCCCGCCGACGCTGCACACGCCGCTCATGTCGGGCGCCAACGCCATCAGCGGCATCACGCTGATCGGCGCGCTCTACTGCGCCGGCCACGACTACCCGGGCTTCGCCAAGTTCCTGGGCTTCGTCGCCATCGTGGTGGCGACCGTCAACGTGGTCGGCGGCTTCCTGGTCACCGACCGCATGCTGGGCATGTTCGGCTCGCGCAAGCCGCGCGGCGGAGCGAAGGGCTAGCCGCCGTGGATCCGACCGTCCTCGTGGCTCCCGGCCTGCTCGAGGTCGCCGGCGGCAGCGGCGTCGAGCTGGTCTACATGCTCGCGGCCCTGCTGTTCATCCTGGGCCTCAAGCGTCTCTCCGGCGTGAAGACCGCGCGCAGCGGCAACGCCCTGGCCTCGCTGGGCATGCTGCTCGCCATCGCCGCCACGATGGTGCTGCTGTGGGGCTCGGTGGCGCTCTGGATCGTCGTCCTGGGCGTCCTGGTCGGCGGCGGCGTCGGCGGCTGGCTGGCGAAGAAGGTCCCGATGACGGCGATGCCCGAGCTCGTCGCCTTCTTCAACGGCATGGGCGGCGGAGCCTCGATGTTCGTCGCCCTCGCGGAGATCGTCCACGCCGTGCGCGGCGAGGGCTCGATCGCCGACCAGACCGCGCCCGACTTCGCGATCGCCGCGGCCCTGTCGGTGCTGATCGGCGCCGTGACGCTGTCCGGCTCGCTGGTCGCCTACGGCAAGCTGTCGGGCAAGTTCGACAGGAGCCGCATCGGCCCGCTGGGGCTCAAGGCCGCCAACATCGCGCTGATGGTCCTGTGCCTGCTGCTGTGCTGGTACGCCGGCTTCGGCGCGGAGGGCGGCGGCTCGATCACCTTCGCGTACCTCGCCCTGACGGTGTTCGCGCTGGTGCTGGGCATCAGCTTCGTCACGCCCATCGGCGGGGCGGACATGCCCGTCGTCATCTCGCTGCTGAACTCGTACTCCGGGATCGCGGCGTCGGCCACGGGCTTCGTGCTGCAGAACAACCTGCTGATCATCGCCGGGTCCCTCGTGGGCGCCTCGGGCCTGATCCTGACCCGGATCATGTGCAAGGCGATGAACCGCAGCCTGCTGAACGTGCTCTTCAGCGGCTACGCCCAGTCGGGCTCGTCCGGCGACGACGAGGGCTACACCCGCGTCAAGTCCACCACGGCCGAGGAGCTCGCGCCGGTCCTGGATGCCGCTCAGTCGGTCATCTTCGTGCCCGGCTACGGCCTCGCCGTGGCCCAGGCCCAGCACAAGGTCCGCGAGCTGGCCGACCTGCTCGAGCAGCGCGGCTGCCAGGTCCGCTACGCGATCCACCCGGTCGCCGGCCGCATGCCCGGCCACATGAACGTGCTGCTGGCCGAGGCGGACGTGCCGTACGAGCAGCTCTTCGAGCTCGAGCGCATCAACGGCGACTTCAAGAACACCGACGTCGCCGTCGTGATCGGGGCCAACGACGTCTGCAACCCCGCCGCGTCCGACCCGCAGTCGGCCATCGCCGGGATGCCCGTGCTGCACGTGTGGGAGGCGCAGACCGTCGTCGTGGTCAAGCGCTCGCTGTCCGCCGGCTACGCGGGCATCAAGAACGAGCTGTTCCAGATGGACAACTCGCTGATGCTCTTCGCCGACGCGAAGAAGGCGGTCGAGGACACGATCGCCGAGCTGAAGGAGCTGTAGCCCCGCGCGGCCGGCGCCCGGAGGAGGTCCCGATGTCGCGCAACGTGCTGCTGGCCTTCCTCGCCCTGGCCGTCCCGGCCGTGCTGTTCGTGCTGTGGCAGGCCCTGGGCCGCGAGCCGTCGCGCGACGCGACCGGCCCGGCCCCGGCGGCGCCCGCGCTCGAGTCCCCCGAGGCGCCCGCCGACCTGACGGCGCTCCCCGCCGCGCCCGGGGAGCGGCCGACGAGCGCGAGCTCCACGCGGGACGCGGTCGCCGCGCCGGAGGAGCCGTCCAGCGCGGCCGCACCGGCCGAGCCCGCGCCCCCCGCAGCGCCCCCGCGCGTGCTGCGCGGCCGCGTCCTCGGCCCGTCGGGCACCCCGCTGGCCGGCGTGCCCCTCCGGCGCGAGCGCCGCGGCGGGGTCCTGGCGCGCAGCGACGGCGCCGGGCGCTTCGAGCTCGAGGTCGCCGCCGACGCGGACCTGCCGCGCCTGGTGGGCCGCGGCGACGGCTTCGCGCCCCTGCGGGTCACGGTCGTGCGCGACACGAACCTCACCGACGAGCTCGTCGTCCTGTCCGCCCCGGCGGTCGACCTGGCGGGGCACGTGGAGTCCACCGACGGCGCGCGCCTGGCCGGCGCGCGGGTACGGCTCGGCTACGAGGGCGCGCTGCGCCGCGCGTTCCCGCTGCCGCTGGACGCGACCACGTCGCTCGAGCACGAGGCGACCGCCGACGCGCGCGGCGCGTTCGCCCTCGAGCAGGTACCCGCGCTCGAGGGCGCCGTCCTGGGCGCGACGCACGCCGGCCACGAGGGCGCGAGCGTGCCCGCCCCGACGGCGTCGCGCGCCGACCTCGTGCTGCGCCTCGCCCCCGCGGCCGAGGAGCCGACCCTCGCGGGCCTCGTGCTCCTGCCCGACGGCGAGCCCGCCGCGCGCGCGGCCGTCGGCTTCGGCTTCGACGACGCGCGCACCGCCGCCGACGGGACCTTCGAGCTGCCCCTGCCGCGCGACCCCGAGCCCGACCAGCCGCTGGTCGCCGGCCTGAAGGACCAAGGCGTCGCCTACCTGCCCGACTTCGGCGCCGCCGTGCTCGCCGCGGCGCCGCACCCTCCGCCGCCGGTGACGCTGGTGCTGCCGGGCGCGAGCCTGGCGATCGCCGGCCGCGTCGTCGACGCCCGCGGCGAGCCCCTGGAGGGCTGGGTCGTCGAGCTGACCGCGGGCACGCCCGTGTCGCGCCACATGACGCCGCCCATCGTCGTCGAGGGCTTCGGCGGGCCGCGGCTGCTGCGGATGCCCACCGGCGCGGACGGGACGTTCCGCATGGACGGCCTGCTCGAGCGCTCCTACCCGGTGCGCGCCTACGAGCGCGAGTCGCTGCGCTGCCTCTACCTCGACCCCGTGCCCGCGGGCACGACCGACCTCGAGATCGTGGTGCCCGACGGCGGCGTGCACGACCTCGTCGCCGGCGTCGTCGTGTCGCGCACCGGCCTGCCGGTCGAGGGGGCCAAGGTCTCGGTCGGCCTGATCACGTCCCAGGGCGGCGGGGGCGTGTCGTGGGTCGGCGGCGCGTCGACGGTGACCGACGCCGAGGGGCGCTTCGAGCTCGAGGGCGTCCCGGCCGCGCACGTGCACCTCGACGTCGGCGGCGAGGCGGTCGTCCCGCACCGCGAGCTGCTCGACCACGACGCGCCCCAGGACGACCTGCGCCTCGAGGTCGCGCGCCGCTGCCACTTCCGCGTGAGCGTCGCCGGCGACACCGACGGCGGCGTGCTCGAGGCGCTCGACGCGGACGGCGAGGGCCTGATGATCTACCGCTTCCAGGCCAACGGCTGGTCCGGCAGCTCCGTGCTGTCGCTGCGCGGCGCCGACGGCGTCTGCACCGTCAGCGAGGACGCCGTCACCTTCGTCGTGCGCCGCGGCGGCGACGAGGTCGCGCGGCGCGAGGTCGTGCTGAGCCCCGAGGGCGTGAACGAGATCGACCTGGTCGTGCGCTGAGCCATGGCCGCCGACCCCGGGGACCCGGCGTCGCGCCGGGCGCGCGCGCTCGAGTTCGTCCTCGTCTTCCTGGCGCTCCCGACGAGCCTGATCTTCCTGCGCCGCGAGTTCGCGCCCTGGCTGATCCCGTTCCTGGTCGTCACCTCGATCGGCTGCTTCGTCGTCCTGCGGCGCGACCCGACCTTCGACCGCCGGCGCCTGTGGAACGCCGCGGACTGGCGCCGCGGCCTGCGCCCGATCCTCACGGTGTTCGTGCCCGGCGCCGCCGCGCTCGCGCTCGTGACGGCGACCTTCCTGCCGCGGTCGTTCCTGTCCTTCCCGCGCTCCAGCCCGCTGCGCTGGGCGATCGTGCTGGCGCTCTACCCCGTGCTGTCGGTCTACCCGCAGGAGCTGATCTTCCGCACGTTCCTCTTCCACCGCTACCGCGCGGTCTTCCGCACGCCGGCCGCGCGCGTCGCCGCCAGCGCCCTCGCCTTCGGCCTGGCCCACGCCTTCCTGGCCAACTGGATCGCCCCGACCCTGTCGCTGGTCGGCGGCTGGCTCTTCGCGCGCACCTACGCCCGCAGCGACTCGACCCTGCAGTCCTGCCTCGACCACGCCCTCTGGGGCGACTTCCTCTTCACCGTCGGCCTGGGCTGGTACTTCTACACCGGGTCCATCGGCTGATGGGCGGCCGCTAGCGCCGCGCGAACACGCCGTAGCCGCCGAAGGTCTCGGCGCGGGCGTAGTTGCGGGCGAGCCAGCGGTCGAGCAGCTCGGAGCCCGCGGGGTCGTCGCGGGCGGGGCCGGCCAGGCCCTGGACGAGCACGACGGCGGGCGGCGCGGCCGACTCCAGCTCGCGGACGAGCGCCCGCTGCTTCTCGAGCGACGTGGTGACGCCGGGGTTGAAGCAGTGGTGGCGCGTGGCGACCGGGCGGCGGCACAGCACGTACAGCAGGCCGTCGTTGAGGTGCACGCGGTCGTGGCGTGCGCAGCCGACGAACAGCGGCCGGTCGGGAGGAACGCGGCGCTGGACGGCCTCGACCGTGCGGGTCCAGGTGGCGTCGGTCGCCGCGGGCAGGGTGATCCCGCGCACGCCGGGCAGGCTCGACACGACGTGGTCGGGGTCGGCGCGCAGCGCCAGGGCGGCGCGGGCGCGCAGGCCCAGGGAGACGACCAGCACCAGCGCGGCCAGCACGAGCGCGGAGCGGCCCGCGCCCTCGCCCAGGCGCCGTTCGAGCCGGCCGAGGGCCGCCGCGGCCAGCGCGCAGGCGAAGGCGTAGGGTGGCACGAAGTGGAACAGGTCGGGGCGGCTCAGGGCGTAGGGCAGCGTGCCCGCGCCGGCCAGGGCCAGGGCGAGGAGCTCCGCGGGGGGCGGGGCCCCGACGGGATCGGTTCGGTCGGTCGGATCGGGGCGCGCGCGGCGCCGCGCGCGGAGGAGGGCGACGACCGCGACGACGAGCGCCGCCGGCAGGACCACGAGCGGCAGGCCGAACGTCGCGAACATGTCGGCCGCGCGCAGCGCCGGAGTGCCCGGCGGCGGCGGCAGCGGGAAGGCGCTGCCGCGGTGTCCCACCAGCGCGCCCATCGCGGCCGCGTGCGCCCGCACCGGCTCGAGCCCCGCCGCCGCGACCAGCCCGCCGAGGAACGCGAGGCCCGGCAGGCCGCCGGCCGCGAACGCGGCGAGGTCGCGGGCGACCGCGCGCGCGGGCCGTCGCCCCGCCCAGCCCGCCGCGACCAGCACGGCCGCGCCCACGCCGGCG
>JAUIDW010000240.1 GCA_030428395.1 bacterium | reverse complement strand
CCCAGGTCGAGCCGGCGCGCGCGAACACGTAGACCGTGCCCTCTCCCATGGGGCCGCCCGGCTGGCCGGCCGCGAGCGTGTTCGACGGCGCGCCCAGGACGGCGAACGAACCGTCGAGCGCCGCGGAGGACCCCAGCGCGTCGCCCGCGGCGGCGTCCCCGGCGAGCAGCTTGGCGGTCTGCGTCCAGGCGGTTCCGGAGCGCTCGAACACGTAGCCGGCGCCCGCGCCGGCCGCGTCGCCCGACGCGCCGACGAGCAGGGTGTCGCCGTCGAGCGCGACCGCCGCGCCGAAGGCCGCCGCGGGCGCGGCGTCGGCGGCCGTGCGCTTCGCTCGCTGCGTCCACTGCCCGCCGGCGCGCTCGAACACGTAGACCGAGCCCGCCCCCGCGCCGCCGGCGTGCGTGTCACCGGGGGCCCCGATCGCGAGCGTGTCCCCCGCCAGGGCCAGGGCCTCCCCGAAGCGTGCGTCCACCGTCGGGTCCCGCGCCACGAGCCGCGCCTGCTGCGTCCAGGTCGTCCCGGTGCGGACGAACACGTAGACCGCGCCGGCGTCCGCGCCGCCGAGGTGGTCGTCGAGCGGCGCTCCGAGCGCCACCGTGTCGCCGTCCAGCCCCGCCGCGGCGCCCAGCTCGCGGCCCGGGCCGGGATCGGCGGCGACGAGCTTGGCCTGCTGCGTCCAGGCGGTGCCGCCGCGGACGAACACGTAGCCCGCGCCCGCGTCCGCGCCGCCGGCGTGGTCGTCGTAGCGCGCCGCCGCCAGGGCCGTGTCGCGGTCCAGGTCGACGGCGCGCCCGAGCAGCGCCGCGGGCTGCGCGTCCGCGGCGACGAGCTTCGCCGCCTGCGTCGGCGCCTGCGCCCCGGCCGCCGCCGCGCCGCCCGCGAGCAGCAGGGCGGCGAGCAGCGGGGCGGGCGCCGCGCGGGTCACCTCAGCGGCCCCCGTCGCTCGTGGGCGTCATGGGGACGGCGTCGGGCTCCTCCGCGACGCCCTCGGAGTAGTCCAGCCGCCAGTCCGGGGCCTCGGTGGCGCCCTCCACGAGGAACGCCTCCATCCAGCGCAGCATGCGCAGGCAGTAGTCGTGGCGCGCGGCGGCGCGGCGGTTGCCGTGGCCCTCGCCGGGGTAGTAGACCAGCCGCACCGGGGCGCTGCCGCGCGTCTTGACGTGGCGGTACAGCTCGCGCGACTGGCCCGGGTCGACGCGCGGGTCCTCCTTGCCGTGCAGGATCAGCAGCGCCGTCCGGTTGCGGTCGGCGTGGTAGATCGGGCTGCGCTCCAGGAAGAACTGCCAGCCGTCCTGCCCCTCGACGTCGTCCCAGACGCGGTGGCGCGCGTGGACGTGGTACTCCTCCTCGGGGATGTCGGTGGTCCCCCACTTCGACACCTTGTCGGAGATGCCCACGAACATGACGCCGGCGGCGAAGCGCTCGGAGTAGTACGTCGACATCCACGCGGTGGCGTAGCCGCCGTAGGAGCCGCCGGTGACGCCGACGCGGTCGCGGTCGACGAGGCCCGCCGCGATCAGGTGGTCCACGGCGTCGACGCAGTCGTCGAACTCCTTGCCGGCGGGGTCGCCCTGCGAGAGCTTGGCGAAGGCCAGGCCGCGCCCGGTGCTGCCGCGGTAGTTCGGGAAGAAGGTCGCGAAGCCGCGCGCCGCCAGCGTCTGGGCGGGGTTCGCGTAGCGCGACATCCAGCCGTTGCGGTAGTGCGACTCGGGGCCGCCGTGGACGACGAGCACGAGCGGCACGGGGCCGGCGGGCTCGTCCAGCGGGCGCACCAGGATGCCCTCGAGCTCGAGGCCGTCGCGCGCGGTGTAGCGCACGACCTCCTGCCGCGCGAGGTCCACGTCGGCGAGCCACGGGTTCGAGTCCGTCCAGCGCTCGGGAGCCGCCTCGCCGTGGCTCATGCCGAACACCTCGGTCGGGTGGGTCGGCGAGCTCGCGACGAAGGCGGCGTGCTGCCCGTCGGCGGAGAAGTCGAAGGACGCCAGGTCCGTCTCCGCGGCCCGCAGGATCGGCTTCACGTCGCCCGAAGGGATGGCGACCTCGTAAAAGACGCTCGTCACGCCCTCGGAGCCCAGCAGCATGACGCTGTCGGCGCCCTGCCACTCGAGGTCGCGCGCGTCGCCCTCCCAGCCGGGGAGCACCTCCGCGAAGGTCCCGCCGCCCGCGGGCGCGACCATCAGGCGCCCGGCGGTCGGGTCGTTCATGTCGGCGGCGGCCACGATGCCCAGACGGCGGCCGTCGGGGCTCCACGTCACCTGGCCGAGCTTGCCGCGCTTGTCGAAGGAGGCCAGCACGCTGCCGTCCTCGGACGAAACGACGTGGATCGTCTTGGCCATGTAGCTGTCGTCCACCAGCGGCGTCGGCGCGGTCACGATCGCCAGGCGGCCGTCGACGGGGCTCCACACGACGTCGTACACCGACCCCTCGACCGGCAGCGGCTCGAGCTCGTCCGCGTCCTCGAAGGGCGTCGCCACGTACAGGCGGCGGTGGCGGTAGTCCTCCTCGTAGATCTCCTGGCGGTAGCCCTTCTTGCGCAGCTTCTCGAGCTCCTTGTCCTCCGGCTCGCGCGCGACGAGCGCGACCGCGGTGCCGTCGGCGTTCCAGGAGTAGTCGGAGATCGACTGCGACAGGCCGACCGCGCGGCGCGCCTCGCCCCCGTCGATCGGGATGACGTAGAGCGACGTCGCCTCGTCGTCGCCGCGCTTCGTCAGGAACGAGATGCCGGAGCCGTCGGGCGTCCAGCGCACGCCGGACACGTTCACCTCGCCCGTGACGAACCCGCGCGAGCGGCCCGTCGCGGTGTCCACGACGTGCAGCTCGGTCCAGGCGCCGCCGTCGTCGTCGACGCCGGGCTCGCGCGGGACGCCCAGGGTGTAGGCGACGTGCGCGGCGTCCGGCGACATCGCCGCCGAGGACACGTAGCGCAGCTTCGCCATCTGCAGCGGCGTCAGGCCGCGCGCCTGCTCGGCGGCGGCGGCGCCGGTGCGCACGTCGACGGCGGCCTCGGGCTCCTGGGCGCGGGCGGGCGAGCTGCACGCCGGGGCGAGCAGCGCGAGGGCGAGCAGGGTGCGTGTCGGGATCATGGCGGGCGGGACCTCCGGGAGCTGGGCGCGGGCGGACGCGCCGGGGGAACGGGAGCTCGGACGCCCCCCGCGGGGGGCGGGCGGTCATCCTACCAGCGCCGCCGCGCCGCCGCGGCCCGCGGCTCAGCTCGCCACGGGCTCGGCCGCCAGCAGCGCGCCGTAGCCCTCGCGGAACGTCGGATAGCGGAACGAGTAGCCCGCGGCGACGATGCGGTCGTTGCGGCAGCGCTTGTTCCCGGTCCCGCGGTGGCCGTCCTCGGCCTCCTCCGGCGGGGCCCCGCCGTCGGCCGGCAGGCCCAGGCGCTCGGCCAGCCAGCGCTCGACCGCGCGCAGGTCGGCGGGCTCGGAGTCGACGCCGAGGTAGCACGGCGCCGGCGCGCCCAGCTCGAGCACGCGGTCGAGCACGCCGACGGCGTCGTCGAGGTGGATGCGGTTGCGGTACACCGGCGCCTCGCCGCCGGTGCGGTGCCCGGCGCGGACGCGCTCGAGCAGGTGCGTGCGGCCGGGGCCGTAGATCCCGCCCAGGCGCACGACGGTCGCGGGGACGGCCGCCCCGCGCGCGAGCGCCTCGGCCTCGAGCAGCACCTGGCCGCGGAAGTCGGCGGGCTCGGTCGGCGAGTCCTCGTCGACCCACTCGCCCCCCTCCTGGGCGTACACCGCGGTGCTCGAGACGAACACCAGCCGGCGCACGTCGAGGCGCTGCTTCTCCAGCGCGGCCAGCAGGTTCTTCAGCCCGTCGACGTAGGTCTCGCGGTACGCCTCCTCGGTCGACTCCGACGGCGCGGCGCAGTACACGACGTGGCTGGTCTCGTCCGGAAGGTTGCGCAGCATCCCCGGCACGGTGAGGTCGGCCTGGAAGAGCCGGATCTCGTGGGGCAGCTTCGACGTGTCGCGGCGGATGCCCCACGCCACGTTGCCGAGGCGCGAGAAGCGCAGGCCGAGGGCCGTTCCGAGGCTGCCGCAGCCGGCGATCAGGAGGTGTGCCATCGCGTGGTCTCGCTGCTTCGAGCGGGAGGTCCTGGGGGGAGGAGCGCGCCCCGCGGGGCGCGGTCGGCGCAAGCCTAGCGCCGGGACGGCCGGGCCTCCACCTCCCGGGACGCCGCGACCGACGGGCGTGTCCTCGCGCGGCCGGCTCGTCCTCGCGCGGCCGGCTCGTCCTCGCGCGGCTCGGGGCGCTCGCGCGACGCCGCGCGCGGGTTGGACCCCCGCCGCGCCGGGGGCTACGGTGCGCGGACCATGGGTACCGCTCGCGAGCTCCTGCGTCCCCGCCGCGCCGCCGCGGCGCTCCTCGCGGGCCTCGCCGCGGCGTGCGGGCCGGCCGAGCCGCCGCCTCTCAACCTGGTCCTGATCTCGCTCGACACGTGCCGTGCCAGCGCCCTGTCGTGCTACGGAGGGCCGCCCGGGCTGACGCCGAGCGTGACGCGGCTGGCGGCCGAGTCCGTGGTCTTCGAGACGTGCCTGGCCCACAGCAGCGGCACGGCGCCGAGCCACATGAGCCTCTTCACCGGCCAGTACGTGCACCGCCACGGCCTCCGCACGAACCACCGCGCCGTGCGGCCGCGGGAGACGCTGGCCGGGGTGCTGGCCGGACAGGGCTGGGACACGGCGGCGTTCACCGGGCACGGCTCCCTGCGGGCCGAGCTGGGCCACGCCCACGGGTTCGAGACCTTCGAGAGCTGGGTCGGGGAGCCGCGGCTGCCCTACACCCGCAACTTCGACGAGGTCCTGCCGCGGGCGCTCGACTGGCTGGACGACCGGGCCGCGGAGCCCTTCTTCCTGCTGGTGCACGGCTACGACCCGCACTGCCCCTACGAGCCGCCCCCGGCCCAGCGCGCGCGCCTCGCCGGAGACTACGACGGGGACCTCGAGGTCGAGGGCCTGTGCGGCATGCAGGACTTCGGCCCCCTGCTGGAGTCCGGCCAGGTCGGGCCCGAGGAGCGCGCCCACCTGCGCGACCTGTACCGCGCCGAGATCGCGGCGGCCGACGCGGCGCTCGGCCGCTTCCTCGACGGCCTGCGCGAGCGCGGTTTGCTGGAACGCTCGATCGTCGTGTTCACGAGCGACCACGGCGAGGTGCTGGGCGACCACGGCTGGGTCGGCCACACGACGATGTGGGAGGAGGAGCTGCGCGTCCCGCTGCTGATCCGGCTCCCCGCCGGCCGCGGCGCGCGCGTCGCCGGCGTGGTGCAGCACGTCGACGTCCTGCCGACGCTGCTCGCGGCCCTGGGCGTGCCGGCGCCCGAAGGGATCCAGGGCGTCGACCTCATGCCGGTCCTGAACGGCGAGCGCGACCTCCCCACCGGGCGCCTGCACGTGGCGCAGTTCGGCAACCTGGAGTCGGTGCGCGTCGGCCCGCGCTGGAAGGCGGCCTTCCGGCGGACGCCGGCGGGCCTGCGGGACGCGCGGCTCTTCGACCTCGCGACCGACCCGTCCGAGCTGCGCGACCTCTCGGACGATCCGGACCACGCGCCGCGCCTGCGGGCGCTGGTGGACCGCTACGCGTCGTTCCGGAAGGCGACGCGGGCCGAGGACCGCCGGTACGGCGGCGAGCGCCTGGGCAGCGTCGACCGCGCCGACGCGGAGCTGCTCGACGCGCTGGGCTACGCCGGCGGCGACGACTGAGGGCGTCGCTCAGCGGCCGCGCGCGTCGTCCGCGCCGCTCTCGTCCGGGGCGTCGGCCGGCGCCTCCGCGGCGGGCAGGCGGTAGAGCGCCATCCAGGGGCCCGGCCGCTCGACCGTCCACAGCGACACGAGCGGGAAGTCCATCTCGGTCGGCAGCAGCGCCTCGCGCGCGGCGTCGTCGCCGCGGGACGGGTCGAGGACGTGCTGGGTCGTGCCGCGCTCCGCGAGCGCCTTCAGGGGCGGCGAGCGCCCGTCGCCCGGCCGGCGGTCGACCAGCAGCAGGTGCGTGACGCCCAGGCTCGCGAGCACGTCGCGGGGCTCCGCGCCGTGGCGCCGCGCCGCCTCGCGCACGCGGTAGCCGCCGCGGTCGGCGTGGCCCTCGAACAGGTCCTCGAGGGGGACCGCGTCGACCCCGGCCGGTGTCGGCGCGCCGGCGGTCAGGAGCTCGAGCCGGTGCCGCTCGCGCGTGCGCAGGTCGCGCAGCTCGGCCAGGCGCTCGAGCGAGCCGCGGTCCAGGTCGACCTGCGGCCCGTAGTGGTCGATGCCGACCCGCGCGCCGTCGGGCAGGCCGGCCAGCAGCAGCTCCGCGCTCGCGCGGGTGTCGTCGCGCGTCACGACCCAGTCGAAGCGCAGCGCCTGCACCAGCGGCAGCAGGAGCAGCGGCGACGCGATCCACGCGCCCCAGCGGGACTGGACCAGCCGCTCCACGCCGAGCCCCGCCGGCAGGGCCAGGAGCACGATCAGCGGCAGCACGTAGCGGACGTGGTCGTTCGGGTACGGCAGGAACACGGCGGCGAACACGAGGCCCGCGACGGCCGCCGCGCGCGTGTTCCAGCTCGCCAGGGCCGGGCCGATGCCGAGCAGGGCGAGCAGGCACACGCTCGGGTCGTAGCCGAACAGCGAAGTGGTCAGGTGGCGCAGGCTCCCGAGCGAGAACCCGAACCGCGCCGCCTGCCCGCCCACGGCGAACTGGCCCTGCAGATCGCCCGCGCGCTGGGCCACGTGGGGGTCCAGCTCGGTGAAGAGGTAGTACGCGTTGCCGACCAGGAACAGCGCCGCGAAGCTGGCCGCGCAGGCGACGCCGTCGCGCGCGCGCTGCAGCAGGTGGACGCCGGCCCACCCGCGGGCCGCCAGGAGCCACGCCGTGAACGGGACGATCGCCAGCGCCAGCCCCGCCTGGTGGCACCCGGCCGCCAGCCCGACGGCGGCGCCGGAGAGCGCGAGGAAGCGCGCGCGGCGCTCGCGCCGGTACAGCTCGGCGGGCCACGCCGACAGGGCGCCGAAGAACAGCATCGGGACCCAGGGGCGCTCCTGCACGGAGAAGTGCACGTGCAGCAGGCTCGTGGCCACGAGCCAGGCGGCGGCCCAGGCTCCCAGGCGCAGCCCCGCGACCCGCGCGGTGCGGAACACGACGACCGGCGTCAGGGCGCCGAGCAGCGCGACCAGCACGCGCGCGGGCAGCCAGGCGATCTCGGGGTGCTCCTTGACGCGGTTGCCGTACTCCCCGGCTCCCGCCCAGGACGCGTCGACGCGCCCCACGGCGTACTGCGCCGCGTAGACCGGCAGCAGCATGTACGGCACGAGGTAGGGGTACGTGGAGTACTGCCCCATCGGCGGCACCGGGTCCTTGTCCCGGGCCATGCCCAGGGCGTTGCGGACCATGTGCGTGTCGGGGACGTAGCTGCGCGGCAGCCCGTGCTGGACGGCCGAGAGCCGCAGGAACAGCGGCACGACCAGCAGGAGCAGCAGCGCGTAGGTGCGCCGGAGCTGCGGGCTGGCGGTGCGCGTGTCGTCGGCGGCGAGGCCGGCGCGCTCCGGTCCGGCGGGGCGTGCGGCGGCGACCGGGCGCGGGTCCGTCACGCGTCGGGGTCGACCTCGAAGCGCTGGAGGAAGTCGTCGGTCTTCTCGACGTCCTCGAGCTTGGTGATCAGGAGCTCCATCGCCTCGATGAAGTGCATGCGCGTCAGGACGCGCCGCAGGGTCTGGACCCGGCGCAGGCGCTGCATCCCGAACAGCTTCTCCTCCTTGCGGGTGCCGGAGCGCTCGATGTCGATGGCCGGGAAGATGCGGCGGTCGGCGAGCTTGCGGGACAGGACGAGCTCCATGTTCCCGGTGCCCTTGAACTCCTCGAAGATCACCTGGTCCATGCGGCTGCCGGTCTCGACCAGCGTGGTGCCGAGGATGGTCAGGCTGCCGGCCATCTCGGTGTTGCGCGCCGAGCCGAAGAACTGCTTGGGCCGCTCCATGGCGCGCGTGTCCAGGCCGCCGGAGAGCGTCCGGCCGGTGCCGCCCTTGACGTTGTTGTAGGCGCGCGCGAGGCGCGTGATGGAGTCGAGCAGCAGCACGACGTCCTCGCCCAGCTCGACCAGCCGCTGGCACCGCGCCCAGACGGCCTCGGCGAGCTGCACGTGGTTCTCGGGGGACTCGTCGTTGGTGCTGACGAAGACCTGGCCGCCGGTCGTGCGGCGCCACTCGGTCGCCTCCTCGGGGCGCTCGTCGACCAGCAGGACCATGAGGTGGACGTCCGGGTAGGTCTGCTCCATCCCGGCCGCGACCTGCTGCATCAGGATGGTCTTGCCCGAGCGCGGCGGCGCCACGATCAGGCCGCGGGTGCCGCGCCCGATCGGGCAGAGCACGTCGACGAT
>JAUIDW010000239.1 GCA_030428395.1 bacterium | reverse complement strand
GCCGGGCCGGGAGAGCCCGGGGAGCCGCCGGGGCCGGTGGGCAGCGGGGCGCGCGGGCGCGGCGGCGCGGGGCGCAGCTCGTCGGCCGGGCCGGCGTCGCGCGAGGCCAGGAACTGCAGGCGGCGCACGGTGGCGAACGCGAGCCCGGTCGCGCCGGCCAGCTCGAGGGCCGCGCCGCGGGCGAGCTGCTCGAGCGTGCGCACGCCCGCCGAGGCGAGCCGCTCGCAGGTGGTGGCGTCGAGCCCGTCCACCGCGCCCGGCGCCAGCGACGCCGCGGTCGGGCGCTCGCCGGGCGCCTCCTCCGCGGGCTCCGCCCCGGGCTCGGGGTCGAGGAACTCGCAGCCCGCGCGCCGCCCCAGCGTCTCGGCCTCGCGCAGGAAGCGCTCGGCCGAGCGGACGGACATCCCGAGGAGCTCGACGATGCTCTCCGCGGAGAGCTCGAGCACGTCCTCGAGCTCGTGACGACCGGCGTCCCGCAGCCGCTGCAGCGAGCGCGGACCGTCGGCGTACAGGTTGCAGACCAGGGCCAGGGCGTTCATGCGATCGTCTCCTCCGAAGCGGGCGCGGGGGGGCCGCGGGGCGCGCTCCCGCGACTACGGGATAACCGATCCGCGCCGCCCCGTCGACGCCGGGCCGCGCCGGGGGCCGCCCGCGGGGGTCGCGCCCGGGACGAGCGCGCGCGGCCCGGCGTCGGGCCGGAGCAGCGCGCTCACCTCGCCGGTCAGGGCGCGGAAGTCCGCCGCGGCCCGCGAGCGCGGGCTCAGCACCTCGACGGGCAGCCCGCGGGCGGCCGCCTCGCGCAGGCGCGCGTGCGAGCGGATGGCGGTCTCGAACAGCCGCGGCCCGAAGCGGGCGTGCAGGGCGACCAGCACCTCGCGCGCGATGCGCGTGCGCGGGTCGAACAGCGTCGCGAGCACGCGCAGGTCGAACTCCCACGGCGAGTCGACGAGCAGCTCGCGCGCGCGCACCGCCCCCTGCAGCGCGAAGGCGCTCGTCTCGACGACCAGCACCGACGTGTCCGCCGCGGCCAGCGCGTTCGCGGTCAGCACGCCGTCCACGCGCGGCGGGCAGTCGAGCAGCACCCAGTCCAGCTGCCCGCGCAGCGGCTCGAGGGCGTCGCGCAGGCGGCGCTCGGGCTCGAGGCTGCGCACCGCGTCGTCCTCGAACTCGGCGAGCTCGGGACCGGCGGGCAGCAGCTTCAGGTCGCCGGGCGCCTCCAGCCAGGCGTCGGGGATCGTCGCGCTGCCGCGCAGCACGTCGAGCAGCGAGCCGCCGGGCCCCGGCGCGCGGCCGCACGCCAGCGTGGCGTGGCCCTGCGGGTCCAGGTCGACGAGCAGCACGCGCGCGCCGCCGGCCCGCGCGGACGCGAGCGTGCCGGCGAGGTTCACGGCCGCGGTGGTCTTGCCGCAGCCGCCCTTCTGGTTGACGAAGGCGAGGACGTGCATCGCGGGGCCCGCCGGGAAGGGCGGGCCGGCCTCACCGCAGGGCGCGGCGGGCCCGAGCGTAGAAAGCTTCGGTCCGCGGGGGGAGGTCGAATCCGCCCCAGCGCGCGATCCGCCCCAGCGCCTGGGCGGGCGACGACTCCGGATGGGCGATCGTCACCGGCAGGCGGCACTCGACGCTGTCCGGCACGCAGCGGTCGTCGCGGATGAAGCCCACGAGCTCCGGCTCGGCCTCGAGGAACTGGCGGGCCACGCTGGAGAAGCGCTCGAACGCGGCCTGCGCGCGGCCCTCGTCGGGGGCGCGGTTCACGACCAGTCCCGCGCGCACGTCGGGGTTGACGGCGAGAGCGCGCTTGTAGATGGCGTAGGCGTCGGAGAGCGCGGTCACCTCGCAGTTGGTGACGAGCAGCAGCGCGGAGGTGGCCGCCAGGTGCGCGGCGATGCTGTAGCCGATGCCCGCGCCGTGGTCGACGACGATCAGGTCGAAGCGGCGCTCGAGCGGCGCGAGCAGGCGGAACAGCCGGTCCAGGTCGCGCCGCGTGGGGTCGGCCAGCCCGTGGCGCCCGACGCCGCCCGAGAGCAGCTGCACGCCGTGGGGCCCCTCGACCAGCGCCTCGGACAGGTCGGCGGCGCCCTCGAGCAGGTGCCCGAGGTCGAAGCGCGGGGCCACCCCGAGCAGCAGGTGGTCGTTGGCGAGGCCCGCGTCGAAGTCGATCAGGCAGACGCGGTCGCCCAGCCGGGCGCGCTGGACCGCGAGGTTGCACGAGACGACGCTCTTGCCGGTGCCGCCCTTGCCGCTGGCGATGCACAGCACGCGCGCGAGGTCGGCGGGGGTCGTCTCGGCGGCGGCGCCGTCCCGCAGCTGGGATCCTGCCCGCCGCAGGAAGCGGGTGTCGAGCCACTTGGAGACGTTCATGCGGGGGGTCGCCGGCGCGAAGGGTCGCACACTCTTCAGCACGACCGCCGATCCGTCAACCGCGGGGAGCGCGGCCGCGCGGGTTCTCGTCCACGTCGAGGAACGTGTTGAAGTCGACCGAGGCCTCGCCGTGGAGGATCTCGTACGCGTGGCCGGCGGACTCGGCGACGTACAGCCGTTCCTGGAAGGCCTCGTCGAGGCCGATGACGCGCGCGAGCGTGGCGAGCACCTGGAGGTGCCGGTCGCGCTCGGAGGCCGCGGTCGCCAGCAGGACCATGCAGTGCACGGGGCGGCCGTCGGGAGTCTCGAAATCGAGACCGTCGCGCGAGAGGCCCATCACGCCCACCATCTCGCGGCCGTCCGGCAGGATCGCGTGGGGCACGGCCAGGCCGCCGCCCAGGCAGGTCGAGGCCTGTCGCTCGCGGTCGAGCACGCTCCGCAGGAGCGTCTCGCGGTCCACGTCGCGCAGCTCCTGGGAGGCGATCAGCCGGTCCACGAGCTGCCCGATGGCCTGCTCCTTGTTCGCCGCCCGCAGGCCGACGACCAGGTTCTCCTCCTGGAGGAAGTCGAAGAGCCGGCTGCGGTCCATGCCCACCTCGCCCGAGCGCTGCAGGGCCAGGCGGCAGGTGACCGGGCCGACGACCTCGCTGATGGTGACCACGGTCAGCACCACGGCGATCAGCAGGTCGACCAGCTCCCGGTGGGTGGCGAAGACCGCGTCCTCCTGGATCAGCAGCACCAGGCCGATGGCCACGCCGGCCTGCGGGATCAGCGCCAGGCCCAGGTAGTTGCGCACCCGCGCGGTGGCGCCGGCGGCGCGCATGGCGAGCTGGGTGGCGGCGAGCTTGCCGAGCACGCGGCCGCCGAACAGGCCGAGGGCGACCATGCCCGCCTGGCCGGCCTGCTCGAAGGACAGGTGCATGCCGGCGAGGGTGAAGAAGATCGCCAGGATGGCCGGCTGGAAGGTCTCGAAGACCGCGACGACGCGCTTCTCGCGCGAGCGCGTGGTGTTCGCCTGCGCGATGCCGAGGAACAGGCATGCGAGCAACGGCGACACCCCCAGGGCGACGGAGATCCCCGAGGTCAGCAGGATCGCCAGCAGCGCGGAGGTGGCGATCAGGTCCGCGCGGTCGACCAGGCGCCACACCAGGTTCACGAATCCGGCGGCCGCCCCGCCGATCAGCACGGCGCCGAGGGTCTGCTTCGCCGGCGCGATCAGGCCGTCCAGGGCGGTCTCGACGCCGCCGGAGAGCTCGACGTGGGCGAGCTCGCGCGCGACCTCGAACAGGAAGATGCACGCGATGTTGTTCAGCG
This sequence comes from bacterium, assembly GCA_030428395.1. GTDB lineage: Bacteria > Planctomycetota > UBA1135 > UBA1135 > JAUIDW01. The sequence continues at coordinate 4,686 of JAUIDW010000239.1, read as the reverse complement.
CCACGGCGCCGAGCAGCGTCTTCACGAACACGCCGCGCGAGCGCGTCTCCTTCACGATCGCGAGCACCGTCGCCGGCGCGGTCGAGATGGCGATCGTCCCGAAGAGCAGGGCCATGCTCCACGTGACGCCGGGGACGAAGCTCGTGGCGGCCACGACGGCGATCGGCACGAGCACCGCCTCGGCGGCGACGAGGAGCGCCAGCCGGCGGCCGGCGTTGCGCAGCCGGCGCAAGTCCAGGTGCGAGCCGACCGCGACGGAGACGAGGCCGAGGGCGAAGTTCGTGATGGGCGTGAGCCCGTCCACGGCCGCGCCGTCGAACAGGCGCAGGCCGTAGGAGCCGATCAGCACGCCGGCGACGATCTGCCCGGTGATGCTGGGCAGCTTCAGGAAGCGCCGCGCGACGGCGCCGAGCAGCACGCCGGCGGTGAGGACCACCGCCACGACCAGCAGCGGGTCGGCGCCGGGGATCCGCGCCTCGCCGCCCCCCCCGCCCAGCAGCAGCATCATCGCTGCAGGCGGACCTCGTCGCCGATGCGGTGCAGCTTCATGACGTTCGTCGAGCGGGCGACGCCCATCGGCACGCCGGCGACGAAGACGACCTCCTCGCTGCGGCGGACCAGGCCGCGGTCGAGCAGCAGCAGCTGGGCGGAGTGCAGCATCTCCTCCACGCTGGGGCTGCGCTGGCACAGCAGCGGGTGGACGTGCGAGAGCGCGGTCATGTAGTGCAGGGTCCGCGTGTTCGGCGTCAGCGCGATCACGCGCGCGTCGGGCCGGTACCGCGACAGCAGGCGCACGGTGTTGCCGGTCTCCGTGAAGGCGATGATCGTGCGCAGGTTCAGCGCGTCCGCGGCCCGCACGGCGGACATGGCGACGGCGTTCGAGAAGTTCTGCTCCTCCTCGCGGAAGGCCACCGGCGGCAGGTCCTGGTAGCGCCCGGAGTGCTCGACCGCCTGCAGGATGCGCGTCATCGCCTCGACCGCGAGCACCGGGTGCTCGCCCATGGCCGTCTCGGCCGAGAGCATCACCGCGTCCGTGCCGTCGAGCACCGCCGCGGCGACGTCGGCGACCTCGGCGCGCGTCGGGCGGCTGGCGTGCACCATCGACTCGAGCATCTCGGTGGCGATGATCGTGAAGCGGCCGAGGCGCAGCGCGTCCTGGACCAGCTGCTTCTGGACGATCGGCAGCTCCTCGAAGGGCACCTCGACGCCGAGGTCGCCGCGCGCGACCATCACGCCGTCGGCGGCGGCGAGGATCGCGTGCTTGTCCTGCAGGGCCGAGCGGCGCTCGAGCTTGGCGACGAGCAGCAGGTCGTCGGCCAGGCCGCGCACGCGCTCGATCTCGGCGGCGCGGGACACGAAGCTGACGCCCAGCATGTCCACGCCGAGCTCGCGGGCGAGCGCGATGTGCTCGCGGTCGCGCGGCGTGGGCAGCTCGAACTGGTGGTTGGAGTCGGGCAGGTGGACGCCCTTGCGGTCCCCGACGCGGCCGCCGCGGCGGACGTGGGCGCGGAACCCGTCGCCGTGGCGCTCGTCGACGAGCAGCTCGACCGCGCCGTCCGCCAGGAAGACGCGGTCGCCGGGCTGGACGGCCTCCAGGAAGCCGTCGAAGTCGAACAGCACCTCGCCGTCCGCGGCCGTGCCCTCGCCGGCGCGCAGCACGACGTCGTCGGCGACCTCGAGGTCGCGCCAGCCGCCCTCGAAGCGCGCCAGGCGCAGCTTGGGGCCCTGGAGGTCGGCGAGGATCCCGATGGGGAGCCCGCTCTCCTCCTCGGCGGCACGGATGCGCTCGACCATCCGGCGGTGGCTGTCGGTGTCCCCGTGGCTGAAGTTGATCCGGGCGACGTTCATGCCCGCGTCGATCAGCTCCTCGACGCGGTCCTCGGACGCGGGTCCGATGGTCGCGACGATCTTCGTGGCGGGGAACTCGTCGATCCGTTGGCTGGCGTTCATGGTCGTCGGGCGGGAGTCTAGCAGCGGCGCGGGCGGCGGCCGCGGGCGGTCGCGGGGTCTCGTCGGCGGATTGGGCGGGGCGAACCGGACGGGTCGGCGGAGCGCGCCTAGGGGCGCCGGGCCCCGCGGTCGGACCCGGCGGTGCAGGTCCACAGGAAGAGGGCCACCAGGCCGCCGAAGAGGAGCACGGCCAGGGGCCCGGCGAGCGACCCCGCCCACGCGTAGCCGATCCCGGCCGGTTTCTCACCCAGGGCGTAGGCGGTTCCCGCGATCGCGACCCCGGCCAGGCCCGCGCCGCCCACCAGACCGGACCCGAAGAGCGTCCCGCGCTCGCGCCGGGTCTCGGCCTGCTCGGAGGTCGCCGCGCCGCGCTCGAGGAGCATCCGGAGCATCCCCCCGAGGAACACCGGCACCATGGTGGAGACCGGCAGGTAGACCCCCACCGCGAAGGCCAGGGAGGGCAGGCGCGCGAGCTCGGCCAGGACGGCGATGGCGACCCCGATGCCGATCAGGCCCCAGGGCAGGTTCTGGTCGATGACGCCCTCGACGACGACCTTCATGAGCGTGGCCTGGGGCGCGGGGAGGTCGGCCGAGCCGAACCCCATCGAGGCATCGAGCATCCGGACCGTCCAGCAGACCGCGGCGGTCGAGCCCAGGACGCCGAGCAGCTCGCCCACCTGCTGGACCCGCGGCGTCGCGCCCAGCAGGAAGCCCGTCTTCAGGTCCTGGGACGTGTCCCCCGCGATCGAGGCGGCGATGGCGATGACGCAGCCGACCGACAGCGCGGCGACCTTGCCGACGTCGCCCGAGAACCCGAGCAGGAGGAAGACGAGCGCGGTGAAGAGCAGCGAGGCGATCGTCATGCCGCTGGTCGGGTTGGACGTCACCCCGACGAGGCCGACGATGCGCGACGAGACGGTCACGAAGAAGAACGAGCAGATGCCGATGCACAGCGCCGCCGCCACGCGCAGGCCGGCGGACTCGAGCGCGCCGAACAGGTGCGGCACGACGGCCATCACCGCGATCAGCACCAGCGCGCCCGCCCCCACGACCGTCAGCGGGAGGTCGCGCCGCGTGCGCTCGACCGCCGCGGCGCCCTCGGCGGCGCCGACGCGCTCGCGCAGCTGCGCGGCGCCGACGCGGAAGCTCTGGATCATCGTGGGCAGCGACCTCGCCAGCGTGATGATCCCGCCCGCGGCGACCGCCCCGGCGCCGATGTAGCGCACGTACTTGGTCCAGAGCTCGCCGTGGTCCATCTCCGCGATCCGCAGCACGGTCTCGGGGTACAGCGGCTCGGCGCGGTCCGCGCCCCAGATGGCGATCGCCGGGATCAGCACGAGCGAGGAGAGCAGCCCGCCCCCCACCATGATCGAGGCGACGCGCGGCCCCAGGATGTACCCCACGCCGAACAGCGCCGCGGAGACCTTGCTCGCGACGTGCGCCTGGGGGAGCAGCGGCAGGTCCAGCCCGACCTTGTTGGGGACCACGCGCGCGAGGTCGGTCAGCGCCTTGAAGACCGCGCCGACGCCGAGCCCCAGGAACACGGTGTGCGCGCGCGCGCCGCCGGTCTCGGTCGCCTTCAGCACCTCGGCGCAGGCCGTGCCCTCGGGGTACGGCAGCCGCCCGTGCTCCTGCTCCATCAGGTAGGGCCGCAGGGGCACCATGAACAGCACGCCCAGGAGCCCGCCGATCGTCGCCAGCGCGACCATCTGGAGCAGCGCCGGCGGGAAGCCCCACATGAAGAGCGCCGGCAGCGTGAAGATCACGCCACTCGCGACGGAGCTGGAGGCCGAGCCCACCGTCTGCGTCAGGTTGGCCTCGAGGATCGAGGTGCGCGCGCCCAGCTTCTTCAGCAGGCCGAAGGCCGCGACCGTCATCACCGCGATGGGGATCGACGTCGAGATCGTGAGGCCCGCCACGAGCCCCAGGTAGGCGTTGGCCGCGCCGAACAGCGCCCCGAAGACGACGCCGATGACGAGCGCCTTGAGCGACATCTCGACCGGGCTCTCGCCGGCGGGGACGTAGGGTTGGAACTCCGGCTGGTCTCGGTCGCTCATGCCGTGGCCGACGGTACGGCCGCGCGGGCGGGGTTCAATGCTCGTCGATGTAACCGATCTCGCGCAGCATCCCGAGCGCCGCCTCGCCGCCGTCGAGGGCGCGGGGCCGCACGCGCTCGCCCGCCGCGAGCCAGGCGCGGATCGCGTCGACCAGCTCGGCGGCGAGCTCGGGGTGCTCCCCCGCGCGGTCGACGCGGGCCTCGGGGTCCGCGGCCAGGTCGTGGAGCGCCGTCCACTCGGCGCCGTCGACGCCGCCGCGCTCCGACCAGAGCACCTGCCACGGCCCGCGCCGCGCCGACTGCAGCTCGGGCAGCGCGAACCGGCCGCCCCGGGCGGGGTCGACGCCCTGGCCGCGCTGCACGGTGAAGAAGAGCGTCGCGTCGGCGCGCCGCGCGAGCGCCGCCTCGTCCAGCAGGTCGGTGCCGGCGAGGTTGCCGCGCGCGTCGAGGCCCGCCAGCGCCAGCAGAGTCGGCGCCAGGAAGCGGTTCTCGACCGGCGTCGCCACGCGCCTGCCGGCCGGCACGCCCGGTCCGGCGAGCAGCAGCGGCACGCGCAGGGACTCGTCGAAGAGCTGCTTGCCGTGGCCGAGCATGCCGTGCTCGGCGAACTCCTCGCCGTGGTCGCTGGTGACCGCGACGACGGTGCGGTCGTCCACGCCGAGCTCCGCGAGCAGCGCCAG
>JAUIDW010000238.1 GCA_030428395.1 bacterium | reverse complement strand
CCGCGCCGGCGTGGGCCTCGGCGAGCGCACCGGCGGGCGCGGCGCGCCCCTCGAACGCCGCGAGGTAGAGCTCCAGGAAGCGGGTCCAGGTCGCCGCTCGCGCGTCCGCGGGGACGGCGGCCGCGACGCTGGCCGCCAGGCGACCGAGGTCCGCGCGCCGCGTGCGCTCCGGGGCCGGCGCGCCGACCGGCTCGACGCCGTCGAGGTCGAGCAGGGCGACGGCGGCGCCGTCGACCAGCACGTTCGGGGCCTTGAGGTCGCGCTGGCGCAGCCCCGCGCGGTGCAGCCGCGCGACGGCCTCGGCCAGCGCGGGCCACGGCAGCTCCGCGGGATCGACGCCCGCCTCCAGCAGGTCGGCGAGGTCGTGGCCCGGCAGGTCGCGGGACACGAGCCGCGCGCGGCCCGAGGCGGCGTGCACCAGCGCGGCCAGGGGCTCGGGGCACGGCACGCCGGCCGCGCGCAGCGCGGGCCCGAGCCGCAGCGCCCGCTGGCACCGCAGCGGACGCCCGAGCCACCGGTGGCCGAGCCAGCGGAGGGGGGAGCTCGCGTCCGGCTTCACCCGCACCCGCCCGAGCGGCGTGTCGGCCGGACCCGGCGGCAGCGCGGTCCAGGAGCGCGCCGCGTCCGCCGGCACGTGCTCGGCGTGCTCGACGAGCCACTCTCCTCCCTCGCCCGCCCGCACGGTCATCGCGGCAGCCTAGCAGGCGCCCGCTCCCCGACGGCGCCGCGGGCGTCGGCGCGCGGGCGGCGTCGGGCCGACGGATCGCCGGGGCCGTTCGTGCGGGCCCGGGTCGCGCGGGCCCGGGTCGCGCGCGGCGGCGGCGCGCGCGGCGGCGGCGCGCGTCAGGCCTTCTTGGGGCGGCGGCCCTTGGGGAGGCGGGCCTTGGGGAGCTTGATGCCCAGCTCCGTCAGGTGCTCGCCGAGCGGCTTGCGCGCGTCGGCCAGGGCGTGGCGCAGCGAGCCCTGCTCCTCCTCGGCCGCGAGGTCCAGGGCCTTGTCGAGGGCCTTGATCGCCGCGAGGGAGGCGCTGATCGCCGGCGACTGCTTCAGCTGGCGCGCGGCCGCGCGGGCCTTCACGTCGCGGATCTGGCGCTGGAGGTCCTCGATGATCTGCTCGGGCGACCGGCGCTTCCGGCGGGTGGCTTTCTTCTTGGCCATGGGGCGGGAGGGTACCCTCGCGACTCCGAGAGGATCAAGGGACCGCGGCGGCCGCGCCGGGACCCGCGACCGCTCCCCGCGCCCTCCCGGCGTCTCCGCGGCGACGCGCGGCGCCGGCTCCCCGACGCCGGAGACCGCCATGCCGCGCAGCCTGCTCGCCCTCGCCCTGCTCCTGCTCCCGGCCGCCTGCGCGGCGCCCGCGGACGGCGCCGTCCCCGGCTTCCCCGCCGAGCTGCGCGCCTACGACGCCGAGTCCGCCCGGCGCGAGCTCACGGTCGGGTTCTACTGCTCGCCGACGGTCTTCAACTCCGAGCTGGTCGCGCCGCTGGACGTCTTCCAGCACACCGTCTTCCACGCACCCCGGCTCGACCCCGACCACCCGGGCATGCGCACCTTCGTGGTGGGGCGCACGCGCGAGCCCTTCGTGACCTTCGAGGGGCTGACGATCACGCCCGACCACGACCTCGAGAGCGCCCCGCCGATCGACGTGCTGGTCGTGCCGAGCGCGGACACGAGCATGTCGAGCGACCTCGAGGACGGCGAGCTGATCGCCTGGATCGCCGCGCGCGCCGCCGAGGCGCGGTACGTGCTGTCGTACTGCGACGGCGCCTTCCCCCTGGCCGAGGCCGGGTTGCTCGACGGCCGCGCCGCCACGACCTTCCCCGGCGACCAGGACGCGTTCGCGGAGCGCTACCCCGGCGTGCGCCTGGTGCGCGGCGTCAGCTTCGTGGACGCGGGCCGGGTGCTGACGTCGGCGGGCGGGGCGAAGTCCTACGACAGCGCCCTGTGGCTGGTCGAGCGCCTGTACGGGACGGAGGCGGCGCGCGGGGTCGCGCGCGGGCTGGTGATCGACTACCGCCGCGAGGCCTACCGCTTCACGGTCGACACGGCCGTCCGCTGAGCCGGGCTCAGGCGTCGCGGCGCTCGCCGGCGTCGTAGGTCCCGGAGCGCTCGACGTCGTACGAGCCCTCGGGGTGCCACAGGCGCCACTCGCCCTGCCGCCGGCCGCCGGTGAACTCGCCGCGCGCGCGCAGCTGTCCCTCCGGCCACCAGAAGGTCCAGGGGCCCTCGCGCAGGGCGCCGCCGGTGTCCGTGTCGTGGGCGCGCAGGCCCTCGGCGCGCTTCTGGCCGTTGGGGTACCACTGCGTCCACAGCCCGCGCCGCCGGCCGCGGTCGTAGGCGCCGCGCTCGCGGACCTGGCCGTTGTCGTACCAGTAGATCCACGTGCCCTGCTCGACCGGGCTGTTCCAGGCCGTGCGGCCCTCGCACTGCTTGACCCCGTTGGGGTAGTAGCGGGTCACGCGCCGGCCGCAGCCCGCCAGCAGGCAGACCGCGGCGGCCAGCGCGAGGACCCTCAGTTCACCCACAGGAGCTCGCGGTAGGTGGGCAGCGGCCAGAGGTCGTCGTCCACCAGGCCCTCGAGCGCGTCCGCGCTGGCGCGCACCGCGACCATCGCCGGGACGACCTCGTCGCGGTAGAACTCCGCCTGCTCGAGGCCGGCGCCGTGGAGCCCCTCGCCCTTCTCCCCGGCGCGGGCCAGCGCGTCGAGCGCCTGCTCCAGCCGGCCGATCTCGGCGGCGACGCGCTGCAGCAGCTCGACCTGCGGTCCGACGTCGATCTGCGCCGACACGCGCTGGACGGCGGCGATCGAGTCCGCCAGGCGGTGCTGGTAGGTCAGCGCCGCGGGCAGGATCGTCGTGCGCCCGAGCTGCAGGCCGGAGAGGCACTCGGCGTGGATGAGCTGGACGTACTTCTCGGTCAGCACCTGGCCGCGGGAGCGGGTCTCGCGCTCGCTGAAGATGCCGTACTTCTCGAACAGCGCCACGTTCGTGTCCGAGGCGAAGTGCCGCAGCGCGGCGGGCGTGTCGCGCAGGTTGTGGAGGCCGCGCTCCTCCGCCTCCTGGGTCCACTCGGCCGAGTAGTTGTCGCCGGAGAACAGCACGCGGCGGTGCTTCGACAGCACCTCGCGCACGACCTGCGGGATCACCTCGGCGCGCTCGCCGGTGCCGCCGCGGCGCTCGATCTCGTCGGCGACGAAGTCCAGCGACTCGGCCACGATCGTGTTCAGGACGAGGTTCGGGTAGGACACGGACTGCGACGAGCCGACGGCGCGGAACTCGAACTTGTTGCCGGTGAAGGCGAAGGGCGAGGTGCGGTTGCGGTCGGTCGTGTCGCGCGGCAGCTCGGGCAGCGTCGTCACGCCCAGCTTCATGCCGCCGCCGGGCCGGGCGGCCGGGGCGTTGCCCTCGACCAGCGCGTCGATGATGCCCTGCAGCTCCTCGCCGACGTAGATCGACATGATCGCGGGCGGGGCCTCGTTGGCCCCCAGGCGGTGGTCGTTGCCCGCCGTCGCGACGGACACGCGCAGCAGGTCCTGGTGCAGGTCCACGGCCCGGATGATGGCCGTCAGGAACAGCATGAACTTCAGGTTGTCGTGCGGCGTCGTGCCCGGGTCGAGCAGGTTGTTGCCCTGGTCGTCGGCCATCGACCAGTTGAGGTGCTTGCCGCTGCCGTTGATCCCGGCGAAGGGCTTCTCGTGCTGGAGGCAGGCGAAGTCGTGGCGCTCGGCCACGGCGCGCAGGATCTCCATGGTGAGCATGTTGTGGTCGGTGGCGACCGTCGTCTGCTCGAAGTGCGGCGCGAGCTCGTACTGGGACGGGGCCACCTCGTTGTGCCGCGTCTTGATGGGGATGCCGAGCTTCCAGAGCTCCATCTCGAGCTCCTGCATGAAGTTCAGCGCCCGCTGGTTGATCACGCCGAAGTAGTGGTCCTCCTGCTCCTGCCCCTTGGCGGGCCGCGCGCCGAACAGCGTGCGTCCGCACGACATGAGGTCGGGGCGCTGGAAGTACAGGCTGCGGTCCACCAGGAAGTACTCCTGCTCGGTGCCGCACGTCGCCATGACGCGCTCGACGTCCTTCTCGCCGATCAGGCGCAGGAGGCGCACGGCGCGCCGGTCCAGGGCCTCGAGCGAGCGCAGCAGCGGCGTCTTCTTGTCCAGGGCCTCGCCCGTCCACGAGCAGAACGCGGTGGGGATGACCAGCGTCGACCCGCGCGGGGTCTCGCGCAGGAAGGCCGGGACGGTCGGGTCCCAGGCCGTGTAGCCGCGGGCCTCGAAGGTCGCGCGGATCCCGCCGGAGGGGAACGACGAGGCGTCGGGCTCGCCCTTGATGAGCTCCTTGCCCGAGAACTCGAGCACGATGCGCCCCTCGCTGGTCGGGTGCAGGAACGAGTCGTGCTTCTCCGCGGTCAGGCCCGTCATGGGCTGGAACCAGTGCGTGAAGTGCGTGGCGCCGCGCTCGATGGCCCAGTCCTTCATCGCGTTCGCGACCGTGTCGGCGATCGAGGGGTCCAGCTCCTTGCCCGCGTCGATCGTGGCGCGCAGCGACTCGTAGATCGGGCGCGGCAGGCGCTGGCGCTGCACGGCGTCGCTGAACACGTTGGTCGAGAACAGCTCCGGGAGCGGCCGGGGTCGTTCCGTCGGGCGCTGGACGGCGTCGAGCCCGTGGCGGGCGATGGTCTGGACGGCCGTCTTCCTGGCGTTGGTGCTCATGGCTGGGGGGCCGGCTCGGCCGGCGTCGTGCGCGGTGGGGGCGTGGGGCCGCGCGGCGGAGTAGGACGTGTCGAAGGACCTGGTGTCGGCAAGCTAGCCCCGCGGACCAGAGAGGTAAAGCGGAGCGACGTCCCTCCGTGACGGGTCGGAGCGCGGCCCGCGCCGCACCGCCTCGGGGGATGCGGCGCGCGGTCCCCCGGGATGCGTCCGACCCGGCGCCGCGCCTCGCTCGGCGGGGCTCCGCGGGGGCCACTTTTTCGCTTGCGCGGAGCGGGGCCTCGGCGGAAAAAGGCGCTCGAAGGGTGGCCCGGGGTCGCCCGACGTTCGTGGCGGGTCGGGCCGGCGCCCCGGCCTGCCGTGGCCGACCTGTGTCGAGACGATCATGCTCAGCACCGCGCTCCCCTCGGACCTCGAGCTCCTCCCGGACGGTTCGACCGCGCTGTTCCCCTCGCCCCTCGGCGGCACCGCCCTCGACGTCCGCTCGTCCTACGACGACGAGGAGGACGACGAGGACGAGGACGACGACGAGGACGACGACGACGAGGAGTACGGGGACGACGACGACCCGGGCTACGACGACGACGACGAGGACGACGACTACGACGAGGACGACGACGAAGCGGACGGCGACGACGACTTCGACGACGACTTCATCTTCGACTCCTGACCCCGCCCGCGGCCGCGCGGCGGCCGCCTCGGGCCGCCTCGGACCGCCTTGGACCGCCTTGGAATCGGCGCCGCGCGTGGGCTATCCTGTTCCCCTCGCCCCGCGGCCCTCCGCGCGCGGAGGGCGACGGAGCATCGTCTGGGGGCGGCGCGAGCGCGCGCCTGAGAGGCACCCCTCGAACCTGATCCGGGTCGTACCGGCGTAGGAAAGCACGATGACCGAGACCGAGCGCACCAATTCGCCCGACACCGCCCAGCCGGGCGCCGCCAAGCTCCCGCCGATCGAGCGCAGCTTCCCCCGGTCCCACAAGGTGCACGCCGAGGTGCGCCACGGGGACCACGTCCTGCAGGTGCCGATGCGGCGCATCCACCTGACCCGCGACGAGGGGCAGCTCGACGTCTACGACACCTCGGGCCCCCAGGGCTGCGACCCGCGCGCCGGCCTGCCGCGCCTGCGCGAGCCGTGGATCGCCCCGCGCCTCGCCCGCGGCGACCGCACGCCGACGCAGATGCACTACGCGCGGCGCGGCGTGGTCACCGAGGAGATGGCCTTCGTCGCCGCCCGCGAGGGCGTCGACCCCGAGTTCGTCCGCAGCGAGATCGCCCGCGGCCGCGCGATCCTGCCGGCCAACGTCCGCCACCCGGAGCTCGAGCCGATGATCATCGGCCGCAACTTCAAGGTGAAGATCAACGCCAACATCGGCAACAGCGCCGTGACGTCGTCGATCGAGGAGGAGGTCGAGAAGCTGCAGTGGTCCACGCGCTGGGGCGCGGACACCGTGATGGACCTCTCGACCGGCCAGGACATCCACGAGACCCGCGAGTGGATCCTGCGCAACTCGCCGGTCCCGATCGGCACCGTCCCGATCTACCAGGCGCTCGAGAAGGTGAAGGGCGTGGTCGAGGACCTGAACATCGACGTGTTCCTCGAGACCCTCGAGGAGCAGGCCGAGCAGGGCGTGGACTACTTCACGATCCACGCGGGCGTGCTGCTGCGCTACGTGCCGCTGACGGCCAGCCGCGTCACCGGCATCGTCTCGCGCGGCGGCTCGATCCTGGCGAAGTGGTGCCTGGCGCACCACGAGGAGAACTTCCTCTACACGCACTTCGAGGACATCGCCCGGCTGATGGCGAAGTACGACGTCTCCTTCAGCCTGGGCGACGGCCTGCGGCCCGGCTCGATCGCCGACGCCAACGACGCGGCGCAGTTCGCCGAGCTCGAGACCCTGGGCGAGCTGACGAAGGTCGCCTGGGAGCACGACGTCCAGGTGATGATCGAGGGCCCGGGCCACGTGCCCATGCACCTCATCAAGGAGAACATGGACAAGCAGCTCGAGGTCTGCCACGAGGCGCCCTTCTACACGCTGGGCCCCCTCACGACGGACATCGCGCCCGGCTACGACCACATCACGTCGGGCATCGGCGCGGCGATGATCGGCTGGTACGGCTGCGCCATGCTCTGCTACGTCACTCCCAAGGAGCACCTGGGCCTGCCCAACCGCGAGGACGTCAAGCAGGGCGTGATCACGTACAAGATCGCCGCCCACGCCGCCGACCTGGCGCGCGGGAACAAGCGCGCGCAGGAGCGCGACGACGCCCTGTCGAAGGCGCGCTTCGAGTTCCGCTGGGAGGACCAGTTCAACCTGGGCCTCGACCCCGAGACGGCCCGCGCCTACCACGACGAGACCCTGCCGGCCGACGGGGCCAAGCAGGCGCACTTCTGCTCGATGTGCGGCCCGCAGTTCTGCTCGATGAAGATCACCGAGGACGTGCGCGAGTACGCCCGCGAGCAGGGCATCGACGCCGAGGAGGCGCTCGAGCAGGGCATGGCCGACAAGGCGCGCGAGTTCGCCGCCACGGGCGGCCGCCTCTACCGCCCCGAGTAGCCCCGCCCGATCCGGGATCAATCGTCTCGCCGATCGATCCCGGATCCACCGGCTCGTCCAGTCGATTGCGGATCGACTGGACGGGAGCTCGATCCAGGATCGATTCGCGTGGCGAATCGACCGGCTCACCCGATTTCCGGCGCCTCGGCGCCCCCGCGGGCCGATGCTGAGGGTGCCGGGGCCGACCGCGCCGGCCGCCATGGGAACCCGCGACGAGACCCGCACCGCGCCCCGACTCGCTCACGGGCTCGCGCGCTGCCTGCGCGCCGTGCTGCGGCCGCTGGGGCGCCTGCTGGTGGCGACCGTCTACCGCGTCCGCGCGCACGGCGCCGAGCGCGTCCCCGCCGGCGGCGCCCTGCTCGTCTGCAACCACGTGTCGTTCGCGGACGCGGTCCTGCTCAGCGTCGCCCTGCCCGCGCGCCCGATCCGGTTCCTGATGTACCGCGGCTACTTCGAGCTGCCGGTGGTCGGCTGGCTGGCGCGCGTCTTCGGCGCGATCCCGGTCGCCCGCGCGGACGAGCCGGCGGAGATCGAGCGCGCGCTGTCCCGCGCCGCCGACTGCGCGCGGGGGGGCGAGCTCGTCTGCATCTTCGCGGAGGGGGCCATCACGCGCTCGGGCGCGCTCCAGCCCTTCCGCCGCGGCCTCGAGCGCATCGCCCGCCGCGCCGCGACCCCGATCGTCCCCGTCCACCTCGACCGCGTGTGGGGCAGCGTCTTCAGCTGGCGCGGCGGCCGGCCCTTCCGCAAGCTCCCGCGGCACTGGCCCTACCGCGTCGACGTGCACGTGGGCGCGCCGCTGCCGCCCGCCAGCCCGGCCTGGCGCGTCCGCGCGGCCGTCCAGGAGCTGGGCGCGCGCGCCGCCGAGGCCCGCGGCACGTCCGCGACGCTCGGCGAGCGCTTCCTGCGCGTCGCCCGGCACCACGCCCGCCGCCCCGCGGTCACCGACGCCTCCGGCGCGCGCGTCACCTACCGGCGCCTGCTGCACGGCGCCCTGCTGCTGCGCGCGCGCCTCGCCGGCCCCCTGGCGGGGCAGGAGCGGGTCGGCATCCTGCTGCCGCCCGGGCTCGGCGGCGTCCTGGCCAACCTGGCGACCGTGCTGTCGGGCCGCGTCCCGGTGAACCTCAACGCGAC
>JAUIDW010000237.1 GCA_030428395.1 bacterium | reverse complement strand
ACGCCGAGCAGTGGGAGCGCAGCGCCGGCGACCCGGCGGCCCGCAGCGCCGCGCTCGAACGCCTCGACGAGGACCTCACGTCGATGATCCGCGACCGGGAGCGCGCCGAGGCGACCCTGCGCCGCCTGCAGCCCGAGCTCCGCGTCCTCGGGCTGGACCTGCGCGGCTCGGCCGGGCTCGAGGACCTCCTGGAGTCGATCGTCGGGCACGCCGAGCAACTCTGCGCGGCCCTGCCCCTCGACCACCCCCGCCGCCCGCACGCCGACAGCATCGTGCACGCCGCCCGCCGCGCCCGCGCGCTGCTCGCGAGCGCAGCCCGCGAGGACTGAGAGCGCCGGGGCCAGCCCGGCTCGCGCGTCGCGCGCCGCACCGGAGGCGCGAACGGCTGCCCACGATTCCCTCCGCGCGTGCGTTCTCCGCCGTAGGCCGCGACCGGCGCCCGGGGTCTACGGTGGGGCTGCGACGCCGCATCGACCCGGAGGACCTCCGCCATGAAGCTCGACCTCACCCCGCGGCGGCCCGGAGCCGCCGTCCTCCTCGCGCTCCTCGCTCCCCTCGCCTCGGCGCAGATCGCGACCGAGCAGGCGACGCTGCTCCCCGGGGACGTGGCCGCCGGAGACAGCTTCGGCTACGACGCCGGCCTCGACGGCGACACCGCCGTGGTCACCGCGCCGTTCCACGACGTGGCCGGCGACGACGCCGGCGCGGCCTACGTCTTCGTGCGCTCGGGCACCGACTGGGCCCAGCAGGCGAAGCTGCTCGCCGGCGACGCGGTCGCCGGAGACCGCTTCGGGCTGTGGACCGTCCTGGAGGGCGACACGGCGGTGGTCGCCGCCCCCGACCGCGGCGCGGCGGCGGGCGGCGTCTACGTGTTCGTGCGGGCCGGCACCTCCTGGTCGCAGCAGGCCCTGCTGGCCCCGGCCGAGCTCGAGGCCGGCGACCGCTTCGGCGACTCGCTGGCGCTCTCGGGGGACGCCCTGCTCGTCGGCGCGCCCGACGACGACGACGCCGGCGACGGCGCGGGCGCCGCGTACGTGTTCACCCGCGCCGGCACGTCGTGGTCCATGCAGGCCAAGCTGTTCGCGCACGCGCCGGCACCGGGCGAGCGCTTCGGCCACTCGGTGGCGCTGGAAGGCGACACCGCGCTGGTGGCCAGCATCCTCGGCTTCGGCGGCGCCGCGGGGACCGGCCGCGCCGACGCCTTCCTGCGCGTCGGGACCGCGTGGACCTCCCAGGGCTCGCTGTTCGCCGCCGACGGGGCGAGCGGCGACCAGCTCGGCCGCTGGCTCGCGGTCGAGGGCGACACGGCCGTCGCCGGCGCCTACGCCAGCGACGAGGCCGCACCGGACGCGGGCGCCGCGTACGTGTTCGAGCGAACGGGCGGCGCCTGGAGCGAGGTGCAGAAGCTCGTGGCCAGCAACGCGTCGATCGACGACTTCTTCGGCTGGCCCGTCAGCCTCGACGCGGGCCGCCTCGCCGTGGGCGCCTGGCTGGCGAACGAGTTCAACCAGGACGACACCGGCGCGGCCTACCTGTTCGAGCTGGAAGCCGGGACCTGGCGCGAGACGTCCCGCGTCCTGAACGCGTCGGTCGCCGGCGGGGACGGGTTCGGGTGGTGCCGGCTCGACGGCGACACGCTGCTGCTGACCGCGTTCCGCGAGGACGCCCAGGGCGCGGACTCCGGCGCGGCCCACGTGTACCTCGTCTCGGAGCTGACGCGGACCTACTGCGCGGGCAAGCCCAGCTCGGTCGGCTGCGTGCCGTTCCTCGCGGCGCACGGCCTGCCCTCGGTCAGCTCCACGGAGACGTTCGAGATCCAGGCCTGGAACGTCCACCTCCACGAGGCGGGGCTGATGCTCTACGGGTTCGGTCGCTCGAACCTCGCGTTCCACGGCGGCACGCTCTGCGTGAAGGCTCCCCGCGTCCGTCTGCCCCCCAAGTTCCCGCTGAACTACGGTCTCCCGCCCTGCGCGGGGCTCCTGCGGCGCAACTTCAACAAGACGATCCAGAGCGCTGCGGACCCGATGCTGACCGTCGGCCAGCGCACGTACGTGCAGTTCCGGCAGCGCGACCCCGCCGACCCGACCGGGTTCGGGGACTCCCTGACGGACGGCGTGATGTTCACCATTCGCCCCTGACGGGGCGACGCCCTCGTCGCGAAAGCGGGACCGTGCTCGTCCGTCCGGACGCGCGCGGGAGGGCTATCCTGCGGACATGAGCTCTCCCACCTTTCCCGCCATGCCGGCGGAGCGGTTCTTCCGCAACGCGACCATGGAGCACGTCGTCGACGGCGACACCATCGACGTGCGGATCGACATGGGCTGGTCGCTGTCGATGAGCGAGCGGCTGCGGCTCGAGTTCGTGAACACGCCCGAGACGCGGGGCTCCGAGCGCGACGCGGGCCGCTGGGTCACCGACCGCGTGAAGGAGTGGCTGCCCGAGGGGACGCCGGTCGTCATCGCCTCGACCGCCTACGACCGCACGGGCCGCATCCGCGGCAAGTTCGGCCGCACGGTGGCGCACGTCTACCACGCGACCGAGGGCTGGTGCCTGAACCAGCGCCTGATCGAGGACAAGCTGGCCTGGACCACCGACGAGGACGGCTCGCTCGTGGGCGAGCGCGACCTGGCGCTCCTCACGGGTCTGCCGCCCGAGCTCCGCGGCCAGACGCCGGCCGGCACGCCCTAGGCGGCGCGCACCACCGGACCGCGGGTCGACCGCCGGCGCGAGCCTCGCGCCCGCGGGGCGGCGCGCGTCGAGTCGCCGACGTCGGCGAGCGCGGGCGACGCGCACCACCGCCACAGCCTGCGCCGCGGTCGTTCCCGTGCGCCGTGCGCGCGACCGACCGCTCGCGCCTCTCGGAACTGGGAGCACCCGCGCAATCGGCGCCGGATCCGCGGCCGCGCGGGAGAGATCACCCCTGTCGCCCGGGTCGCCCCGGATACGGATACGGACCTCGCGGTCCGCGCCGGGCGCACGGCCCCGCGCTTTTCACATCCGAGACGGAGGAGACCCATGCACGCACTCCGCGGCCTGCGCCTGCTGACGGCCCTGACGCTCTGCGCGCTCATCGCCCGCACGGGCCTGGCCCAGACCACCTGGTACGTCGACGCCGCGGGCACCCCGCCCGGCACCGGGGCCCAGGGCGACCCCTACACCAGCATCCAGTTCGCCCTCTCGCAGGCGACCACCGTGGACGGCGACACCGTGCTCGTCGCTCCCGGCACGTACGCGGAGACGGTCGACTTCCTCGGCAAGGCCGTGACGGTCGAGTCGAGCCAGGGCGCGGCGGCGACCACGCTCGACGCGCAGGGCGCCGGCAGCGCGGTGAGCTTCACCGCCGCCTCCCCCGGCGCCGCCGTGCTGCGCGGGTTCACCGTGACGGGCGGGACGGGAGCCCCCATGGGATCGACGACCGCGGGCGGCGGCCTGCTCTGCACCGCGGCCGGCCTGACCGTCGACCAGTGCGTGCTGCGCCAGAACGTGGCCGACCTCGGCGGCGGGCTCTACGCCGCCGCGGCGGTGGACGTCCTCGACTCCGTGGTCGAGGACAACGTCGCCGGGAGCTCGGCGGTCCTCCGCAACGGGCTCGGCGGCGGCTTCTTCGTCGCGGGTGGCGGCGACCTGGTCTTCGTCGGCGACCTGGACCGCAACCAGGCGGACAAGGGCGGCGGCGGGTACGTCGACGCGGGCGGGCGCCTGGCCATGACGGGGAACTGCCGCGACAACGTCGGCACCGGTTTCTCGGGCCCGCCCGAGGGCGGCGGGCTCTACCTCGGCGGCGACGCGGCGATCCTGACCGACGTGCACGTCACCGGCAACCTCGCCGACGGGCTCGACGCCCTCGGCGGCGGGATCTTCGGCGTGGTGACCATGCAAGGAGGCTCCGTCGTCGGGAACGGCGCCGGCGAGTTCTTCAGCACGGGCTCCACCCCCGGCCGCGGGGGCGGGATCTACGGCACCGCCACCGTGGACGGCACCCTGATCGAGGGCAACTTCGGCGGCATCCAGGGCGGCAACGTCAGGGGGGACGGCCTGTACACGAACTGCACCGTCCGCACGGGGGCCAGCCAGTTCGGCGGCGGGTTCTACTGCCCGATCGGCGCGTCGCTCGTGATCCGGGACTCGCTGCTCGAGGACAACCAGGCCCTGTCCGACGGGACGGAGGACTTCGGCGGCGGCGTCTACGGACCCGCGCTGCTCGAGCGCTGCGTCCTGCGCGGCAACCGCGCCTTCGGCGACGGCGGCGGCGCCCACGGGGCGACGCTGGTGGACTGCGTCCTGGAGATGAACACGGCCAGCCCGCCCGACGTCCTCCTCGATGCCCGCGGCGCCGGCGCCTACCAGTGCACGCTGCAGAACTGCCGGGTCTCCGGCAACGTGGCGAGCAGCTTCCCGGGCAGCAACCCGGGCGAGGGCGGTGGCCTGTTCGACTGCGACGCCACGGGCTGCGAGGTGCTCGACAACCGGGCCGACGTCGGCGCCGGAGCGCGGCTCGGCACGCTGACGAGCTGCACGCTCACCCGCAACGTCGCCGCGACCTCCGGCGACGGCGTGGACTCCGCGACCGTCACCAACTCGATCCTGTGGAACAACGGGGACGAGCTGGGCGCCGGCTCGTCCGCCACGTGGTCCGACGTCCAGGGCGGCGCCCCGGGCGCCGGCAACATCGACCAGGACCCGCTGTTCTGGTGCGAGGAGCTCGACGACTTCTTCCTGCGCGCCGGCTCGCCGTGCATCGGCGCCGGCAGCCTGGCCGGCATGCCGGCGGACATGGGCGCGAACCCGTTCGACGCGGCCCACGAGATCGAGCCCGTCGCCTACTGCTCGGCCAAGGTCAACTCGGCCGGCTGCCTGCCCTTCCTGCAGGCGAGCGGCAACCCAAGCGCGACCGCGACGCAGACCTTCCACATCGACGCGCTGGACGTGCTGCCGTCCCAGCCCGGCCTGATGCTCTACGGCTTCGGCCGCGCCGACCTGGGCTACCACGGCGGCACGCTCTGCATCCGCCCGCCCGTGCGCCGCGCCCTGCCGGCGCTGATGCCCCAGGCCACCGGGACGCCGCCCTGCTCCGGCCGCCTGCGCCTGGAGTTCAACGTGCGCATCCAGACCCCGACGGACCCGCTGCTGACCGTGGGCCAGCGCGTGACCGCCCAGTGGCGCCAGCTCGACCCCGCCGACCCCGCCGGGTTCGGCGACTCGCTGAGCGACGCGCTGCTCTTCTACGTCTGCCCGTGATCGCGACGGGGCCCGCCCACCGCGGCGGGCCCCGCGCTCACCTCGCGCGGCGCAGCAGGTCCGCCAGCGGCGGGCTGGCGCGGGCGGTGCGCTCGACCTCGGCGCGGTCCAGCTCGAGGGCGCGGCGCAGCTCGGGGACGGCGTCGGCGTCGCGGCCGGACATCGTCAGGACCAGGGCGAGGCGGATGCGCGTGGGCGCGTGCTCGGGGGCGAGGTCCCGGGCGCGCTCGAAGCAGCGGACGGCCTCGGGCAGGTCGCCGCCGGCCGCGCGCATGGCGCCGAGCTGGAACCAGGCCTCGTGCAGGGTCGGGTCGGCCTCGGTGGCGCGCTGCGCGGCGCGCGCGGCGGCCGGCGCGTCGCGCTCGGCGATCGCCAGGCGGCACAGACCGAGCCAGGCCTCGGCGCAGCGCTCGTCCAGGGCCAGGGCGCGCTCGTAGGCCGCGCGCGCGGCGGCGGCGTCGCGGCCCAGGTGGACGTGGTCGCCCTCGCGCACCCACGGGCGCGGGTCGCGCGGGTCGAGCTCCTTCGCCAGCGCCAGCGAGCGCTCCCAGCCGGCCGCGCCCAGGCGGCGCTCGAGCTCCGCGAGGTCCAGCAGGTTCTCGACGCTCGCGCCGGGCAGCGCCAGCGACCCGCGGTGCAGCTCGGCGGCCTCGTCGAGCTTCCCGCGCTCGGCCAGCAGCGCGGCCAGCGCGTCGCGCACCGGTACGGCCGCAGGGTCCTTGGCGAGCAGCGCGCGGTACGCGGCCTCGGCGTCGTCGAGGCGCCCGGCGAGGCGCAGCCCCTCGGCCTCCTGCTGGCGCGCGATCGCGCGCACGCGGTCCTTCGGGTCGGCGCGCTCGTCCTGCACCGCGTCCCCGGCGCGCTCGTCGAACACGTACCCCAGCGCGGCGAGCGACGCGCGCGCCTCGCCCTCGAGGTCGGCCACGGTCCAGCGCCGCTCGTCGCGCGGGCTCGACGGGACGCGCGCGGCCAGGTCGGCCGCGAGCCGCGACGCGACGTCGGGGCTCGTCGAGGACAGGTCGCGCGTCTCGCCGGGGTCCGCCGCCAGGTCGTACAGCTCCGGGCGCGGCGCGCGCACGTAGCGGTGGCGCGCGTCGCGCAGCGCGGCGAGGTCCGACCAGCCGTAGTTCACGAGCGGCAGGAGCGACTCGGAGTACGCGGCGCGCTCCGGCGCCGCGCCCCCGCGCGCGGCCGCGGCCAGCGAGCGGCCGTCCAGCCCGTCCGGCGCGCCCAGGCCCAGCAGCTCGAGCGCCGTCGGCGCGACGTCGGCCGCGGCGGCCACGCCCCCCACCCGCGTCCCCGCGGGCAGCGACGGGTGGCGCAGCAGCAGCGGCACGCGCGTCGTCGCGTCGTACACGAACACGCCGTGGGTCGCCTCGCCGTGCTCGCCGAGGGACTCGCCGTGGTCGGCGGTGGCGACGACCAGGGTCTCGTCCAGCTCGCCGCGCCCGTCGAGCCAGGCGAGCAGCTCGCCCAGCACCGCGTCGGCCCAGGCGATCTCCCCGTCGTACGGATCGGCGGCGAAGCGCGTGGCGAAGGGCTCGGGCGGCGCGTAGTCGGCGTGCGGGTCGAACAGGTGCAGCCACAGGAACCAGCGCTCGTCCCCGCGCTGCTCGAGCCACGCGCGCGCGCGCCGCGCGGCGTCGTCGGCGCGCGTCTCGCGGTAGCCGGACTCGCTCGCGCCCGTCCCGCCGGACAGGTCGTCGTCGTAGCGGTCGAAGCCCTGGTCCAGCCCGAAGCGCGCGTCCAGCACGAAGGCCGACACGACCGCGCCCGTGGCGAACCCGCGCGCCCGCAGGCGCTCGGCCAGCGTCTCGACGTCCGCGGGCAGCCGGTGCGTGCCGTTGTTGCGCGCGCCGTGCGTGAAGGGCTCGAGCCCCGTCAGCAGCGTCGCGTGCGACGGCAGGGTCGTCGGCGTCGCGCTGACGCACGTCTCGAACAGCACGCCGTCGGCCGCGAGCCCGTCGAGCGTCGGCGTCGCCGCCCCCGCGTGCCCGTAACACCCCAGCCGGTCCGCCCGCGTCGTGTCCAGCGTCACCAGCAGCAGGTTGCGCGGGGCGGCGCCCGGCGCCCCCGCGTCCGGGTCGCCCGCCGGCGCGCAGGCGCCCCCGAGGACGAGCAGCGCGAACGCCGCGCGCGCGCAGGCGCCGGGGACGCGAGTGGGGACGACTCGGAGCATGCGGGGGATCCTAGCGCGCGGTCGCGCCCCCCGGGCCGCTCCGTGGAGCCCGCGTCGGCGGAGCTCGCGGATCGGGGGTACCCTGGAGGGTGCTCCCCCAGCCCGTGAGGTCTCCCATGAAGCTCCCGCTCCGTGTCCTGTCGACGATCGCGCTGCCCCTGGTCCTGGCCGCCTGCGGTGGCGGCGGCGGCGGCGGTGGAGGAGGCGGCGGCACCGGCACGCTGGTCGTGGAGGCGACCGACGCCGCCCTGGCCCACTCGCTGGTCGAGGAGGCCCACGTCGCCGTGACCCAGCTGCGCGTCCACACCGAGGCGAACGCCGGCAGCGGCTTCCTCACGATCTACGACGGGCCGCCCCTGGACCTGGACCTCCTGCAGCTCCGCAACGGGGTGACGCGCGTCCTCGTCCAGGCCGACCTGCCGGCGGGCACCTACCGCCAGCTGCGGCTGGTCTTCTCGGACGCCTGGCTGCGCCTGACCAACGGCAACGAGTACCGCGTGTCCGACGGCACGCTGCACCTCAACAGCCAGTCCACGGCGGGCGAGAAGGTGTTCGTCGAGCCCCCGATCCAGGTGCAGAGCGGGGTCGGCAGCCGGCTGCTCGTCGACTTCGACCTCACGAAGACCTTCCGGCCCATCCCCGGCAACGACCCGGCGAACGCGGTGCGGTACAGCCTGCACCCGGTCCTGCGCGGCGTGAACCGCTCGAGCACCGGGGAGATCCGCGGCGTCGTCTCGACCGACGACGGCAGCGGCACGCCCGCGGGGGTCGACATGGCGACGGTGTACGTGCTGCCGCCCGGCGAGACGGACCCCGACGGCAGCGTGACGTCGACGGCGACGATGCAGGACGGCAGCTACGCCCTCGTCGGCCTGCCGCCGGGTCCGTACGACGTGCTCGCCGAGCACGAGGGCGCCTCGGCGCGCGTCGACGGCGTGCAGGTGTCCGCCGGCGCCGTCACCGTCGTGGACCTGGTCCTGCCCTG
>JAUIDW010000236.1 GCA_030428395.1 bacterium | reverse complement strand
CCGCCGGCCCGGGCGACCTCGGGGTCCAGCCAGTGGCGCAGCTCGTTCGCCAGGGCGCGGGCGCGCGACTCGTCCGGCAGCTCGGCGGACAGCACCGAGCCCTGCACGCGGTGCTCGATCAGCTCGGCGGCGCCGTTCGTCTCGGTGGTGACCGTCGGCACGCCCGAGGCCAGCGCCTCGAGCGTCGAGTTCGCGAAGGGGTCGTACCGCGTGGGCAGGGCGTACACGTCCGCGGCGGCGAAGCAGGCCTCGGCGTCGCGCCGCTCGCCCAGGAAGCGCACGCGGTCGGCCAGGCCCAGCCCCTCGGCGAGCGCCTCCCAGCTGCCGGGCGTGGAGTCGCGCCCGACGACCACGAGCCGCAGCTCGGGGCGCTCCGGCGCGAGCTCGCTGAAGGCGTCGAGCACGAGGTCGAGGCCCTTGCGCGTGTAGCCGGTGCCGAGGAACAGCACGACGCGCGCGTCGGGACCCAGGTCCAGCTCGCCGCGCAGCTGCGCGCGCCGCTCGGCGCGCCGCGCGGGGTCGAAGCGCGCCAGGTCGACGCCGTTGTGGATCACGCGCACCGCCTCCGGCGCCACGCCGTGGCGCGTGACGACGTCGCGCTTGACCATCTCGGAGTTCGTGACCACCTGCCGGTACGCGCCCTTCGCCAGCGCGCGGTCCTCGATCTTCAGCGCCAGCCGGTCCTTCAGCCGCACGCCCTCCGACGTGTCCGCGACGAGGTCCAGGTACGTGCGGTGGCAGCCGCCGCCGAGCCGGATCACGTCGTGCGTCCACGTCTTGCCCAGGCCGTAGACGACGTCGTAGTCCGCCGCGCGCACGTGCTTCTCGACGGCCTGCGCGAAGGCCCACATGCGCCACGAGCCGCCCAGCGCGAGCCCCTTCAGGACCTCGAAGCGCACGTCGGGGTGCGGCGGCTCGCCGTGGGTGCGGCACACGACCGTCACGCGGTCGCCCAGCGCGGCCAGGTGCCGCGCGAGGTGGTTCAGGTAGCGCTCGGTCCCGCCGATGGCGGCGTGGCGCATGTGCACGAGCGCGACGTGCATCAGGCGGCCTCCTTGCGCGCCAGGACGACGAGCTTCTTGCCGAAGAGCAGCGCCGGCGAGGTCGCCAGGCCGACCAGCTCGCGCTCGGTCTCCGGCGGCGTCGCCGGGCGCCCCAGCTTCGCCAGCGCGCGGCGCCCCGAGAGGCGGGTCCACCAGGCGGCCAGCCACACGAGCGGCACGAGCGGGGCCAGCGCCAGCGAGCCGGGGCTGAGCCGGGTCGTGCGCAGCTCGACCCACCGCAGGTCGCAGATCCGCAGCACGTAGCGCAGGCGGAACGCGTCGACGAGGAACGCGTGACCGTGGTACAGCCGCTCGCCGTCGCGGCCCCACAGCGTGCGGTGCTCGGACAGGAACCCGCCGCGCATCGATCTCTGCCCGCTCCACAGCGCCGCCCAGCGGCTCGCCAGGTTCAGGACGTTGGGCGTCGACAGCACCAGCGCGCCGCCGGGCTTCAGCACCCGCGCGCACTCGCGCACGAAGCCGGTCTGGTTCTCGAAGTGCTCGATGCCCTCCATCGACAGCACGGCGTCGAAGCTCGCGTCCCGGAAGGGCAGCCGCGCGCAGGCGTCCGCCATCACCGCCGGCGCACCCGGCCGCGGGAACAGGTCCGCCTGCACCACCCGGTGCCCGAGGCGCTCGGCCCCCTCCCGCACCGGCCCGCCGCCCGCCGGGATGTCGAGCAGCCGCCCGGGGGGCAGGTCCCCCAGGATGTCGAGCACCTGACCGTCCGCGGCGGAGCGACCCATGGCCGAGCGGATTTCAACGCCGCGCCGGGTCGCCTGCAAGCGGCCGGGCCCATCGCGGCGAAGGAGGCCGGCGCGACGGGCCCCGCTCGCGCTCAGGCCCCGTCGCCCTCGCCGCGCATCCGCGCGATCAGCGCGGTGCTCGAGTGGGTCTTGGGGTCGCCCGCGATCAGGATGCGGCCGCCGTGCTTCTCGACCGCGTCGCGCTCGGGGACGTCCGCGGCCTCCCAGTCGGTGCCCTTGACGTGGACGTCGGGGCGCAGCGCCTCGATCAGCGCGTGGGCGGTGGGCTCGTCGAAGCTCGTCACGAAGCGCACGCCGTCCAGGGCGGCCAGCACCTCCATGCGCTCCTCGAGCGGCACGTAGGGGCGGCCCTCGCCCTTGTTGGCGCGCACCGACTCGTCGGTGTTCAGGGCGACGACCAGCAGGTCGCAGTGCTCGTGGGCCTCGCGCAGCAGGCGCACGTGCCCGACGTGCAGCACGTCGAAGCACCCGTTCGCCAGGCCGATCGTGCGGCCGGCGGCGCGGGCGGACTCCAGGCGGCGGGCCAGGACCTCGTAGTCGGGGACGATCTCGGCGGTCATGCGAGCAGCTCCTCCGCGGCGGCGACGGCGCGCGCCGGCTGCAGCCATTCCATGCAGCGGTGGTCGATGGGGCAAACCTTCAGGTGGCAGGGGCTGCAGTCGACCTCCTCGCGCAGCACCCGCTGGCGCTCGAGGTGCATGGCCGTGTAGCGGGGGTCGGTCGGGCCCATCAGGACCACCACGGGCCGCCGCAGGGCCACCGCCATCGCGCGCGGGCCGGTGTCGTTCGACAGCACCAGCCGCGCCCGGGCGATCAGGGCCTTCAGCTCGCCCAGGCTGGTGACCGGTTCGCCCAGGACCACCGCGGGGGTCTCCATGGCGTCCGCCACGGCCCGCGCAATCTCGACCTCCGAGGGGCCCGGCGCGATCACGGGGACGAGCCCGTGTCGGCGCCGCAGCTCGTCGCACGTCGCGGCGAAATGGCGCGGCGGCCACAGCTTGCTCGAGCCGAAGTTCGCGCCCGGCGTGACGACCAGCAGGTCGCCCGCGCCGACCGGGTCGTCCAGGCCGGCCCCGGCGAGCTTCTCGGCCAGGGTCGCCTCGTCCGCCGCCTCGACGGCGAGCTCGGTGGCGTCGCCCGCGTCCACGCAGCCCAGCTTCCGCGCCAGGCGCAGGTAGCGCTCGACCATCGGGATCGGCACCACCTCGCCGCCCTCGGCGGGCTGCGGCAGCCAGTCGGTCAGCAGCCAGCGCCGCGCCGGCGAGCGGTCGTACCCCGCGCGCCGCGGCACGCGCGCGAGCCACGGGCCCAGCGCGGCGCCGTGCGAGTCCGGCAGCACGACCGCCAGGTCGAAGCGCTGCGCCCGCAGCTCGCGCGCGCGCTGCAGGAGCTCCCTCGCCCCGCCCTTGCGCTCGTCGCGCCACCCGTCGAACCACGCCAGCCCGCCGAGCAGCGCGCGCAGGAACGGCCGCCCCTCGTACACGATCTCCGCCTCCGGCCACGTCGCCCGCAGCGCCCGCAGCGCCGGCGTCGCCATCACCACGTCGCCCACCCAGTTCGGCAGGCGCACGAGCACGCGTCGGGGAGGATCGGAGGCAGCGATGCGCGCACGCCACCACGCCCCCGCGCCGCCGTCAAGCGCCCGCGGACGATCCGCCCGACGCGGGGTCGTCGCCCAGCGCTCCGCGCGCGCGATCGAGCAGGTCGCGCAGGCCCAGCTCGTCCGCCCAGCGCTCCAGGTACGCCTGGTCCAGCTCCTCCCCGCGGGCCTTCAGGATGCCGAGGACGTCGCGCCACTGGCGGTCGGAGACCTCGTCCCCCAGGCGGTACCACCGCAGCTTCTGGAGGAGGGTGTCCTCGGCGGTCGCCACGCGGACGACGTCCTCGTCGCGCTCGCCCAGCCGCGCGAGGCAGGCGCGCGCGAGCTCCGCGGCGTACAGACCCTCCGGCGGACGGACGTAGAGGTCGACCTTGACCAGCGTGGCCACGTGGATCGCATTGAAGTGGCGGTGGTGCGCGGCGGCGTCGCGCGCGCTGCCGCGGTCGACGTAGAACTCGCCCTCGAGCGCGTCCACGAGGGCGTCCGCACGCCCGGGGTCGAGGCGCAGGGCGAAGTCGACGTCCAGGGTCCCGCGCGGCTCGCCGTGCAGCGTGCTCGCCACCGAGCCCCCGACGAGGTACGGGACGGCGAGGCCCTCCAGCACGCGGGCGACCCGCAGCGCTACGTGGACGGGGTCGGAGGGCATTCCTCGCGCTCCGCGCGGCGGGCGCGGACCCAGGCGGCGAGCTCGTCGCCGTAGCGCAGGGCCAGCGCGCGGTCCTCCAGCTCGCGCTCGTCGGCGTCGGGGAAGCGGGCCGCCAGGCCGGCCAGGGTCAGGCGGTGCAGCGACGCGCTGAGCTCGCTCACCAGCGCGGCCTTCTCCCGCGTCGACATGCGGCGCCAGCGCTCGAAGAGCAGGCGCTCGGCCCACTCGTCCGTGTCGGGCGACTGGGTCTGGTACCCGGGGGTCGTGACGCGCGGGGGGTCGATCATGCCCCGGCTCGCTACAGGAAGTAGTCCTCGCGCTCCTCGCCGGCGGGGATGGGCTCGTCGCCCTCGGCCTCGATCATCTGCTCGAGCCACCAGTTGACCGGGTTGTAGAGGCAGGTGACCTCGGCGCACTCCACCGAGGCGTCGAAGCGGTCCAGGAGCTGCGCCAGGCCGTCGTTCGTGGAGGCGACCTGCCCCTCGTCCCGGTAGGCGTCCTTCTCCGCGATGCGCGCCTTCTCGACGCTGCGGTGCGCGGGGCAGTTGAAGAGCCCGGTGGGGGTCAGCACCTGCCGCAGCGCCTGCATGTGGCACTCGCGCGGCTGGCGCGTGTAGTCGGACCAGTTGCCGGCCTCGAGCACGCGCAGGTTGGTGCTCTCGTAGACGTCGAAGGTGTCGTCGTCGAGCTTCTTGGCCTCGTCGACGTTCGCGCGGATGCGCGCGACCACGGCCTGCAGCTCCTGCTGGGCCTTGCCGGGGTCCATGACCTCGGCGCCGTCGTCGCCGCGCTCGAGCACCGGCTTGAAGGCGATGTAGTCGAACGAGTAGCGCTTGGCGCGCTGGGCGGCCATCACGATCTCGTCGATGTTCTCGTGCAGGCCGACGTCGTCGCGGGAGGCGCCGCCCCAGACGATGATGTACGAGAAGCCCAGGCGCGGCCTCGGGTTCGCCGCCTTGATGCGCGGCATCCACTCGCAGATCGTGTCGAGCGTCAGGTCGCGGATCACGGGCTTGTGCATGGCCTCGAACAGCTCGTTCGAGCCGGAGTCCAGCGACAGGCGGATCCAGTCCTTCTCGTCCAGGTACTGCGCGCACTCGAGCAGCCGGTCGCCGCGGCTGCCGTTCGAGACGATGGCGACCTGCAGACCGAGCTCCTTCAGGTACGCCACGAAGCCCACGAAGCCCGGGTACAGCGTCGGCTCGCCGCCCCCGATGATGATGACCGAGCGCAGCCCGCGCTCGCGCATGACGGCGAGCGACTCGCGCAGGACCTCCTCGGCGTGCTTGTGCTTCGTGTTGAGGATGTCCCAGTCGATGCAGTGGTCGCAGCGGTAGTTGCAGGCCGTCGTCAGGTCGAGGTTGATCGACAGCGGCGCCTGCTGCGGCGGCGGCGGCTCGGCCTCGCCCTGCGCGCGCGCGGCGCGGACGGCGCGGCGCCACGAGACGTAGGCCTGCACGTTCGGCAGCATGCCGGGCTGGCGCAGCTTCGCGCTGAAGTCGTGGATCGCGTGGCTCATGCGGTGCGCGGGTCCCTCGGCCCGTCCGGGGCGGCGGAGCGGCCGTCGTAGGCCCTCACGAGGGCGCAGAGAAGCTCCATTCTCTGGACGATCTCGCGCCCCGGCGTCAGCCCCCCCGGCCGGGGGGGCGCGTCCGGACGAGTCTGCCCCAGGTCCCGCGAGGTTTCCAGGGCGGCCGCGAATCGGGCCACGCGCAGGCCCAGGGGGTCGGGCACGTCGACCGCGCGGTCGCCGTCGGCGAACCGCATCGAGTAGTCGTCCGGGTCGATCGTGCGCTCGGCGCGGCGGCCGTCGACCGCGTACGCCGCCTCGCGCGGCGGGCCCGCGCCGGGGACCAGCTCGACCTCGGCGGCGACGTCGCAGCCCGGGCCGCGCAGGCGGAAGGCGAGCCGCAGGGCGCCCGCGCGTCCCGGCAGGGGGCCGTACTCGACGTCGGCCAGCTCGGCCGCGGGGTCGGGCGCCAGCGCCTGGAGCAGGCTCAGCGGGTGCGACAGCGAGTCCACCAGCCCGCGCGCGTCCACCGTCACCGGCGACAGGCGCATGGCGAAGCGCCGCGGCGGCGCGTCCAGGGCGCCGGGGTGCAGGCGCTCGAAGGCCGGCAGCGTCTCGGGCCACTGGCAGTTCTCCATCAGCAGCAGCCCGGCGCGCTCGAAGCCCGCGACGTGGGCGGCCGCCTCGGCCGCGGGGTCGTCGCCGCCCCAGACGAGCGGCTTCTCGCACAGCACGGCGAGCCCGGCGCCGCGCGCCGCCTCGAGCAGCGCACCGTGGGCGACCGCGGGGGCCAGGATCGCGACGGCGTCGAGCCGCTCCGCCGCCAGCAGCGCGTCCAGGCCGGCGTAGCCGCGCGCGTCGACGCCGGCGACCGCGCGCAGCGCCTCGGCCGCGGGCTCCAGCGACTCCGCGCGGCGGCAGAGGAAGGCCGGGACGTCGCAGCCCGCGCGGACCAGGTCGCGCGCGACGAAGGGGCCCAGCCCCTGGCGGACGCGGCGCGCGCCCAGCACGGCGACGCGCGGTCGCTCGGAGCGGCTCAAGCGCCGGACTCCGGGGTCGCGCGCGCCGCGTCCACGCCCGCGCGGACGTGGCGCTCGCGCAGCTCGGCCGGCAGCTCGTCCACGAACGCGTCCAGGGCGTGCACGTACCCGAGGTGGTCGGCCAGGCGCACCAGCGCGACCTCCGTCTTCATGTCGGGGATGCGCCCGTCGCGGCAGGCGGCGATGGCCTCGCCCAGCGTCGCGGTCCACAGCGTCGAGCACTCCTCCATGACGCTGCCGTCGCCGGGCGGCGCGCCGGCGCGGTCGAGCGGCGCCGCGGCCGCCACGAAGTGGAGCTTCTCGTCGGTGATCCCGGGGCTGGCGAAGGTCTCGCCGCCCAGCGGCTCGAAGGCCTCGACGGGGACCTCGAGCCCGGCCTCCTCGAGCGCCTCGACCGCCGCCCGGTGCGCCACGGGGTCCGCGCGGTCGGCGTCGTCGGCCTCGATCAGCCCGGCCACGACCTCGTCGATCCAGCGGTACTCGCGCGGGTCCGGCGGGGCGAACTCGGCGTCGCGGCGCAGGTAGATCGGCGCCCGCGGCGAGCGCCGCAGGAGCACGCGCACCCGGCGGCGCCCCGCGACGGTCTCGATCGCGTACAGCACGGCGACGGCGGCGTCGCTGCGGCGGCGCGACACGACGTCGCACGGGTACTCGCGCGAGCGCGTGCCGTCGGCGTAGGCGTTGCGCAGAACGAGGCGCCGCACGCGCAGGAAGCCCTCGTCGCAGCGGCCCTCGGCCGAGCGGTCGGCGACGACCTCGATGGCCGCGAGCTCGCGGGGCGCGTCGGCGCTCACGGGGCGTCCTCCGCGGCGTTCGCGCCGGCCGCGCGGAAGAGCTCGATCCAGCGCGCGACCTCGTCCTCCGGGAGCGGGCGCCCGGTGTCCACGTGGGCCAGCAGGTCGAAGCCGCCCGCCGCCGGGCGCAGCAGGGCGACGCCCCATTCGCGCCGGCCGGTGCCGACCTCGCGCCCGGTCCAGGTCCCGCCGACGGCGTCGGGCTCGCGCAGGACGAAGGTCACCTCGGCCTCGTCGCAGCGCGCGTCCACCAGCTCGTCGAGGCGCTGCGCGAGCTCCGGGGCGCGCACGGTGCGTCCGCCGGCCGCGTGGAACTGGGCCTCGACGGCGCGGCTCCAGCGCCCCAGCTGCTGGCCGCGGGGCAGGTACGTGAAGCGCCGCGTCTCGGGACCGACCGACCAGTCGGCCAGGTGCCAGTCCGCGTCGAGCGCCAGGCGCGGGCGCGCCACCTGCTCCAGCACGGGCTCGGTGGTGGCCACGCAGCGCTCGAAGCGCGCGTCCCAGACGCCCAGCGCGACCGGGTGCGCGTGCTCGGCCGGGACCGCGCGCACGTCGTAGTCGCCGCCGGCGACGGCCTCGAAGGTGAGCTCGTCCTCGAAGCGCCAGAGCGGCTCGTCGTCCCACGTGCGCTGCGCGCTCACGCGCACGACCACGGGGCCGGGCTCCAGCTCGACCTCGCGGAACCCGACCGCGGGCACGCCGTCGACGGCGACGAGCTTCGTGGTCGTCACGAGGGTGCCCTCCGGGGACCGGTTGCTCTCCGACCAGCCCCGCACGCGCGCGATCTCGAGCAGCGGCCGCGGCGCGCCGGAGTACAGCCGCAGCGAGCCGCCGCAGCCCGCGAGGGGGGCGGCGAGGACGGCGGGGGCCAGGAGGAGCAGCCGGAGGGCGGCCATGACGCGGCGAGGATACGCCGCCCGCCGGCCGGCGCCAGCCGGCCGCGCGAGGGCCTACGGCGCGCCGCGGGCTCGGGCCCGCGTGAAGGCGGCGCGCTCGTCGGCTTCCAGGCCCGGCGGCGGCCCGGCGGTGCCGGCGTCCGGCTCGAGGTCGTC
>JAUIDW010000235.1 GCA_030428395.1 bacterium | reverse complement strand
GCGGACGAGGACGGCGCGACCGCGGCGGCCGGCGGGTCGGCCGGTCGCGCGGCGTTCGCCGGCGCGGCGGGGCCCACCGGGCGCGACCCGTCCGCGTCGCCGCCGCGCGACGCCCACCAGGCCACGCCGGCGACGAGCGCCAGGACGGCGACGAGCCCCACGGCGCCCAGCCGCGCGTCGCCCGCGCGGTGCGCGCGCCGCACGGCCGTCCAGCCTGCTCGGTGCACCCGGGTCGTCATGGGGCGCCGATGCTAAGGCGCCGCCCGACCCGGGCCGACCCCGCGGACGGGGCCTGCGAGAAATTGACGATCGGTGGCAGGGGAGCGCCGCGGGCGACGCCACGCGGGGTGGCGGCCGGGTGCGTCGCCGGACCATGGACGCTGCACGGAACGCCGCGGGGGACGCCGCGAGGGAGCGGGAGGGGGCCCGGGGACGCGAGGGGGAGGCTCCCCGGGAAGCGCCCTCCGCGACCGGGTTCGGCTCCAGCGCCTGGCGGGCTAGGATCGCGGAGCTGCGCGGTCGCCACGCCCGCGCCGCACGGTCCATGGAAGAGCGCCGCGCCGACGTCACCCGCCTGCTGAAGGCCGGACCGCAGAACGACGAGCTGCTGCCGATCGTCTACGACGAGATGCGGGTGATCGCCCGCAAGCACATGGCCGGCGAGCGCGCCGACCACACGCTGCAGGCCACCGCGCTGGTCCACGAGGCGTACGTGCGGCTGGTGGGGGACGAGCACATGCAGTGGCGCGACCGGCGCCACTTCTACGCCGCCGCCGCGGAGGCGATGCGGCGCGTGCTGATCGACCACGCGCGCCGGGTCCGGAGCCTGAAGCGCGGCGGCGATCACGCGCGCGTCACGCTGGGTGCCCCCGAGGGGCCGGTGGACATGGACGCCGACCAGATCCTCGCGCTGGACGACGCCATCGAGAAGCTCGCCGCGGAGGACGAGCGGGCGGCAGCTGTGACTCGCCTGCGGTTCTTCTCCGGGCTCTCGGTCGAGGAGACGGCGCGCGTGCTCGAGATCTCCGAGCGTAGCGTGCACCGCGAGTGGACCTACGCCCGCGCCCGCCTGGCGGAGCTGCTGGGCGACGACTGACGGCGCGCCGCGGGGGCCGGGCCGGGGGGGCGCCCGAGGGGGCCGGCCCAGGTGGCCGGCCCGGGGGACCTCCGGTAGAGTCTCCCCGATGCGGCACGCCCTCCTGGCCGGGTACGCGGCCGTCTGCCTGCTCGCCATCACCTGGCCGGGCTACGCGGCCCTCGGCGTCGGGCCGCGGCCCTTCGTGCTGGGCGTGCCGTTCGTGGTCGTCTGGAACCTCGGCTGGGTGCTCGCGTCCTTCGGGGTGCTCGTGCTCTACCACCGCGCCGGCCGCGCGGATCGGTCGGCTCGATCCCGACCGTCGGCCGGCGGCCGGGACGAGGGCGCGCGGTGACGTCGTCGACGGTCGTCGTGGCCGTGGCGGCCGCGTACCTGGTCGCGTGCCTCGTGATCGGGATCCTGCCGGGGCGGCGCTCGAGCGCCAGCGCCGAGGGCTTCGTCGCCGGCGACCGCTCGCTGGGCACGCTGGTGATGTACTTCATCACCGGCGCGACGATCTTCAGCGCGTTCGCCTTCCTCGGCATGCCGGGCTGGGCCTACTCGCGCGGCGTGGCGGCGCTCTACGTGCTGGGCTACGGCGCGCTCGGGTTCGTGCCGTTCTACTTCCTGGGCCCGCGCGCGGCGCGCCTCGGCAAGCGCTACGGGTTCGTCACGCAGGCCGAGATGGTCGCCGCGCGCTACTCGAGCCGCGGCATCGCCGCCGCCATGGCGCTGATCAGCACGCTGGCCTTCGTGCCGTACCTCGCGCTGCAGATGAAGGGCGCGGGCTACGTCCTGAACGCCATGACGCGCGGCGCGGTGTCGGAGGAGCTGGGCGCGGCCATCGTGTACGCCGTCGTCGTCGCCTACGTCACGACCAGCGGCGTCCTCGGCGTGGGCTGGACGAACACGTTCCAGGGCCTGTTCATGATGGTGCTCGCCTGGGTGTTCGGCCTGTACCTGCCGCACCGGCTGTACGGCGGCGTGGGGCCGATGTTCGAGCGCATCGCCGCGGAGCGGCCGGAGCTGCTGGTCCCTCCCGGGCTGGACAAGGACGGCGCGACGCCGTGGACGTGGGGCGAGTACTCGAGCGCCGTGCTGGTCTCGATCGCCGGCTTCTCGTTCTGGCCGCACCTCTTCATGAAGGCCTTCTCGGCCCGCGACGAGAACACGCTGCGGCGCACCGTCGTGCTGTACCCGACGTTCCAGGTGTTCCTGGTGCCGATCCTGTTCCTCGGCTTCAGCGGCGTGCTGTTCGAGCCGGGGCCGGAGAAGGCCGATCAGATCCTGCCGCACGTGCTGATGAACCTGGAGCTGCCGTCGATCGCGGTGGGCCTCTTCTGCGCCGGCGCCCTGGCGGCATCGATGTCCTCGGGCGACGCGATGGCCCACGCCACGGCCTCGATCCTGGTCCGCGACGGCGCCGTGACGGCCTTCGGCTGGCGGCCCTCGGCGCGGGTCGAGCGGCGCGTGATCCGCATCGTGCTGGTCCTCGTCGTGCTCGCCTCGTACCTCGTCTCCGTGCGCTACCAGGGCGCGCTCGTGGCGTTGCTGCTCTACGCCTACGGCCCGGTGACGCAGTTCGCGCCGGCGGTCGTGGCGACGCTGTTCTGGCGCCGCGCGACGGGTGCCGGCGTGCTGGCCGGGCTCGTGGCGGGGATCGCCGTCAACATCCTGTTCGCCGCGCGGCCCGACCTGCGCCCGGTCGGGCTGCACGCGGGGCTGTACGGGCTCGCCGTGAACGTCCTCGTGCTCGCGGCCGTGTCCCTGGCGACGCCCCGGGACGCGGGCGCCGACGAGTTCCTGACCGCCGCGCGCGAGGGAGACGGCTCGTGAGGGCCGCCGCGGCCCGCGCCGGGCTCGCGCTCGGCCTGCTGCCCGCGCTGCTGCTGGGCGGCGCGTGCCGCTTCGAGGGGGCCTCGCTCCAGGAGAAGTCGGTCTCGGCGCTCTCCATCGCGAACGTGTACGTCGGCGAGGAGCTCCTGGCGAGCTACGTCGCCCGGCGCGCACCGATGCTGCTGGCCGGCGTCCGCCTCGAGGCCACCGAGCGGGCCGCGCGCTTCGAGTACTTCTCGACCGCGACCGCGATCGACGCGCGCGGCTACTACCTGACCTCGGCCCACGGGATCGACCCGCCGCCGCTGCAGCTCTACTGGCCCGGCGCCCACACGCTCGTTCCGGCGCGCGTCGTGTGGAGCTGCGACGACCTCGACCTGGCGCTGATCCACGCGGCCGGCGTGCGCGCCGCCTTCCCGTGGGCGCCGGCGGAGTCGATCGGCGTCCACGAGCCCGTGGCCTCGGGCGGCTACCCCGGCGGCGAGTTCCACGAGGCGGCCGGCGCCGTCCTGCGCGTCGAGGCCCTGCGGCCGGACTGCGAGTCGATGGACGCGGTCCGCATCGTCCACGACGCGCCCCTGCGCATCGGCGACAGCGGCGGACCGCTGGTCGACCTCGCCGGGCGCCTGCTCGGGATCGACACCTCGGGCGAGCGCATCCCGCTGCCGGGATTCACCACCGTGTCCGTCGCGGTGCGCCCGGACCTCGCGCGGATCCGCGAGCTGATCGAGATCGACCAGGCCCTCCAGCCCTGAGGCCGCGTTACGATCGTGCGCCCCCCTCGAGGAGACCCCGCCATGCCCCGCCTGCATTCCCTCTGGATCCTGCTGCCGCTGCTGGCCGGATGCGTCACGCACAAGCACATGTCGGACTACCGCGGCGTGCCCGGCATCCGCGGCGAGGCCACCGAGTGGCAGCGCACGACGACCTACTCCGTGCACCTCTTCTTCAAGTGGCCGATCGGCGGCAACAGCAAGCCCGAGCACGCCGTCGACGAGTTCATGCAGGAGGCCGCCGGCCGCGGGGCGACGCGCATCCACCTGCAGGACGTCGACGTCGACACGTACTGGTGGGTGCTGTTCCCGCTCTCGCTGATCGCCCAGCCCGTCGTCACGACGGTCCAGGGCAACGTCGAGGGCGCCGACCCCGGCCGCTGAGCGACCTCAGCGGCGGCGCTGCAGCGTCAGGGTGACGCGGCCGCCGTCCAGCTCCTCGTCGACCTCGTAGCGGGGCCGGCGCAGGTCCACCCGCGCGCGCGCGTTGCGGATCCCGACGCGCTCGAGCAGGTCGCGCACCTCCTCGAGGCGCAGCTCGCCCAGGGTCAGCGCCGCGGCGCGCGTGCGGCGGTCCCGGCGGCGCTCGGCGCCCGGGCGCAGCAGCTCGTAGACGCGGTCCAGCGCCTCCTCGGTGCGCCCGATCTCGGCGTCGAGGTCGCGCAGCCGCGAGCTGTCCTCGCGCGCGCGGTCCCCCAGGCCGACGGCGTAGCGCGCGCGCGCCTCGGCGGCGAGCTGGTCGCGCCGGCGCGACAGGTCGGTGCGCTTGCCGCGCAGGCGCGCCGCCAGGGCGCGCGAGTCCTCCTCGCTGGGGTTCGCCAGGCGCTCGGCCTGCTCGACGTCGGCGCGCCCGAAGGCGTGGCGCACCACCACGACCAGGTCGCCGTCGTCGTTCATCTCGCGCACGAGCGGCGCCAGCTCGTCGCGCGCGTCGACCGGCACGGCCGCGGCGCCCGGGAGGAAGGCCAGCTCGCCGGCGACGGTCGCCGTCGGGTCCTCCTCCTCGCCGCCGGTGAGGCCGACGAGGTCGGTCACCGAGCCGAGCATGCGGAAGGGCGTCCCCGCCAGGGCGTCGCCGACCACCTTGCCGACGGTCGCCGCCGCGGCCGCGGACACCGCGCCGAGCTCGACCTCGCCCTCCGGCAGCGTCAGGCGGACGGGGATGCGGTGCTCGCCGTCCTTGTTGCGCAGGACGAACAGCACGACGTCGAGCGGCGCGGGCAGCTTCAGGTACTGCGAGATCGGCCCGTCGGGCGCCTCGGACACGGACAGGTACGCGAAGGTCGTGTCGGAGCGCAGCCGCAGCCCGCGGTCGCCCAGCAGACGCACCGTCGCGGACGTGTCCATCAGGCCGTCCCCCAGGTCCACGCCGATCTCGTTCGCGACGCCGCGGAAGTTCGGGAGCTCGAGCGCGGCCACGGAGAGCTTCGTCCAGCCGCGCGGCACCGGCGCCAGCGTCAGGCGGCCCGACACGACGACCTCCTCGAAGGCGGGGCGGAGCTCGGTCGCGTACTCGTCGTCCGCGCCGCCCAGCGCGCCGGCGACGGCCGACGCCATGCCGGCCAGCAGGGCCGCCTCGTCGCGCTCGGCCAGCTCGACGTCGCCGCCGGCGACCACGGCCTGGAACTGGATCGGCCGCGGCTCGACCAGCGCGCGCGTGGTGAAGCGCTTGACCTCGACGTCCAGGTCGTCGAACGGCAGCACCAGCGGCGGCTCGACCGAGTCGTCCCGCAGCTCGAAGTCGATGCCCGACACGAGCAGCTCGTCCACGCGGAACTCGGGCGCGTCCGCGGCCCGCGGCTCCTCGGCCTCGGCGACCTCGTCGTCCCCGCTGCTCGCGGCGGCCTCGACGGGGGGCGCGGGCTCCTCCGCCGGCTCGCCCTCCGCGGGGGCCTCCGCCGTCGCCGCCTCGACCAGCTCCGGCACCCGGAACAGCAGCCCGAGCACCTCGACGCCCTCGGCCGTGCGACGCACGCGCCCGGCGGGTCGCTCGACGGCGACGCTGCGCACGTGCACGTCGCCCGTGCGCGGCCGGATCGCCGTCACGTCCACGTGCACCGCGTCCACTCCGGCGAGCACCTCGCCCTCCGGCGTGGCGCGCAGGGCGACGTCCGCGAGCTCGGCCGCGAGCCCGAAGCCGCTCGAGAGGTCCAGCTCGGTCGGCGAGCGGCGCCGCACCTGCAGCGTCGTCCGCAGCTGCGCGCCGAACGTCCCGTCGTCGAGGGAGCCCGCGCCGAGGAACTGGCCGAGCTCCGGCACGACCTCGGCCACGCCGGCGCCGCGCAGGCCCTCGACGGCCACGGCGACGGCGAGCTCGGGGTCGGGCGCCCACGGGGCCACCTCGACGTCGACGGTCGCGGCGCGCATCAGCGGCGCCGCGGCGGCGCTCGCCACGAGGCGCAGCGGCGGCAGCTCGGCGGGGTCCGCGTCCACCACGACCTGCGGGCCGGGAGTCGCCAGGCGCGCGGAGACCTCCAGCGGTCGCGCCGCGGGATCCGTCTCGTCGCGGAACGCGAGGCGCGCGATTCCGAGGTCCAGCTCGCCCAGGGTGACGCTGTGCACCGCGGGCTCGCCGGGCGTGCGCGCGGCGTCCCCGCGGGGCGCGGCGGGCTCGGCCGGCGCCTCAGGCTCCGCGGCCGGCGGCGGCGGCGCCTCGGACGAGGCGGGGAAGGCCGGGGGCGGCTCGAGCGCGAGCCCCAGGAGCTCGACGCGCCGCGGACCCGTCCGCCGCGCGGCCAGCGCGAGCCCCGCGTTGGTCAGGCGCGCGAGCTCGACCACGCCCGCGGCCGGGTCGAGGCGCGGGGCGTCCAGCGTGAACGACTCCATGGCGAGGAACGGCTCGTCGGCCTCGGCCTCGCGGTAGTCCAGGCCGCGCACCTCGAGGAACGCGCTGCGCCCGCCCTCGGCCACGGCGGCGCTGCGCGCCTCCAGCGCGACGCCCAGGCGGCCGTCGGTCAGCGTCGAGAAGAGCCCCGGCGGGAAGTAGCCCACCACCGGATCGGCGCGCAGGCCGCGCCCCGCGACGTTCAGCGCGAGGCGCAGGTCGGCGGGGTCGAGCCGCGCCTCGGCCGCGACGTCGAGCTCCTCCAGCAGGCCGTCGAGCGACACGCGCGCCGCCACGCGCGCGGGGGCGTCCGCCGGACCCAGCACGACGTCGTCGACCGACGCGCTGGCGCGCAGGGCCGTCGCCGCCGGCGGCTCGACCGCGGCGTCCGACCAGCCCAGGGCGGCCTCGTTCAGGCGCAGCGACCCCAGCGCGACGCGCGGCAGCGCGGCGGGGGCGCCGGGCTCCTCGGCGGGAGCCGGCGGCGCCTCGGCGGGCGGCGGCGGTGCGACCGGCTCGGCGGGGACCTCGGCGTCCGCGGCGCGCGGCAGCACGCGCAGGCCGAGGGCGCGCAGCGCGCCGTCGGCGTCGCGCGCCAGGTCCAGGCGCGGACGGTCCACGACGACCTCCGCGAGGGTGATCTCGCCCGGCGCGACGCGCAGGCCGGCGAGGGCGAAGGCGTCGAGGCCCGCGAGCTCCTCGCCGCCGTTCTCGAAGCGCACGTTCCGCAGCGCGGCGTCCGCGGCCAGCGCGTCGCCGTCCTGCCGCGCGCTCGCCTCGAGGTCGCCGTCGAGGGTGGCGCCGTCGAGGAGCGACTCGACCCCGACCTGCGCGAGGTAGGGCTCGACCGCGCGCAGCGTCAGGCCGCGGCCGCGCAGCGCCAGCGACGCCGCCACGTCGAGCGGTCCCGGTCGCGTCGCGAGCGTGCCGCGGACGCCGAGCTCCTCGGCCAGGCCGGCCGCGACGAGCCCGGCCTCGAGCCGCGCGGGCGGCGGCGCCTGGCCGCCGGTCGGCCCGCCCAGCACCAGGCCCTCGAGCCGTGCGAACGCGGGCGCCACCTCGAGCTCGAGCGCGGGCTCGAGGTGCCGGTCGCGCAGCGCGAGCCGCGCGCCCTCCAGCGCCAGCCGGTCGAGCACGAGGCGCAGCGGCGGCGCGGCGGTCGGTGTCCCCGCGTCGGCCGGGTCCGCCCCGGGCGCACCGGGTGAATCGGCAGGACCGGCTGTCCGGGGAGCCGCCGGCGCCGCGCCGACGGCGCTCGGCGGAGCGGGTGCGGTCGCCTGCGTGCGCGCCCAGCGCTCGCGCTCGCCGGGGTCGAGCGTGCGGACGCCGAGCGCGCGCCAGGGGCCCTCGGCGAGCCGGTCCACGCGCAGCCGCGGCGCCGAGACGGCGACCTCGGACACGCGCAGCTCGCCCGCGGCGAGGCGGACGTCGCGCGCGGCGACCTCGTCCACCGCGAGCAGCTCGTCCCCGTCGACCAGGGCGACGTCGCGCACGCCGACCGACGCGACCAGCGCGCCGTCGTCGGCCTCCGCGAGGGACGCGTCGAGCCGCGCGTGGAACGAGCCGTCCTCGAACGCGCTGGTCAGCCCCGCCTGCGCGAGGTACGGCGCGAGCGCCTCGGGGGCGATGCCCTCGACGGCCAGCTCGAAGGACGCCTCGCGCAGGGGGCCGGTGGGGACCACGCCGCCGTCGACGCGGACCGAGCGCGCGACGCCGGGCAGCGAGCTCTCGACCGACAGCGCCAGCCGCTCGCCGGGGCGCGCGGGGTCGAGCACCACGTCGGTGATCGAGAGCTCGTCGAGGCGGTACGCGAGCTCGGTGGCGGGCACGACCGCGCGGTCGTCCAGCGCGAGCTCGAAGTCGGTGCCCGTCACGCGGTCCAGCAGGAGGGCCGGGAGCGGAGCGCGCGGTCCGCGCCGCGCGGGGGGAGCCGGCGGCGGCGCGGGCGCGGCGGCGGCGGG
>JAUIDW010000234.1 GCA_030428395.1 bacterium | reverse complement strand
GGTCGTCCGGGCCGGCGCCGCGCGCGTGCGGGCGCGCGTGGTCCACGTCGTCCGCGCCCGCGGCGGGCAGCAGCAGCGTCGAGTCCATGCCGAGCGGGGCGAGCACGTGCTGCTCGAGCAGGTCCGGCAGCGGCGCGCCGGCCGCGCGCTCGAGCACGAGGCCCAGGAGCAGGTAGCCGGGGCCGCTGTAGCGGTGGCTGGCGCCCGGCGCGTCCACGAGCTCCGTGGCGGCCAGGCGCGCGAGCAGCTCGGCCTCGCCGTGCTCCTCGCCGACTCGCTCCAGGAAGCCGGGCCACCCCTCGTAGTGGGGCAGCCCGGAGGTGTGCGTGAGCAGCTGGTGGACCGTCGCGCGCCCGACCGGCGCGTCGCGCAGCTCCTCGACGTGGCGCGCGACCGGCGCGTCCAGCTCCAGCGTCCCGCCGTCGACCAGCCGCAGCGCCAGGAACCCCACCACCGGCTTGGTCAGCGAGGCGACCAGGAAGCGCGTGTCCGCGCGGTTCGGCGCCCCCGTCGCGACGTCCGCGGTGCCGTAGGCGCGCTGGACCAGCAGCTCGTCGCCGCGCGCGACGAGCACCACGCCCCAGAGGTCCAGGCGCCCGGCCAGCTCGTCGCAGCGCGCGCCCAGGTCCTGGACGGAGCCGCGGACCGCCGGCGGCCCCGCGGCGAATCCGATCGCAGAGAGGCCCGCGAGCGCGCATGCGGCGACGACCCGCCGCCACGGGCCCGGCGCGCGCGCGACCGGTCGCTGCCTCGTCGAGGTGTCCACGCGTGCGATTGCACCCCGGGGACCCGGCCGCCGTCCAGGCCGCGCCGCGGGCGGGGACCGGCGGGGTTCGCTCGCGCGGCCGGCGGAGGCCGCCGAGTCCGCGCGGCGAGGGGTCCGCGCGGCGAGGGGAAGGGCCGGAAGGGCGGCGCGGGGTCCAGATCGCGCCGCCCTCCGGCTTCCCACCGCGGCCCCGCGGCGACGGCGGGACACCGCCGCGGCCCGTGGTCGCGCCGGGGGGAATCCGGTGCGTCCGCGCAGGGCCGGGCGGATGCGGGTGAGGGCTACGCGCGCCGGCGGCGCTGCGCCTGCACGCGGTTCACGTGGCGCCGCATGCCGCGCGCGACGCGGTCGCTGGCGCGGGCGACCGCGGCGAACGGGTCGGCGCTGCGCTGCTCGACGAGCACCGAGCTCGACGGCGCCAGGCGCGCGTGGATGCTGCAGCGGATGTCGTCGCCGCCGCCGCGCGGGCCGTTGAGGTCGGTGAGGCTCACGCGCACCTCGCGCACGCGGTCGCCGAAGCGTCCGAGGGCGAAGCGCACGCGCTTCTCGACGTGGTCGCGCAGGTCGTCGGTCAGGGCCACCCCGTGGGCGCGCAGGTCCAGGCGCATGGCTCGGTCCTCCTCGTGAAGTGGGTTCGCGGATCCCGGCCGGTCCGCGGGGGGCCCTTCCCGGCGCGTGGCGTCCAGGGAGTCGTGAGGAGTGCGTTCGCGCCGGCCCGGGGCCCCCCCGCGCGGCTGGTGAGGGCATTGTCGGACGGGGTTCACCGTTCGATCACCAGCAAAGCAGTGACTGGAAGCGTCGATCTGATCGACGTAGGCTGCCGTCCATGGAGTGGCTCAACTACCACCACCTGCTGTACTTCTGGACGGTGGTGAACGAGGGCGGGATCGCGGCGGCCAGCCGCCGGCTGCACGTGGGCCGGCCGTCGATCAGCATGCAGCTGAAGAGCCTGGAGGCCTTCTTCGGCGCGCCGCTGTTCCTGCGCCGCGGGCGGCACCTCGAGCTGACGGAGACGGGGCGGCTCGTGCACGGCTACGCGGAGGACATCTTCCGGACCGGCCGCGAGCTGCTCGACGCGGTCCGCGGGCGCCCCACCGGCAAGCCGCTGACCTTCCGCGTGGGCGTGGCGGACGTCATGGCGAAGACGGTGACGTTCCGGCTGCTGCTACCGGCGCTGGACGTCGACGAGCAGGTCTTCCTCGAGTGCCGCGAGGACCATCCCACGCGGCTGTTCGCGGCGCTCGCCGTGCACGAGCTCGACCTGGTCCTGTCCGACGTGCCGCTGCCGCCGGGGCTCGACGTGCGCGCCTACAACCACGTGGTGGGGGAGTCCACCACGACGCTCTTCGCGGCGCCGCAGCTCGCGCGCCGGCTGCGGCGCGGCTTCCCCGGCTCGCTGGACGACACGCCGTTCCTGATGCCGGCGCGCGACACGGCGATCCGGCGCTCGCTGGACCACTGGCTCGAGGAGGCCGACCTGCGCCCGCAGGTGGTGGCGGAGTTCGAGGACAGCGCGCTGCTGAAGGTCTTCGGGCAGGCCGGCCGCGGCGTGTTCCCCGCCCCGACGGTCGTCGCCGAGGGCGTCTGCGAACGCTACGGCGTGCGCGCGCTGGGCGAGCTGGAGTCGGTCACGGAGACCTTCTACGCGATCTCGCCCGAGCGCCGCATCAAGCACCCCGCGACCGCGCGCATCGTGCAGACGGCCAAGGAGCACCTGTTCTCCTGAGGCCGCGGCGCCCGGCCGGTGTCAGGACCGCGGGGCGTGCCCCTCGGTCGACAGCCACTCGAGCCGGCGCACGCCGCGGTACGCCATCCACTGGAACAGCAGCGTGCCGGCGAGGAAGATCGCGGCGCTGAAGGCGAGCAGCGGAGCGTCGAGGGGCACGACGACCAGCGCGAGGGCGAACTGGACGACGATCGACGCGTAGAGCAGCCTCGAGACGAACTGGCGCGAGCGGCGCTTGATGAACCAGGCGCCGAAGGGCGCGCCGACGACCACGATCGGCACGCACACCCACCAGTAGCCCCAGGCCTCGGGCGCCAGCGCGTCGCGCACCCCCCCGAGCCACAGGAAGCCCACGACGGCGTTGACGCCCATCAGGACGACCGAGGTCGGCGTCGCGACCTTCTCGTTGATGCGCAGGCGCAGGACCAGCAGCGAGAAGATCGTGATGTCGAGCCCGCTGCCCGTGATCGAGGAGATCACGCCGCCGAGGACGCCGGTCCCCAGCAGCAGCACGGCGTGCCGCGGCAGGAAGTTCGTGATGGTGCGGTGCACCTCGCGCTCGTGGTAGCGGTTGATCAGGAACAGCGCGACCGCGAACGAGAGCCACGTGCTCGTGAAGAGCATCTTGGTGTAGGCCGGCGACAGGCGCCCGGCGACGAGCTCCAGGCCGAGGACGATGCCCACCGCGCCCCCGGCGCTGCCCCAGACGAGCGCGTGCCGCTCGACGGGGATGCGCGTGAACAGGATGGTGGCCGAGGCGGCCGTCATCCCCAGGGACTGGATCATCAGGGAGAAGTCCCGCGCCGTGGACGTGGGGACCTCGAACAGCAGGGTCATCACCGGGAAGGCGACGGCGCCGCCCCCCTCGCTGGTGGCCCCGGCGACGAACGAGCCGAAGACCATGGTCACCGACATGAACCCGTTCTCGGCGAACAGGTGCCAGCGGTCGCCGGACACCATGCCCACGAGCCACAGGCTCCAGACGAGCGCGCAGCAGGCGAGCACGGGGATCCAGGTCGGTCGGCGCATCGGGGGGGGCGCGAGAGGATACGCGAGGTCCCCGGGCGTGGGGCCGCCGCGGTGGGGCGCGATCGGGGCCGGCCCGGGGAAGAACCGGGGAAGAACCGGTGACGAACCGTGCCGTTCCCGCGGGCCCCGCACTTCCGTACGCTGCCGTCGTCGCGGCGCCGGCCGCGGCTGCCCGGCTCCCGCCCCGCGGGAGCGCCGCGATGCTCGCCGACGTCCGACACGCCGTCACGATCCGACCCGCGCGCAGACCCGCGCGCGCGGGCTGCCACCTCGCACGCGCGGGTGGAGCGCGACCCTGATGCAGGGTCTGCGCGTCGTCGCCGCCGTCCTCCTGGCGGTCCCCCTGGCCGTGTTCGGGGGCGACCACTTCCTCGGGCTGCTGCCGGTCCCGGAGCTGCCGCCGTCCCCGGGCGCGGAGCTCCTGGTC
The DNA here is from genome assembly GCA_030428395.1 of bacterium. GTDB lineage: Bacteria > Planctomycetota > UBA1135 > UBA1135 > JAUIDW01. The sequence goes on along the minus strand of JAUIDW010000234.1, from coordinate 4,540 downwards.
GCCATGCGCGAGGGCGGGCTCATGACGCCCATCGCCGTCAGCCACCTGCTCGTCGCGCTGTTCCTGCTGCTGCCGACGACGCGCTTCCTGGCGGGCCTGCTCCAGCTCCCCATGAGCGCGGGCATGCTCGCGTTCCACTTCACGATGATGCCCGAGGGGCTGTGGCTGGCCGTGGTGCTCGCCGCGCTGAACCTGATCGTCGTGGCGGATCCGACGCGGGTGAGCTTCCTCTTCGCGTGGGAACGGACGCGCTAGGCCCGCGGGCCGGTCCCCGGAGCGGGACCGCGCGCCGGGGAGCCGATCCGGGCTAGGATCGTCGGTGCCGTGAACGAGCCGACGAGCCCGCCGACCGAGGCGCTCCTGGCGCGCATCGCCGCGGGGGACGCCGGGGCCCAGGACCCGCTGTACCGCGCGGTGCGCGCCGAGCTGCGCCACGTCGCCGGCGGGCTGATGCGGGACCAGGCGGACGCGCACACGCTGCAGCCGACGGCGCTGGTGCACGAGGCGTGGATCCGCATGGTCGGCGCCGGCGGCCGCACGTACGAGAGCAAGCGGCACTTCCTCGGCGTCGCCGCCAAGGCCATGCGCTCGGTCCTGGTCGACCACGTGCGCAGCAAGCGCGCCAGCAAGCGCGGCGGCGGCGCGGTCGTGCAGGAGCCCGACACGCCCGGGGGTCTGGACGTCGCCGTCGCGCGGCTGGAGGGCACCGACACGGACCTGCTCGACCTGGAGGAGGCGCTGGCCGCCCTCGAGCGCGACGACCCCGAGCTGGCGCGGCTCGTCGAGCTGCGCTTCTTCTGCGGCCTGCCCCAGCCGGAGGTCGCGGCGGCCCTCGGCGTGTCCGTGTCGACCGTCGAGCGCATGTGGCGGATCGCCCGGGCGCGGCTCCACCGCGGGCTCGGCCGCGAGGTCGCCGAGGTGGGGGGCGATGGCCCGCTGGGCTGAGGTCCGCGCGGAGCTCGACGCGCTGCTCGCCCTCGCGCCCGACGAGCGCGGGCCGCATCTGGACGAGCTGGCGCGCCGCGACGCGGACCTGGCGGACGAGGTGCGCGCGCTGCTGGCGCACGACGCCGCGGCCGGCGACGCGTTCCTGGCGGCCGACCCGCACCCCTGGGAACCGGGCCGGGAGGTCCTGCGGGACGTCGGCCCGTACGAGCTCCTGCGCGAGCTCGGCCGCGGCGGGATGGGCGTCGTCTACCTGGCGCGCCGCGCGGACGGCGCGTACCAGCGGCGCGTCGCCGTCAAGCTGCTGCAGCGCGGGGCCGGCGACGCGGGCGTGCTCGAGCGCTTCCGGCGCGAGCGGCAGGTGCTGGCGAACCTCGAGCACCCCGGGATCGCGCGGCTGGTCGACGGCGGCACGGCGGCGGACGGCACGCCCTACCTCGTCATGGAGTACGTCGAGGGCGTCCCGGTCGACGCCTGGGCCGACACCGAGGGCCTGTCCGTGCGCGCGCGGCTCGAGCTGTTCCTGGAGGTCTGCGAGGCCGTCCAGCACGCGCACGACAACCTGGTGGTGCACCGCGACCTGAAGCCGCGCAACGTCCTCGTGGCGGCCGACGGCCGCGTGAAGCTGCTGGACTTCGGGATCGCCAAGGTGCTGGACCCCGAGAAGACCTCGGCCGCGCCGGACCTGACCGTCGGCTTCGGCCGCTTCCTGACGCCCGCCTACGCCAGCCCCGAGCTGGTGGCCGGGCGCCCGGTCACGACGTCGAGCGACGTGTACTCGCTTGGCGTGCTGCTGTTCGAGCTGCTCACGGGCGAGCCGCCCTACCGCGTCGAGACGACGTCCGCCGCCGAGGTCGAGCGCATCGTGTGCGACACCGTCCCGCTGCGCCCCAGCGCGGCGGCGCGCGCGGCCGACGACCCCGCGCGCGTCGCGCGGCTGCGCGGGACGACGCCGCGCGGGCTGGTGCGGGCGCTGGCGGGGGACCTCGACCGCATCGTCGGCATGGCGCTGCGCAAGGAGCCGGGCCAGCGCTACGCGTCGGTCCGCCACCTGGCCGAGGACGTGCGGCGGCACCTCCAGGGGCGGCCGGTGGCGGCCCGCGGCGAGGGGCTCGCGTACCGCGCCTCGCGCCTCGCGCGCCGCAACCGCGCCGTGGTGTCCACGGCGGCGCTGGTGCTGGTCGCGCTGGTCGCGGGGCTCGTCACCAGCCTGTCGCTCTACCGCGGCGCGGAGGAGGCCCGGGCGGCGGAGCGCGAGCAGCGCGGGCTCGCGGAGCGCCGCCTGGCGGAGAGCCGCCGGCTGGCGGACGACCTGGCGGAGCAGCGGCGCGCGGCGGAGCAACGGCTGGCCGAGGTCGAGCGCCTGAACGAGGACCTCGAGGCCCAGCGCGCCCTCGCCCAGCGGCGCTCGATGCAGGTCAGCGACCTGTCGCTGCGCCTGATCCAGGACGTCAACCGGCGGCTCTACGCGATCGCCGGGACGACCGAGGTGCGCGAGGTGCTCGTCACGATGGGGCTCTCGTACCTCGACGGCCTGGCGGCGGAGAGCGGCCACGACCCCGAGACGCGGCTGCGCCTGGCGAAGGCCTACATGCAGATCTCCGGGGTGCTCGCGGCCTTCGGCGGGCCGAACCTGGGGCGGCTCGACGAGGCGCTCGCGGCCGCCGCGCGCGCCGAGGAGCTGGCCCAGGAGCTGCACGACGAGGACCCCGACGACGTGCGCCGCGCGGCGCTGCTCGCGCAGGTCCGCGGCGTCCTCGGCAGCCACCTGCGCAGCGCGGGTCGCGTGGAGGAGGCCGCCGCCGCGTACCGCGCGGGCCTGGAGGTCGGCGCCCCGCTGGCGGAGGACCCCGCGGCGACCGTGGACCAGCTCGGGGTCCTCGGCGCGATCCACGGGCAGCTCGCGGAGCTGCTGGACGGGAACGGGCTGCTCGCGGAGTCGCGCCCGCACCTGCTCGCCTCCGCGGCGCTGCTCGAGCGCCAGGTGGCGATCGCGCCGGGCCCCGACCGCGAGTCCGAGCTGCTGCTCGTCCGCGCGCTGCTGGCGAACAACGACGCCCTGTCCGGCCGGCCCGAGGACGCCGTCGCGCCGCTGCAGGAGTCCGTCCAGGGGCTCGAGGCGCTCGCGCGGCAGCACCCCGACCACCCGGTGCTCGCGCGCAAGGCGGAGGTCGCGCGCAACTGGTGCGCGAACGCCCTCTCCGCCACCGGCCGCGTCGAGGAGGCGGCCGCGATGCTGCGCCGCACGGTGGCGGCCGTCGAGGCGCGCATGGAGGTCGACCCCGCCGACGTCCAGCTGCACCTCGACCTGCTGTTCGCCCGCCGGTACCTGATGCGCCTGCTCTTCGTGCAGGGCGAGTACGAGGAGTTCCTGGAGCTCGGCCTGCGCACGCTCGAGGGCGCGCGCGAGCTGGCGCGCCGCCGGCAGGGCAACGCCTTCGGCCAGACGGACCTGGCCGGCGTGCTGTGCGACGTCGGGTCGGGCTACGCGCGGACGGGCGCGTACCTGGAGGCCGTCGAGCACCTGACCCAGGCGCGCGAGATCCTCGACGGCGAGGTGGCGCGGGACCCGAGCCAGCTGCACGTGCGCCGGGACCTGAGCCGCGTGCACCTCGAGCTGGGGCGCACGCACCGCGCGGCGGCCCCGCCGGAGGGCGAGGCGCGCACGCGCAGGCTCGAGGCCGCGCTGGACTGCTTCGCCCGGGCCCTGGACGTGACCGACGCGCTCGTCCGCGACGGCCTGGACCGCTCGCAGACCTACGCCGCGGCGATCGAGTCCGCGCAGGCGGAGGTCCGCGCGGAGCTCGACGGGCCCGGGGGGCGCCCCGTCGAGGCCGGGGCCGGCAAGCCCTGAGCGCGGCGCCGGCCGGGCGGGCCGGCGAGAATCCCCGGGAAAGCGCGAAGGGGCGCGAGCGGCGTCTCCGTGGGGGACGGGCGGAGGCCGATGGACGGCCTCCTCGACCCGGTCCCACCCACGGAGGAAGACGACCATGCATCCCAAGATCGCCCTCGCGCTGTGCGCGGCCCCCGCGCTCGCGCTGCTGCTGCAGGAGACCCGCTCCACCGACGCCCCGGCCCTGGCCTGGGGCGACTTCGACGCCGACGGCCTCGCCGACCTGGCGACGATCGTCCCCGACGGCCCGCTGCGCCTGCTGCGCAACCTCGGCGACGGCTCGTTCGAGGACGTGACCGCCGCGTCGGGTGTCGCCGCCAGGGGCGTGCGCCACGCCGCCTTCGTCGACGTCGACGCCGACGGTCGGCTCGACCTGTTCCTGCTCGGGCCCGACGGCCGGCCGGCGCTGCACCGCGGCCTGGGCGACGGCGCCTTCGAGGACGCCACCGCGGCCTGCGGCCTGGGCGGCGTCGCGCCCGCCACCGGCGCGCGCTGGAGCGACTACGACGGCGACGGGCACGTCGACGTCGAGCTGACGACGGCCACCGGCGTGCGCCTGCTGCACAACGACGGCCGCGGCGCGCTGCGCGAGAGCGGGCACGCCTGGGCCGCCGTGCGCGCCGACCCGGACGCCGCCGCGACGGCGCCCGCGATCCTCGCCGTCGATCCGGCAGCCGCGGCGGTCCCGGGCACCCCGGGCAC
>JAUIDW010000233.1 GCA_030428395.1 bacterium | reverse complement strand
CTGCGTGGCCAGCACCATGAACGGCTCGGGCAGGCGCAGCGACTCGCCGCCGATCGAGACCTGGTGCTCCTGCATCGCCTCCAGCAGCGCGGACTGCACCTTGGCGGGCGCGCGGTTGATCTCGTCCGCCAGCACGAAGTTCGCGAACAGCGGACCGCGGCGGATCGAGAACGTGCCCTCCTTGGCGTTGTAGATCTCGGTGCCGACCAGGTCGGAGGGCAGCAGGTCGGGCGTGAACTGCACCCGCGAGTACTGCGCCTGGACCGCCTGCGCCAGGCTGGTCACGGCCAGCGTCTTGGCGAGGCCCGGCACGCCCTCCAGCAGGACGTGGCCGCCGGTCAGCAGGCCCAGCAGCAGGCCGTCGATCAGGTGCTCCTGGCCGATGATCACCTCGTGGAGGGCGCGGCGGAGCTCGGCGACCCAGGCGGCCTCCTGGCCGATGCGGTCCGCGGCCTGGGCGGTCGGGCCGGAGGGAGCGGTGGACATGCTGGCTTCCATGGGGCGTGCGGGGTGGAGCGGGTTCGGGGCGAGCGGAGCGGGCCCGGGGACGACCGGTCCCTACGCAGGAGGGCGCCCCGCGTTGGCGCCTCCGCGACGGCGCATTGTAGGGATGGCGAGCGCGGGTCCAATCGCGGTGGCGGCGCGCGCGGCCGCTCCCCGCCCGGGGATGCGCGCCGCCGGGGGATCCGTCACCCGGTCCGGGGATTCCCGGGCGCGCTACTCCGAGGGGACCGCGGCGGCGAGGTGCCCGCGGGCGGCGAAGACGCCCCGCAGGCGCTCGACCTCGGCGACGTAGCGCAGCACGTCGGAGTTCCCGGCCGCCTCGCGCTCGGCCCGCCAGGCCTCGTAGCTGCCCGCCTCGCGGATCCAGTTCCGCAGGCGCGTCGGGCCCGCGTTGTAGGCGATCAGCATCTTCTCGAGGTCGGCGTCGAAGCGCAGGTCGAGCCAGCGCAGGTAGGCGCCCGCCAGGCGGCCGTTCAGCACGGGGTCGGAGAGCAGGTCCTCGCGCGAGGGCTCGGGCAGGTCCAGGCGGCGGGCGCGCTCCTGCGCCGTGGGCAGCATGAGCTGGAACAGGCCCAGGGCGGTCTTGTGGGACACCGCGTCGACGCGGCCGCGGCTCTCGACGAACATGATCGCGGCCAGCAGCTCCAGCTCGAGGCCGCACTGCTCCGAGGCCGCGCGGAGGGCGGGCAGCTGCGCCTCGACGCGCTCGTAGGCGCTGTAGGCGAGCACCTCGCGACCGACGTCCTCGAGGTCGTCCAGGAAGAGCAGCGACGCGCCGAGCGCCGCGACCGCGGCGGCGGCGAGCCACCAGCGGCGGCGGCCGGGCAGGCGCGGGAGCGCACCCGGCTCCCGCAGGGCGCGCAGCAGCTGCCCCGGCTTCAGCTCCAGCGCTCCTCGACCTCGTCGATCCAGGCGCCCATGGCGGCGCCGCGGTCGACGCCGGCGGGCACCGTCACCGGGTGTCCGAGCAGGCGCTCGAGCTCGCGGCGCGCGCGCTCGACGAGGTGCGGCGCCACGCGGAACTCGCCGCCGACGACGGACACGAGGAACCGCGCGCCCTCGCGCGTCCCCTTGCCGCGGAAGGCGTCGGGCACGGGGCTCGCGACGCCGGAGCGCTCGAGCCCGGCGCACAGCCAGGCGATCGAGTCGTCGTGCACCACGAGGTCCCACCACTGCCACCAGGCCCCGGCGGGGTCGGGCTCGGTGCGCATGTCCACGCCGCTCAGCACGGCGAGCTCGGCGGCGACCTCGCCGTCCTCGGGATCCTCGGTCAGGAGGCTGATCAGGGTCGAGGCCGCCTGCGGCACGCCCTGGTACGCCAGGATCAGCGCGGCCTCGCGCCTGGCCGTGCGCGACGAGCCGTGCACGGCGCGCAGCAGCTCGGGCTGGGCCGTGTCCCCCATCGCGAGCAGCGCGCGGCGCACCGGCTCGCGCACGCGATCGGCCCGAGTCTGGCCGAGCAGCGACGTGAGGAACGGCGCCGAGCGCGGGTCGGCCAGCTCGGCCAGCCCGTTCGCGGCCGCGGCCTGCACCAGCGGGTCGGGGTCGGTCATGCCGATGACGAGGGCGTCGAGCACCTCCTCGCCGCCGAGCGTGCCGACGGCCGTCAGGGCGGCGGCGCGGACGCGCGTGGGCGCGATGCGGGCGCGCAGCAGCAGCTCCTCGCGCGCGCCCTCCACGCCGCCGGCGCCCAGGGCCTCGACGGCGGCCAGCTCGACGCCCGGGTCGGGGTCCTGGAGCAGGGTCATCAGCACCTCGACGTCGGCGGGCTCCGGGTCCTCGCCGAGCAGCTTCGCGGCCGCGCGGCGCAGCTCCGCCTGCGGCCGCCGCGCGACCTCGCGGGCGAACGCGGGCCCGGCGGCGGCGAGCACGGCGGCGATCGACTCGGTGTCCTCCGCGCCCAGCACCTCGACGTGCGTCCGCAGCAGGTCGTCGGCCAGCTCCGCGGGGATCGTCACGACCTCGCCGTCGACGGTCCCCGCCGCGGTGCGCGCCGCGGCCAGCCCGAGGCGCACGAGCTTGCGCGAGCGCGGGCCGGCCCGCACCTCGTCGCGCAGCAGGTCCAGCACGGCGGAGAAGTCCTGCGGGCGCGTCGCGCCGGCGGCGTCGAGCCGCAGCAGCTCGTCGATGCCGCCGTCGCGGTCGCGGGTCGGCCGCACGGCGAGCCACGTCAGCACGCGCTCCATCAGCCGCCGGTCGCGGACCGCGGGGTCCTCCTGCGACTCCCACCAGCCGGCCTCGTCCATCCACAGCTCGAGCGCGCTCTCGTGCTGGCCGGGGACGAAGTAGCGCTGCCAGCGGTTGCGGTCGCGCAGGCTGTCCGCCGCGGCGGTGACCGTGTCGAACCAGTCCTCGCGCAGGCCCGCGGCCAGCCGGAAGGCCTTGCTGCGCCCGTCGAGGACCACGACCAGCGAGCGCGCGCCGGGTCCGTCGGGCCCGCGCCGGCCGGGCAGGCGCTCGGCGCCCAGCACGCCTTCGCGCTGCAGCACGGCGAGCATGTCGGCGGCCTCGCCGCGCGTGACGAACACGGTCTCGTCCACGCGCAGGCTGCCCTCGCCGCCCTGCCAGATGGCGTCCGGCCCCAGCAGGGCGAACGACTCGCGCTCGCCCATGCCCGTCCGCGCGACCTCGACGCGCAGCGTCCCGACCCGCTGGGGGTCGACGGGGATGCTCGCGCGGTGCGCGGTGAACCAGCGGGACTCGCGCGACCACCACTCGACCCAGGCGGGGCCGTCGCTGCCGAAGCCCTCGCCGGAGATCAGCGTCAGGCGCCGGATGGCCGCCCCCTGCAGGGACGTGAAGTCGTTGTGGAACACGCGGCCCGAGACGGCGCGGACGAGCGCGTGCGCCACCTTGTCGTCGAGCCACTCGGTGCCCGCGAGGTCGGTCGAGCGGAAGCCGATGCCGGCCAGGGCGGCGGCGCAGGTGCCGCTGATGAACGGGTCGCTGGAGTCGAGGCCCTGCAGCAGCGGGTCGGCCTGCGCCCCGTCCAGGATCGGGCGCACGAACTCGTCCTCGCGCTCGACCAGCGCCAGGATCGCGTAGGCGTTCTCGCGCAGGATCCACGCGCGGCCGAAGGCGCGGTTGACCAGCGCGGCGTCCACGCGCTCGTCCTCGCTCTCGGCCAGGGCGCGCGCCGCCCGGTAAGACACGCGCGCGGAGCGGTCCCCCAGCACGTCGAGCAGCACGCCCAGGGCGCGGCTGTCGCCGATCTCCTCCACCAGCTGAACGGCCCGCAGGCGCGTGTCGGTCTGCTTCGACTCCAGGCGCGGCGCCAGCTCGGCGAGCAGCGTCGGGTCCTCGAGCTTCGTCCCCAGGTACTTGGAGGCCGCCTGCCGCACGGGCGCCTGCTGGTGCTCGAGCAGCCGGCACACGTAGCTGAGCGGCGGCCGCTCCGGGTACAGCTGGACGATCGCCTCGAGCAGCGGCGCGCACGCCTCGCGCGGGAGGCGCTCCTGCAGCCGCACCAGGACGAGGTCGCGATCCTCTGGACCGCCCACGACGAGCAGCGTCCGGGCCGCCGCGAGCAGGACGGCCGCCGAGTCGGAGCGCACCGCCATGCGCGCGGCCTGCACGCCCTGGGGCCCCATCACGGTCAGGCTCTGCACCGCCTGATCCACCAGCCGGTCGCGCGGGTCGGTGACGTCCTCGAGCTGCTCGAGCACGAACGCGGCCGCCTGGCCGAGCTCGACCGGCGGCGGGGGCGGCGCGCGGTCGGGGGCGGACGCCGGCTCCGCCCGGGTGGGACGCCCGGTGGCGGGGGGCAGCGCGGTGGGCAGGTCGAGCCCCCGCCGGTCCTTCTCGCGGCCCCGGGGGGCCTGTGCGGGCTGGCCTTCCTGGCCCTTGCCCCGGGGCGTGGGCAGGTCGACCTGCGCCGTGGCGGGCGCGGCCGCGAGCAGCAGGGCGAGCAGCGGGAGGGTCCGCGCCCCGGAGCGGGAGCGGCAGATGCTGGTGGGCTGAGGGCTGGTCATGCGGCGTCGCGGGCGCCGGCGGGCGGCGCTCCCCGCGAGCGTCGCCCCGGGCGCGGGCCTTCCCCCTACCGCGACGGGCGGAACAAGATACGCGATCGCGGCCCCCGGGGACCCCGCGTCTCCGCGCGAGTCCGCGAGCCGCGGCGGCCCGGGGGCGCGACGGGCGCGCGAGGGCGGGGTCGGGGCCGGACGCGGGACCCGGGGCGCCGGCGGCTCGCGGGCGGCTCAAGGGACCCCTGCGGCGGTCCGATAGCCCCCTGGAGCCCCCCACCGGGGCCCTGCGAGCCCATGAGCAAACCCGAACGCCGCGAGTTCAGCCGGGTCGAGATCCACCTCGACGCCGAGCTTCGATCCGGAGGCGTGCAGTACCCCCGCACGCGGACCCTCGACCTCTCGGCGATCGGCACGCGCGTCGAGACGAGCCTGCTGCTGCCGGTCGGCGCGCCCTGCGAGGTCGTGCTGTGGTTCGACGACGCCGCCGTCCCCGACGGCATGCGCATCTGGGTCGAGGGCCGCGTCGCCCGCGTCGCCGACGGCGAGCTCGGGATCGAGTTCACCGGCATCGACCCCGACAGCTACGAGCACCTGCGCACGCTGCTGCTCTTCCACGCGGACGATCCCGAGCCGGTCGAGCGCGAGCTCGTGGAGCACCTCGGCATCCGCCGGCGCGGCGCCTGACCGGCGCGACGCCCTCCTCACCCATGGACCCCGACCCGAGCCCGCACGCCGCGCCAGAGACGCTGGCCGAGATCCGCGGCGCCCTGCACGCGCGCTCCGGCCTGGCGCTGGACCCGTCGAAGGACTACCTGCTCGAGGCGCGCCTGCAGCCGGTCGCCCGGCAGTTCGGGCTGGCCTCGCTGGAGGAGCTGGCGGCGCGGCTCCCCGAGGGGCCGACCCCGCTGGTGCGCGCCGCGGTCGACGCGGTGCTCCGGACCGGGACCGCGTTCTTCGAGGAGCCGCTGCAGTTCGACGCCCTGCGCGACGTCGTGCTGCCGCCCCTGATCGAGCGCCGCGGCGCGGAGCACACCCTGAGGCTCTGGTCGGCCTCCACCGGCACCGGGCAGGAGGCCTACAGCCTCGCGATCCTGCTGCGCGAGCACTTCGCCGAGCTGCGCGGGTGGGACGTCCAGGTGGTGGCGACCGACCTGTCGGTGCAGTCGCTGCGCCGCGCGCGGGAGGGGCGCTACTCGCAGCTCGAGCTCAACCGCGGCGTGCCTCCCCGCCTCATCCCGCGGCACTTCCGGCGCGACGGCCTCGACTGGCGCGTGCACCCCGACCTCGGCGCGCTGGTCGAGTTCCGCACCATCAACCTGGCGAAGCGGACCTGGCCCGAGCTGCCGCGCTTCGACGTCATCTTCCTGCGCGGCGCGCTCGGCTACTTCGACGCCGCGCGGCGCCGCGAGATCCTGCGCCGGGTCAACGCCACGCTGGCACCCGACGGGTTCCTGTTCCTCGGGCCCGGGGACGCGGCCCCGGCGCCGGCCGACGGCTTCGAGCCGATCGCCGTCAACGACGCGCTGTTCTTCCGCCCGATCGCCGCCGCGGCGGAGCCGCCCGCGCCGCTGCCCGCGAGCGGAGCCGCCCCCGACACGGCCCGTCCCGGGACGGGAGCCGCCCCCGGGCCCGACGGCGCCCCGGGCGTGGAGGCGTCGGCGCCCTCCGAGGCCCCTGGCGAGCCCCTCGAGTAGATCCCGAACTGACTGGGTTCGGTGTGGACGGTAGCCCCTGTGCCCGCCGCAAACCCATCGAGCGAAAGCTCTTGGAGTCGCGGGTCGCTTGCCGAGGGTCCTTGTCCCCCGCCCGGACCGGGCCCGGGCGAGCGCTCCCCCCCGGGGGCGGCCCGCGAGGCTCCGGGCGGGGCCTGAGCCGGCCGCTCCGGGAGGATTCCACACGGAACCCAGTCAGTTCGTTCCACTTCAGAAACCTCGCCCCGTCGCCCGAAACAGGGACCGCCGACCGCACCCGGCACGTCCCCGCACCCCGACCCCTCCCCCCGGGGCCCGCGCGCTCCCCCGCGCCGGCCGCCGTCCCCCGTGTCCAGCCGAGACGAGACCCCCACCCCCGCAGCCCTCGAGAGCGCCGCGCTGGCGGCCATCGTGCAGCAGGTGGCCGCGGACCTGTCGCTGATCTGCGACCGGCCGTTCGAGGTCGAGCACGTCTCCACCGAGCGCGCGGCGCACAAGCGCGCCGCCGGGGGCACCGTCCACATCTCGTTCCGCGCGAGCTTCGAGGGCCCCACCGGACACGGCGAGGGCTGCGTCATGCTGCCCCTCCCCGAGGCGGTCAGCCTGGCGGCCTTCCAGCTCGGCCAGGACGACGAGACCGTGCGCGGCCGGCGCGCGTCCTGCGAGGTCGACCGGCCGACGAAGGACACGCTGCTCGAGCTGTGCCACCTCGTCTGCGGCTCGATCGACGCCGCGCTGCGCCCGTTCCACGCCGAGCGCGTCCAGGTGACCTCGGGCGGCTGCCAGGGCGTGCGCGCCGGCCAGCGCCCGGGCTTCGGCGCCGCCGACGGGGACGACCTGCTGATCGGGACGGTGCGCGCCCGCCTCGGCGCCTTCGAGTCCTTCGAGCTGGTCCTGCAGCTCCCGGCGAGCCTCCTCGACGGCGCCCACCTGCCGCGCCGCGCCGCCTGAGGTCCGCCCGGTTCCGGCGTCGCGCGCTGCGCTACGGCGTCGCCGCCGCGCGGACGTCGCCCGCCTCCCGGTAGGCGCGGTACACCGCGTCGTCGGAGGCCACCAGGTCGCGGGCGCGCAGGAGCAGGTCGACGTCCTCCGGGCCGAAGGCGGCGCCGAGGGTGGGGTCGCCGGACTGGCGCAGGCCGGCGAGGTCGCCCATGCCGCGCAGGCGCAGGTCCTCCTCGGCCAGCTCGAAGCCGTCGTCGGTGCGCTCGAGCAGGCGGAAGCGCTCGGCGCCGCTGGGCTTGCCCAGCAGCAGGAACCAGGCGTCCTCCCGACCGCGCCCGACGCGGCCGCGCAGCTGGTGGAGCTGCGCCAGGCCGAGGCGCTCGGCGTCCTCGACCACCATGACCGTCGCCGCGGGGACGTCGACGCCCACCTCGACGATCGTCGTGGCGACGAGGAGGCGGCTCTCGCCGCTGCGGAAGCGCTCGAGCCGGACGGCGCGCGTCGCCGGGTCCAGCCGGCCGTGCACGAGCTCCGCGCCGAAGGCGTCGAGGCCCGCGCGCCGCGCGCGCTCGAAGCGCTCCTCGGCCCCCATCGCGCCGGCGTCGTCGCCCTCGATGCGCGCGCACACCCAGAAGGCCCGGCCGCCGGCCGCCAGGCGCTCGCGCAGGAACCCGCGCAGCGCCTTGCGCTTCGCGCCGCGCACCCAGCGCGTGGTCACGCGCCCGCGGCCGGGCGGCTTCTCGCGCAGCACGCTGACGTCGAGGTCGCCGTACACCGACAGCGCCAGGGTGCGCGGGATGGGCGTGGCGGACAGGTAGAGGGCGTGGACCGCCTCGCCCTTGTCCAGCAGGCGGCGGCGCTGATCGACGCCGAAGCGGTGCTGCTCGTCGACCACGGCCAGCGCCAGGCGCGGCGCGCGCACGTCCGCGCCGAGCAGGGCGTGCGTGCCGAAGACCAGGTCGAGCCGGCCGGCCGCCAGGCGCTCGCGCACCGCGCGCCGCTCGCGCGACGGCCGCGAGCCGACCAGCAGGTCCGAGGAGAGGTTTGCCGCCGCCAGCAGGTCGCGCAGCCCCGCGGCGTGCTGCTCCGCCAGGATCTCGGTCGGCGCCAGGAACGCGGCCTGCGCGCCCGCGCGCGCGACCGCCAGGCACGCCAGCACCGCCACCGCGGTCTTCCCGGCCCCCACGTCGCCCTGGAGAAGCCGGCGCATGGGCACGTCGCGCGCGAGGTCGGCCAGCACCTCCGCGACCGCGCCGCGCTGGGCCCCGGTCGGCTCGAACGGCAGGCGCCCGAGCAGCTCGTCGGCCGCGACGTCGCGCACGGCGACCGCCCCGCCGCCCCCGCGGCCCTCGCGCCGCGCGCGCAGCCGGGCCTGCATGCCGAGCA
>JAUIDW010000232.1 GCA_030428395.1 bacterium | reverse complement strand
CGCGCCGAAGTCCGAGACGTCGACGCCGTACCTGCGGCTGGCCTGCTCGGGGTCGGCGCCCGCGCGCGACGCGGCCTCGGCGCAGGCCGCGGCGGTGTCCGCGCAGCGCTCGGCGGCCGTCGCCACGAGCGCGACGCGCGCTCCGCGCCCGGCGAGCCGGACGGCGATGGCGCGGCCGATCCCGCGCGAGGCGCCGGTGACCAGCGCGACCTTGTCGGAGAGCGTCTGTTCCATGGGTTGCGGGGGCTGGAGGGTCGGGGGTCGAGGGGTCGAGCGATGCGAGGGGCGCGTGCGCTCCCGCCGCGGTCAGGCGCCCTCCCCCTGGGGCTCGAACGCCTCGAGGTCGGCGGGCTCGGCGACGCCGCGGACGACGGCGTCGGGCTCGATCTTGCCCATCAGGCCGGCCAGGACGCGGCCGGGCGCGGGCTCGAGGAACTCGCGCGTGCCCTGCGCGACCGCCCAGCGCATGCCGTCCTCCCAGAGGACCGGCGAGCACACCTGGGCCGCCAGGTTGGCGCGGATGGCCGCGGGGTCGGAGACGCCCTCGCCCGTCACGTTGGTGACGAAGGGGATGCGCGGCGCGCGCACGTCGATCGACGCCAGCGCGTCGGCCAGCCGGTCGGCGGCCGAGCGCATGCACTCGGAGTGGAAGCCCCCGGCGACGGTCAGGCGGCGCGTGCGGCGCACGCCGTGCTCGCGGGCGGCGGCCTCGGCGGCGTCCAGCGCGGCGAGCTCGCCGGCGAGGATCACCTGACCCGGGGCGTTCAGGTTGGCGACCTGGCAGATGCCGTGCTCGGCGCCGACGGCGGCGAGCTTCTCGGCCTGCTCGCGGTTCGCGCCCATGAGGCTGGTCATCGAGCTCGGCACGGCCTCGCTGGCCGCCTGCATGGCCTCGCCGCGCAGGCGCACGAGCCGCACCGCGTCGGCGAAGTCCAGCGAGCCCGCGAACCAGAGCGCGGTGTACTCGCCCAGGGAGAGCCCGGCGGTCACCGGCGCGGCCGCGGGGTCCAGCCCGCGCGCCTGCAGCACGCGCACGACCGCGGCGCTGGTGGTCAGGATGCCGGGCTGGGCGACGTCGGTGCGGTGCACGTCGTCGCCGCGCTCCCAGCAGGCCTCCTCGAGGGAGAACCCGAGCGCCTCGCTGGCCTCCGCGAACGTGTCGCGCGCCTCGGGGAAGGCCTCGCACCAGTCGCGGCCCATGCCCTCGTGCTGGGCGCCCTGGCCGGGGAAGAGGACCCCGGCTTCCTTCCACGTCCCTACCATCGCAGCAGCGTGGCTCCCCACGTGAGGCCGGCCCCGAAGGCGCACAGGATCACGAGCTTGCCCGGCTCGAGCCGGCCGGCGCGGACCACCTCGTCGAGCGCGATCGGGACCGTGGCCGCGGAGGTGTTGCCGTACTCCGCGATGTTCAGGAAGACCTTGTCCATGGGCCACCCGAGGCGGTCCATGGCGGCCTGGATGATGCGCTCGTTGACCTGGTGCGGCACCACCAGGCCGATGTCGTCGAGGTCGTAGCCCTCCGCCATCTCGGCGATCAGGTCCGACATCTTCGTGACGGCGAAGCGGTAGACCTCGCGGCCGCGCAGCCGGATGTACTGGTGGCCCTGCTCGAGGGTCTCGTGGGTCGCGGGCAGCCGCGAGCCGCCGCCCTTCATGTGGATGAACTCCGCGCCCGAGCCGTCCGCGCCCAGGCTGGTGCGCAGGATCTCGCCGCGCCCACACTCCTCGAGCGGGCGGACCACGGCGGCCCCGGCGCCGTCCCCGAAGATGATGCAGGACGTGCGGTCCTCCATGTCGAGGAAGCGCGAGAGCACCTCGGCCCCGATGACCAGCGCGTTGCGCGCGCGGCCGGCCGAGATGAAGGCCTCGGCGGTGTGCAGGCTCGTCAGGAAGCCCGAGCAGGCGGCGTTGACGTCGAAGGCCCCGGCACGCGTGGCTCCGAGGCGCTCCTGCACGAAGCAGGCGGTCGAGGGGATCAGCTGGTCGGGGCTCACCGTGCCCACGATCACCAGGTCGAGCTCCTCGGGGCTCAGGTCGGCGGACTCGAGCGCCCGCTGGGCGGCCTCGAAGCAGAGGTCGGAGCAGGCCTGCCCCTCCTCGGCGAAGTGGCGCCGGCGGATGCCCGTGCGCTGGACGATCCACTCGTCGGAGGTGTCCACGAGCTTCTCGAGGTCGTGGTTCGTGACCACGCGAGCCGGCACGAACGATCCCGTGCCGGCGATTCCTACGGAGATGCGGTTCGTCATGGGGGTCGGGGGGGCCCGGGCGCCGCGCGCCCGATCGGTCGAGGATGGAAAAAGGCCCGCCCGGAAACAAGCCGCGCCCGCCGGCAACGAAGGGGCCGCGGGGCCGTCGAGGCCGCTCCACGCGAGGCCCGGAGCGCCGGCGGCTCGTCCGGGGACGAGGTCAGGCGCGCGTCGTCGTCTCCGCGAGGCGCTTGACGATGGCCTCGTTGACCTCCGCGTCCATCGCCCGGGCCGCCTGGCCCAGCGCGTTCGCCACGGCCCGCGCGTCCGAGCGGCCGTGGCCGATCACGACGATCCCGTCGACGCCGAGCAGCAGCGCGCCGCCGTACTCGGAGTAGTCGATGTTCTTCTTCACGCGGGCGAGGGCCTCCTCGCTCCACTGCACCTTGTGGGCCTTCAGCTCGCGCAGCACCAGCATCAGCAGGAAGCCCGCGAAGCCCTCGAGGAGCTTCAGCACGACGTTGCCCGTGAAGCCGTCGGCCACGACCACGTCGACCTTGTTCTCGAAGATGTCGCCGCCCTCGAGGTTCCCGAGGAAGCGCACGGGCGACGCCGTCAGCTGGTCGTTGGCGGCCTTCAGGAGGTCCGTCCCCTTGCTGGCCTCCTCGCCGATGTTCAGCAGGCCGACGCGCGGGTCCGCGGTCCCGAGACAGGCCTCGACGTACGCCGCGCCCATCACCCCGTACTGCACGAGGTGCTGCGGCTTGGGCGCGATGTTGGCGCCCATGTCGAGCAGCGTCACCGGGTGACCGGTGAGGTCGAGGGTCACCGCGATCCCCGGGCGGCGCACGCCCTCGAGCGAGCCGAGGCCGAGCGTCGAGGCGCCGACCACCGCGCCGGTGTTGCCCATGCTGACGAGCGCGCCGGCGGCCGACTGCTTGACGGCGCCCACGCAGCGCGCGATCGACGAGTCGGGCTTGGCGCGCAGGGCCTGCGCCGGCGACTCGCCCATCTCGATCACCTGCGCGGCGTGCTGGATGGCGAAGCCGGGGTTGCCGCCGCGCTGCTCGAGGCCCTCGGCGATCACGCGCTCGTCCCCGACGAGCAGCAGGCGCTCGGGCGCCATCCGGAGGTCGCCGGTGGGGTCGCAGGCGCGCACCGCGCCGTCCAGGGTGGCCGCGGGTGCGGCGTCCCCGCCCATCACGTCGAGGGCGATGCGCTTGGAGTCCATGGTCCCTTCCGCGTCCGGAACGACGGTCGCCTGGGGACTAGTACTCGTCCTTCTCGAGGACGTCGCTGCCCTTCTTGTCGGCGCCCTTGTCGAAGCCGTAGAAGCCGCAGTTGTCGCACACGCGGTGCGCGCGGACGGGCGACCCGCAGCGCGCGCAGGAGTTCGACTGCAGGGGCTTCAGGGCCAGGTGGGACCGCCGGATGCCCGTGCGGTGGTTGGACTGGCGGCGCTTGGGATTGGCCATGGCTCTCGCGGGGTCGGCCGGCCCGGGGGCCGGCGGGCGTGCTCCGGCGCGGCTCGCCGGAGTCGGAAGGCGGAGGATGCTAGCGGCGCCCCCCCGGCCGGTCAAGCGGCCCCGGGACGACAACCCGGTGCCGCGAGCCGACTTGCGCGCGCCCCGGGCCGGCCCTGCCGGCCGGCGGTGCCCGGAGGCCGGCGTGTCCGGCGGCGCCGACGAGCCCGGGGCGGTCGTCGGGACCGCCGGGGTCGGCGGCGATAGGCGGACCCGGCCGGCGCCCGATGGCGCCACGGGGGCGCGCCGAGCGCCGGGTCACCCGCTCAGGAGCGCGCCCACGGCTTCCCGGGCGGCGACGACGGCCTGGGGCACCGCGTCGGTGTTCACGCCCTGGCCCTGGGCGCGGGCGGGCTTGCCGCCGCCGCCTCCGCCGAGCAGGGGCTGGAGGGTCTTCACCACGCGGCCCGCGTCCACGCCCTCGGCCAGCGCGCGGCCCGCGGCGACCACGGCGAAGGGGACCTTGTCGCCGTCGCGGCCGAACAGAACGAGCGCCTGGTCCGGCGCCTGGGAGGCCGCCCGGTCGAGCACCTCCCGGAGGGACTTGCCGTCCAGCTCGGGCAGGTCGACCACCGCCACCCCGATGCCGCCGACGTCCTCGCGTCCGGCGGCGACCTTGGCGAGCGCGGCCCCGACGTCGCCTTTCGAGGCGGCCGCCTTCTGCTTGCGCGCCTCCTTGAGCCGCGCCTGCAGGTCGGCCACGCGCTCGGGCACGTCCTCGGGCGCCGCCTTGAGCGCGCGCGCCGTGCCCACGAGCAGGCGCCGCTGGCTCTGGATCTCCTCGACGGCGGCGGGGCCCGTCAGCGCCTCGATCCGGCGCACGCCAGCCTGCAGCGCGCGCTCGAGCACGATGACGAACGGACCGATGTCCCCCGCCGCCGCGACGTGGGTGCCGCCGCAGAGCTCGGTGGACCAGCCGCCGACGTCCACGACGCGCACGCGCTCGTCGTACTTCTCGCCGAACAGCGCCACGACGCCCCGGGCCTTGGCGGCCTCGAGGTCCTCGACGGTCGTCGTCACGGTGGCGTTGGCGAACACGTTGGCGTTGACCCGCGCCTCGATGCGGTCGAGCTCCTCGGGGGTCACGCCGCGCGGGTGGGAGAAGTCGAAGCGCAGGCGATCGGGCCCCACGTAGGAGCCCTGCTGGGTCACGTGGTCGCCCAGGACCTCCTTCAGCGCGCGGTGCAGCAGGTGCGTGGCCGAGTGGTTGCGGCGCGTGCGCGCGCGGCGCTCGGCGTCGACCCGGGCGCAGACCCGGACCGGCAGGTCGCCCTCGGGGGCGGGGTCGTCCCCGAGCAGGAC
This sequence comes from bacterium, assembly GCA_030428395.1. Lineage (GTDB taxonomy): Bacteria > Planctomycetota > UBA1135 > UBA1135 > JAUIDW01. Next base: position 3,482 of record JAUIDW010000232.1, on the reverse strand, counting down.
GACGACGTCGCCGAGCTTGCGAGCGTCGGAGACGGCGAAGCGGAAGGTCCCGTCGAGCGCCTCGACGACGCCGGCGTCCCCCACCTGTCCGCCGCCCTCGGGGTAGAACGGGCTCTCGGCCAGCACCAGCACGCCGGGTTCGCCGCCGCGCGCGAACAGCAGGTCCGTCTCGACGCAGACGGAGCGCTCGCCGGCGTCGTGGAACGTGGAGGTCGTGGCCGGCAGGCCCTCGAGCTCCTCGGCGGAGAGCAGCTGCTTGAACTTGCCCTCGGTCTTGCTGGCCTCGCGGTGGTCGGCCTCGGCCGCCTCCCAGCCCTTGCCGTCGAGCTCCAGCCCGCGCTCGCGCGCCATCAGCTCGACGAGGTCGCGCGGGAAGCCGTAGGTGGCGTAGAGCTCGAACGACTCGCGCCCCTCGAGGCGCCGCTCGCCGTGGGACTCGACGCGGCCGGCCAGCTCGCCGAAGCGCACCAGCCCGCGTCCGAGGGTGCGGCCGAAGGCCACCTCCTCCTCCCGCACGATCAGGTCGACGTGGTCGGCGCGCTCGCGCATCTCCGGGAACGCGTCGCCGAGCGTCTCCGCCACCGCGCCGGTCACCCGGTGCAGGAACGGGTCCTCGAGTCCGAGGTGCTGGCGGCCGTAGCGCGAGGCGCGCCGGATCAGCCGGCGCAGCACGTAGCCGCGCCCGACGTTCGAGGGCAGCGCCCCGTCGGAGATCGCGGCGGTGACCGCGCGAGCGTGGTCGGCGATCACGCGGAAGGCGACGTCGGCCTCGGAGTCGCTGCCGCCGTAGGGGCGGCCGGCGACGTCGCCGACGACCGCGAACAGCGGGCTGAAGAGGTCCGTCGCGTAGTTCGAGTCCACGCCCTGCAGCACCGCCAGGATGCGCTCGAAGCCCATCCCGGTGTCCACGTGCTTCGCCGGCAGCGGCTTCAGCGAGCCGTCGTCGAGGCGGTTGAACTCCATGAACACGAGGTTCCAGAGCTCGATGAAGCGCTCGTTCCCCGCGTTCACGCCGATCTTCGGGTTCGCGCCGTCGCGGGGGTCGGTCCCGGGGCCGCCGCGGTCGATGTGGATCTCGCTGCACGGGCCGCAGGGGCCGGTGTCGCCCATCTCCCAGAAGTTGTCCGCGCGGTCGAAGCGCAGCACGTGCGACGGGTCGACGTCGGTGGTCTCGCGCCAGAGCCGCTCGGCCTCCTCGTCGGCCGGCAGGCCGTCCTTCTCGTCGCCGCCGAACACGGTGACCCAGAGGCGCTCCTTCGGCAGGCCCCAGACCTTCGTCAGCAGCTCCCATGCCCACGGGATGGCCTCGGCCTTGAAGTAGTCCCCGAAGGACCAGTTGCCGAGCATCTCGAAGAACGTGTGGTGGTAGGTGTCTCGCCCCACCTCCTCGAGGTCGTTGTGCTTGCCCGAGACGCGGATGCACTTCTGCGTGTCGACCGCGCGCGAGTAGTCCCGCTTGCCCGTCCCCAGGAACACGTCCTTGAACTGGTTCATCCCCGCGTTGGTGAACAGCAGGGTCGGGTCGTCCTGGGGAAACACCGGCGCCGAGGGCACGGCCCGGTGGCCGTGCTCCTCGAAGAACGACAGGAAGCGCGCGCGGACGTCCCGCGCGCCGGGTCGGGGGGTCTCGGGCATCGGGGGTCAGGCCTTGGCGGGCGCCTTCTTGCCGGAGGCCGCCGGCTTCACCACCGCGTCGTCGGAGGAGCCCTCCGCGCCCTCGGCACCCTCCGCGGCCGGCTTCGGCATCAGCTTCTCGCGGATCGCGTTGTCCAGTTCGGTCGCGAGCTCGGGGTTGTCGCGCAGGAACTGGCGGGCGCGCTCGCGGCCCTGGCCGAGCCGGATCTCGCCCTCCTTCGGGTGCTTGAGGGACATCCACGTGCCCGACTTGAGCACCATCCCCTGGGCCAGGCCCAGGTCGAGCAGGTCGCCCTCGTAGCTGATGCCGCGGTCGTAGAGGATGTCGAACTCGACCTTGCGGAAGGGCGGCGCGACCTTGTTCTTGACGACCGTCACCTTCGTGCGGTTGCCGACGACCTGGTCGGCGTCCTTGATCTGCCCGATACGGCGGATGTCGCAGCGCACCGACGAGTAGAACTTGAGCGCGCGGCCGCCGGTCGTGGTCTCGGGGCTCCCGAACATCACGCCGATCTTCTCGCGGATCTGGTTGATGAAGATCACCAGGCACTTCGAGCGCGCGATGGCCGCCGTGAGCTTGCGCATGGCCTGGCTCATCAGCCGGGCCTGGAGGCCCACGAAGCTGTCCCCCATCTCGCCCTCGATCTCGGCCCGCGGGACCAGCGCGGCGACCGAGTCCACGACGACCACGTCGACGGCGTTCGAGCGCACGAGCGTCTCGACGATCTCGAGGGCCTGCTCGCCGCTGTCGGGCTGGCTGACCAGCAGGTCGTCCAGGTCCACGCCCAGCTTGCGGGCGTACGCGGGGTCCAGGGCGTGCTCGGCGTCCACGAAGGCGCAGATGCCGCCGTCGCGCTGCGCGTTGGCGACCGCCTGCAGCGTCAGCGTGGTCTTGCCCGAGCTCTCGGGGCCGAAGATCTCGACGATCCGCCCGCGGGGGAAGCCGCGCCCGCCGAGGGCGAGATCCAGCGACAGCGAGCCCGTGGAGACGCCCTGGATCTCGTCGAGCAGCCCGGCCGTGCCGAGGCGCATGATCGCGCCGTCGCCGTGGCTCTTCTGGATCTCCGCCAGGGCGGCGTCGAGCGCCTTGTTCGGTTCCTTCGCGGCGCCGGACTTGGCGGACGACTTGGAGGACGGGGACGGCGACATGGGGGCTCCCTGGGTCGGGGACGGAAGAGGTCGGGAACGCGCCGCGCGGCGCGTCGAACGGGCATCCTAGCCCGCCGCCGGGGCGGGTTGAAGCCGCGTGCGAGCGGGCCGCGCGGCGGTCCCGCCGCCCCCCTGACCGGCGCGGCGCTCGCCGGTTGCGCTTCGTCCCCGCGAAGTTCCCGCAGCGCCCGTCACGCCCCGGAGAGCGCCAGCCGCTCGTCCTCGGCGTACGCCTGCGGCGCGTCCTCCGTGCGCTCGCCGGCGGGCCGGCCGCGCATCAGCGCCGCCGTCTCCGGGCGCCACGGGATCGCGAGCGCCGCCGCGTGGAAGGCCGGCGGAACGCGCCCCGCTCCCCCCTCCTCCGGCCGGGCCCCGCCGCGGCCCCCCCGGCCGCCTCGTCCGCCCGGGCCACCCCGCACGCGCGCCAGGGTCACGTGCGGGGCCCACGGCCGCGGGTCGGCCTCGAACCCCGCCGCGACGGCGGACGCGCACACCGCCTCCCGGACCCGCGCGAGCGCCGGCAGCCCCGGTCCGGCCAGGCCGGCCCACAGGACGCGCTCGGCGCCGGGCCGCGGGAAGGCCCCCAGCCGGTCGAGGACGAGCCCCTCCGGCGCGAGCTCCAGGCCGGCCAGGGCCGGGCGCGCGCCCTCCCAGGCGGCGCGGCAGGCCTCCGGCGGCGCCGCGCCCAGGAAGAACAG
>JAUIDW010000548.1 GCA_030428395.1 bacterium | reverse complement strand
TGGTCAGCCTCGGCGTCGAGCGGGCCGCCGAGCAGCTGGGTCCCGGAGCGCGCGTCGCCGTCGTCGGCGCCGGCAAGATGGGCGAGCTGCTCGTCCGCTCGCTGGACGCGGTGGGGCTGCGCCCGGCTGTGATCGCCAACCGCAACCCCGAGCGCGCGCGCCCCCTGGCCGAGGCGTTCGGCGCGGCCGCGGTCGACCTGCCGTCGTTCGCGGCCGGCGAGCACCCGGTCGACGCGCTGTTCTCCGCGACGGCCGCGCCCGGGACCGTCCTCGACGCCGCGGCGCTGCGGCGGCTCGAGCGCGCCACGCCCAGCGGCGAGCCGCTGCTGGCCGTCGACCTGGCGCTGCCGCGCGACCTCGAGCCGGTGGACGATCCCCGCGTCCGCATGCTGTCCCTCGAGACCCTGCGCTGCGCCGCCGACGAGAACCGCGCGCGCCGGGCCCGCGAGGCGGACCGGGCGGAGGCGCTGATCGAGGAGCGGCTCGCCGCCCTGACGCGGCGCCGCTCCGGCCCGCTGGTCGAGGCGCTGCTCGCCGAGCTGCGCGCGAACTCCCAGGACCTGCTCGAGCACGCGCTGGGCGACCTCCACAACGGCCGCCTGGCGAAGCTCGACGACACCCAGCGCGCCGCCGTCGAGCGCTGGGCGCGCAGCACCTTCGGGCGCCTGCGCCACCTGCCCGTCTCGGCCCTGCGCCGGCTGGCGGCGTCCGCCGGCGAGACGCCGCCGGACGAGGTCGGGCCGCTGGACGGGGCCGGGTCCGACGAGCCCCGGTCCGGGCCGCAGTCCGGGCCGCGTCGGGGGCCCCGCCCGGAAGAGGGCGCCGCGTGAAGGTCCGCGTCGGGACGCGCGGCTCCGACCTGGCGCTCTGGCAGGCGCACTTCGTGCGCGACCGCCTCTCCGAGCAGCCCGGCGTCGAGGTCGAGCTCGTCGTGCTGAAGACGCGCGGCGACGCCATCCAGGACCGGCCCCTGCAGGAGGTCGGCGGGCAGGGCTTCTTCACCGTCGAGATCGAGCGCGCGCTGCTCGAGCGACGCGTCGACGTCGCGGTGCACAGCCACAAGGACCTCGAGACGAAGACGCCGCCCGGGCTGACCATCGCCGCCGTGCCGCCGCGCGGACCGCGCGCCGAGCGCCTGCTGGTCGCCCCCGGGGCGCTCGACCGGGACGCGCCGCTGCTGCCGCTGCGCCCGGGCGCGCGCGTGGGCACCAGCTCGCCGCGGCGCGCGGAGCAGCTGCTCGCGCTGCGCCCCGACCTCGCGATCGCCGACCTGCGCGGGAACGTGCCGACGCGCGTCCGCAAGCTGGCCGACGGCGCGTACGACGCGATCCTGCTCGCGGCGGCGGGCCTCGAGCGGCTGGGGCTGGACACCGGCGCGCTGGTCGCCGTCGACCTGCCGCTGGACCTCGTGGTCCCCGCCCCGGCCCAGGGCGCGCTCGCGATCCAGGCCCGCGCCGACGACACCGAGCTGCTCGCGCTCTGCCGGCGCGCGCTGCACGACGACGACACCGCCGCGGCCGTCGCGGCCGAGCGCCTGCTGCTCGCGGCGGCGGGCGGCGGCTGCCACCTGCCGCTCGGCGCCAGCGTCGCGCGCGACGACGCGGACCGCGATCGCTGGCG
>JAUIDW010000231.1 GCA_030428395.1 bacterium | reverse complement strand
AAGCGCTCGGCGATCGCGCGGCCGATGCCGGTCCCCGCGCCGGTGACGACGACGTGCCGGCCGTTCCCCCGGGAGGGCTCGCGGGCGGACTCGGGGCTCACGCCGTCCCGGCCCCGGAGTGCGCGAAGGCCTGGCGCTCGAGCCAGCGCTCGGCGTCGATGGCGGCCATGCACCCCATGCCCGCCGCGGTCACGGCCTGGCGGTAGACGTGGTCGGCGATGTCGCCCGCGGCGAACACGCCCTCGACCGACGTGTACGTGCCGTCGTGGACGGTGATGTAGCCGGTCTCGTCCATGTCCAGCTTGCCGCGGAACAGGTCGGAGTTCGGCTGGTGTCCGATCGCCACGAAGAGGCCGTCGGTGGCGTGCTCGGTGACCTCGCCCGAGCGCGGGTCCTCGAGCTTCACCGCGCGGAGCTTGCCGTCGTCGCCCGCCAGGCAGTCGACCACGACCCGGTGCAGCAGCCAGTCGATCTTCGGGTTCGCCTGGGCGCGCTCGAGCATGATCTTGGACGCCCGGAAGCCCTCGCGGCGGTGGACGATCGTCACCTTCGCGGCGTGGCGGGTCAGGAAGTTGGCCTCCTCCATGGCGGTGTCGCCGCCGCCGACCACCAGGACGTCCTTGTCCTTGAAGAACGCGCCGTCGCAGGTCGCGCAGGCGGAGACGCCGTGCCCCATCAGCTTCGACTCGTTCTCGATCCCGAGCAGCTTGGCGCTGGCCCCCGTGCACACGATCACCGCGTGGGCGCGGTACTCGCCGAAGTCGCTCTTGAGCACGAACGGCCGCGTCGACACGTCGACCTCCGTGATCATCTCGAACTTCGTCTCGGTGCCGAAGCGCTCCGCCTGGCGCTTGAACTGCTCCATCATCTCCGGGCCCATCACGCCGTCGGGATAGCCGGGGTAGTTCTCGACGTCCGTCGTGATCGTGAGCTGCCCGCCGGGCTGCAGGCCCTCGAAGAGCAGCGGCCGCAGGTTGGCGCGCGCGGCGTAGATGGCCGCGGTGTAGCCGGCCGGGCCGGATCCGATGATGACGACGTCGCGGACTTCTTCGGTCATGGGGATGTTCGGGAATCGTGGACGCGGGACGAGGGGGCGGACATCTTAGGCGGGCCCGTGCCGTCCTCAATGCAGAGCCGAGGCTTCGAACGCTGGCGTCCGCGGCTGGAGGAGCTGTGCGACCGCGTCCGCGCGGCCACGCGCGGCGCGGGCGCCGGCGTGACGCGGCCGGTCCGCGCGGGGGCCGGCGACGTGACCTTCGCGCCGGACGTCCGCGCCGAGGACGCGGTCTCGGCGTGGCTCCTCGAGGTGGCGCGCCGCGAGCCCCTCTCGCTCCTGACCGAGGACGAGGGCTGGCGCCACGTGGGGCCCGATCCCACCGGGGGCGCGGGCGGGACCCGCGCGCTGGACGGCTTCGACCACGGCGGGCCGCGCCTCGTGCTCGACCCGATCGACGGGACCCGCAACCTGATGGCCGACCTGCGGCCGGCCTGGACCGCCCTGGCCTACGCCGGACCGGGGCCGGGGGCGCCCTCGATGGCCGACGTGCGCGCGGGGCTCCTGAGCGAGCTCCCGGTCTCGGGCGCGGCCCGCGCCCGGCGCCTCACCGGCGACCTGTCGGGGCCACGCGCGACGCTGGAGGTCCGCGACCTCGAGGACGGACGCCCGGTCGAGTCGCGCGAGCTGCGCGCCGACGCGGACGACCGGGTGGACCACGGCTACTTCCCCTTCTTCCGCTACCTCCCCGCCCAGCGGCCGGCGCTCGCCGCGATCGAGGCGGCGTTCTTCGAGCGGCTCGCGCGCCTCGAGGGCGCGGACATGCGCAGCTGCTACGACGACCAGTACATCAGCAACGCGGGTCAACTGGTCCTGCTCGCGCTGGGGACGTACCGCTTCGTCGCGGACCTGCGCGCGGACCTGCACGAGCGCGCCGGCGCGCCCGCGGTCACGGCGAAGCCCTACGACGTCGCCGCGGCGATCGCCTGCGCGCGGGCGGCGGGCTGCGAGGTCGTCGCGCCCGACGGCGCGCCGCTCGACTTCCCGCTCGACGCCACGACCCCCGTCTCGTTCGTCGGCTACGCGAACGACGCGACGATGCGGCGCCTGCTCCCCCACCTGCGCGCGGCGCTCGGCGCGCGCTGAGCCTCAGGGCATGCGGTAGGCGCGGATCCAGCGGTCCTCGAACACGGGGGGTCCGCAGACCACCTCGCAGGAGCTCTGCAGGTCCCGCACGACCTGCTTGCGCCCGTCCCACGCCGCGCCGGCGGACGCCGGGGTCGGACGGCGGCCGTAGCGGAACCACGAGGCCTCGACCCGCGGGCGCTTGTGGAACACCAGGTAGGCGCCGGGCGGCACCTCCTCCGACGGGCACCCCTGGTCGACGACGAAGGTCCGCAGGCAGCACCGCGCGTCACCCTGGAGCGGCGCGCGCACCGGGTACCAGCGCACGACCCGGCGGCCGTGGCTGTGCTGGTACGCCACCTGGATCGCCTCCAGCGTGGAGTCGCTCGGCCACTCGACGAGCACCGCGTCCCGCGGGAGCTCCGCGTAGAAGTCCGGCAGGGTCTGCGCGCGCATCGGGGCCGGCGGCAGGACCATGGAGGAGCGGCCGAGCCCGAAGGGGTTGGCGGGCGGCAGGCCGCTGGGCAGCGGCCCCAGCAGGACGTGGAGACCGAGGAGGGCGGCGAGCGCGACGCCCGCGGCGGCCCGGACCCACGCCGGGCCGCGCGCGACCACCCGGTACAGGCCCCCGAGCCCGTACGCGAGGAAGCCCAGCAACCAGGGAACGCAGAGCGCCTGGTAGCGCACGAAGACGACCCCCCGCTCGATCAGGTACACGGACGTCAATCCGTAGCCGATCATCGGCACGAGCAGCACGGCCAGCGCCGCGAGCGCCAGCGCGCGGTCGCGCGCGAACAGCCGCCCCCAGCCCGCGAGCGCGACGCCGACGGCCAGCACCGCCAGGAGGTTGCCCGCCGCGCCGTGCGCGAACCCCGACGCCAGCCGGCCGGCCTCGAGCAGGGTCGTCGGCGTCACCCCGCCCTCCGCGCCCAGCTTGCCGTGGGTCACGTCGACGAGGCTCGGCAGCGCGGGCGCCAGCAGGAGCGCCGCGAGCGCCACGCCGGCGACCGAGGGCAGCGCCGCCCGCCACCGCGGCGAGCCGTCGCGGCGGCCCAGGACGAGGGCGCCGAGCCCCAGGCCGACGATGCTCGGCAGCGCGGTCGGGCTGAAGACCAGCATGCCGGCCTGGCTGACCGCCGCCAGGAGGAACCAGCGCCGCGAGCCGCCGTCGCGCAGGTGCAGCAGGGCGACGACCGCCGCGCACCCCAGCAGGGCCACCAGGGCGTACGGGCGCGCCAGCCGGCTCCAGTGCACCAGCAGCGGGGACACCGCGAGCAGCGCGACGAACAGCAAGCGCTCGAGCGGCGGCATCCAGTCGCGCGACGCGTGCGCGAGGAGCAGGACCAGCGCGATCCCCGCGAGGGCGAAGGGCAGGCGCAGGCCCAGCTCCTCGAGGCCGACCGAGATCGCGAGCAGGCGACACCAGACCGCGATGGGCAAGCTCGGGTCGGCCTCGAAGAAGCGCGTGACGATCTGGCCGCAGGTGTGGCTGCGGCCGATCAGGATGCCCTGCACCTCGTCTCCCTGGACCACCTGCGCCTGCAGGTAGGCCGTGCGCAGGACGACCGCGAAGATCAGCACCCCGGCCCAGAGCACGAGGAACCCGGGCCCGAGGCGGTGGTGAGCTTGCCGTGGAACGGGCGAGCCCATGGTCCTCGCCACCCTAGCCGAGGTTCGCGCGAACGGGGGGACGACGCGCGCCTGGATGCGACGCGACGCACGTCGGCTCGGTCGCCCCACGCAGGGTGAAGCGACACGCAGGAGAAACGTCCCCGGCGGCGCGCTCGCTCGGGAAACGCTGCGGGCGTGCGCGAACGCACACCCGCGCCCCGCGCGTCAACCGCGGTCGCGCGCCACGTCGAAACGCCGGAACATGCGGCCGCCCACGGCGATCAGCGCCGCCAGGTCCGCGCCCACCACCACGCTGCCGGCGACGATGCCCAGCGCCACGGCCGCGGGTCCCTCCAGCCCGAACGCGAGCGGGAGCAGGGCGGCGAGCGACACGGTCGCCGCGATGCCGCCGACGACCACGAGGCGCACGAACATCAGCACGAGCGCGCGGCCCATGTTCTGGATCGCGCCGTCCTGCCCCGGGACGTAGCGCACGGGCGAGAACAGGTAGACCGCGTTGTCCACCGCGCCCCACACGAGCGCGAGGACCGGCACGGCGGGGAGCGCGGCCAGCGCGAGCGGCTCGACTCGCCCGGCCACCGCGGTGCGTACCAGCAGCACGAGGACGATCAGGGCGCTGACGAGCACCGCCTGCGGCAGGATGGTCGCCAGGAAGGCCGTCGCGGGCCGCAGCGGCCAGGCCTTGATGCTCTCCATCTGCTCGAGGTCGTCGCGGAAGTCGAAGCGCAGGCCCGCGCCGAGGTAGACCACGCCGAACACGCTCAGCGAGAGCACCTGCAGCAGCCCGGCCTGCTCGCGGTCGTCGGGGCCGAACGACGACAGGGCCACCGACAGCACGAGCAGGATCGCGGCCGACACGAACAGCGTCCCGCGCGCCTTGCGCGCGACGCCGACCGTCTTGCGCCAGGCGACCGCGCCGAACGGCGAGCGCCCGAACAGCCACGGGACGCGGCGACCGAGCCCGCTCCGCGTGGCGCGGCTGGACGCGGCGCCGCCGCCGCGCCGCATGCGCTGGATGCGGCTCGCCACGTCGGCGGAGGTCTGCAGCGAGAGCTCGCGGAAGTCGACCGGCAGCCGGGCGGTGGCCTCGAACGCCGCGATCCAGACCAGCGCGCAGAGCGCGAACCAGAACAGGAACACGGGCACGGTCTCCGCCGTGATCATGGCGACCCAGGGGTGCAGCGGCAGGGACAGCGCGCGGACGGCGGGGTGCTCGACCAGCTCGGCGGCCCCGCCGCGGATCGGCAGGCGCTCGAGCAGCCCGCCCCGCGACCCCAGCATGAACGTGAGCGTCACGTAGACCAGCAGGAGCACGGCCACGAGGCTCGTGGTCGTGAGCAGCCCCCGGGGCAGGCGGGCCAGGAAGCCCTTCTCGGCGCGCCCCGCCAGGATCGACGCCGCCTGCCCCACCACCGGGAGCATCTGCACCGCCACGAACACCCCGACGAAGGCCAGGGCAGGCTGCGGCATGCGCTGCATGACGATCAGCCCGATGAAGGTCGCGCCGAGCATCGACTTCCCGGCGCTGGCGAGCAGCCGGTAGCGCACGACGTCCGAGCGCGAGACGGGCGCGCTGAAGAGCACCTCGATCTCCTCCGGCGGCAGGTACAGCCCGCGGTGGGACAGCGCGTTCGTCAGCGTCAGCACCGTCAGCACGATGGCCCCGAGCGAGACCACGCCCGGACCCAGGACGACCGGGTCGTCGCGCAGCGCCTGGCCGGCGACGATGCTGACGAGGTACAGGCCGAACAGTCCGAAACCGATCAGCCCGAAGAGGATGCCCGAGGGCGTGCGCAGGCGGCGCTTCTGCTTGCGGACGACGCCCCGCAGCTTGCGCCGGGCCAGCAGGCGCAGCGCGGGGTGGCCCGCGATCACGACGCGTCCCCCGCGCCGCCCCCCCAGCCGCCCGGATCGGCCGGCTCCGCCGGTTCCGGACCGGGCTGCGGGCGCGGCCCGGTCGCGGCCAGGAAGATCTCCTCGAGGCTGGAGCCGGCCTCCGGCGCGAGCGTGTCGCGGGCCTCGGTCAGCGTGCCGTCGAACACCTTGCGCCCGTGGTCGAGGATCAGGATGCGGCTCGCCAGCGCCTCGATCAGCTCGAGCAGGTGGGACGACAGGATGACCGCGGTCCCCTCCGCGGCCACGTCCCGGATGGCCTGCTTGGCCGAGCGGATGCCGCGCGGGTCCAGCCCCGAGAGGGGCTCGTCCAGCAGCACCAGCCGCGGCCGCGGGAGCCAGGCGCAGCAGAAGGCCAGCTTCTGGCGCATCCCGCGGGACAGCTCGCCCCCCAGGGCGTCGCGCTTGTCCCCGAGCTCGAAGTACTCGAGCAGGTGCTCCGCGCGCGCGTCCCAGTCGCGGACGCCGTAGAGCTCGGCGGTGAACTCCAGGTGCTCGAACACCGTCAGCGAGTCGAACGGCTGCGGGTTCTCCGGCACCCAGGCGAGCTGGGACTTGGCCTCGCGCTCGTGCCGCGACACGTCGTGTCCGCACACCGTCACCCGCCCCTGCGCGATCGGCAGGACGCCCACGATCGAGCGCAGCGACGTGGTCTTCCCGGCGCCGTTCGGCCCCACCATGCCGAGCACCTCGCCGCCCCGCACCGCGAACGAGAGGTCGTCCACGGCCAGCTGCCCGTCGTAGGTCTTGGACAGGCCCTCGACGCGGAGGATCGGGCGTTCGTCGCCGGGCGGCGGCGCGGGGTCCGGGGAGGGGTCGCTCAACGGGGGCGCGTGTCGGGGCTGGTCGCCCCGGCCCGGGGGCGTGCGGTCGTGTGGGGCGGGTCGGCGCGAGCGCGGCGAAGCCTAGACCAAGGTCGCGCGACCCGCAACGGGAGCGGGCGCCGCCGGTCGAGCCGACGGCGCCCGCGGTCCCGTCGCCGCACCCCTCGGGCGCGGCGGGGCTCCGGCCGTCCCTCAGAAGGTCGCGACGTCGATGGCGCTGACGGCCATCGGCGTGAAGGGCGGCAGGTTGGCCACGTTGTTGAACATCGGGTCGTAGTTCCAGTTGCGGTTCGGCGCCTTGTAGCGGTCGCCGCCGTACCGCCACGCACCCGTGGCGTGGTTGCTGAGCCACGTGTTCACGAACGAGCCGGAGATGTTGCAGTCCACCCCGCTCCAGCCCTCGTGGAAGCGCGGCAGGTTCTCGAGGCCGCCGTTGTAGCCACCCACGGTCGTGTCCTGGTTGCCCGTGATCATGGCCATGTTGTAGGTGGTCTCGGTGGCCCTCGGCAGGTTGCCGCTCGACTTCGAGTCGTCCCAGGAGTTCGACAGCAGGTTGACCGCGTCCGCGATCACCGAGGCCGGCTTCTTGTTGACCGTGTTGTAGTCGCCCTGGACGTAGAGCGAGTTCTCGGTCACCACGCTCAGCGCGTTGGCCAGCTCCGAGCCGTTGACCAGCCGGACGCCGTGCGCGTCGACGCCCGACCCCGCGCCGTACGACCCCGTGTAGAGCAGGCCGTTCGCCGGGAAGGAGGGCGAGCCGTTGAGCACCGACATGTCGATCTCGGTGATCTGCACGTCGCCGCCCTGGCGGGCGTCGAACATCGACTTCACCGTCACGGCGCCGGCCGGCAGCGACACGGAGTTGCCCGCCGAGTCGTACGCCTCGATCGACCCGTCGTCGTTCGTGATGATCGAGAGGTCGGCGCTGGCGTGGTAGTAGCCCTTGTCGTGCGTCCCGGTCCCGGGCACGCTCGCGGGCACGTACTTCTGCTGCGAGCCGTCCCAGACGAAGTTGCCGCCCGTGCCGCCCGGCACGGCGTCGAACATGGCCACCGAACCGACGCTGGGCGTGACCGCCTCGCTCATGCCGTGGTCGCTGGTCAGGACGGTGTGCCCGGTGCCGTTGGTGTAGCCGGTGGGCTCGTCCCAGTACTCGAGCGCACCCAGGTCCCAGCCGAGGAAGTCGTTGGGCCCGTAGTAGTCCCCGTCCCCGTCCCCGTCGTAGTCGGACGTGAAGTTGCTGTCGTAGCCGCTGACGTTCGGAACGCCCAGGGCGTCGAGCTGGCCCTTGTTGTGCATGTTGCGGAACGCCACCGGTTCCGACGAGTCGAACGGGTCGTTGACCCACTCGCGGATCTTCACGCGGCCCTGGGAACTGTTCGGGTCGTCCTTGCGGTGCCGGTAGATGTCCCCCACCGCCCGCAGGTAGTTGGAGTCGACCGTCAGCGTGCTGCCCGACCCCAGGTGCATGTTCCCGTTCGAGTGCACCCGCCCGCCCAGCGTCATGTCCGGGCCCGGGTTGATCTCGAGGTCGTTGTTGTAGAACACCGCGAACTGGAACAGCGGCACCGAGGACACGTTGACCAGCCGGTTGGCCGTCGCCTGGTGCCCGTCGACGTTCGCCGTCGCGCTGATCTGGTACCCGGTCATCGTCCGCTGCAGGCCCGAGCCGTCGGTGGTCACCGCGGCGAAGCCCGTGGGCGTGATCGTGTAGCCGACCTGGTTGCCCTCGATCGTCACGGCGCCGGCCGTGGGCACGGGGGCGAAGTTGGCGATGGCGGTCTGGACGCTCTTCTTGGCCGCCTCGACCGCCCCCTCGGCGGCGTAGGAGGCCTGCGTCTGCCCCTCCGAGACGGCGGCCATCCGGCTGGACGACATCGAGAGCGTCAGCAGCACCGACACCATGCCCGCGGCGACGAAGGCGCCGAAGGCCGCGTACAGCAGCGCCATGCCGCTGCGCGAGTGGTTTCCGTTCCTGTTCTGTCTCATGTCCTCACCCCACCAGCGATTCGCTGTTCCTCATGCGGACGACGGTCTCGATCGAGTACCGGTGCACCAGCCCGTTCTCGTCGGGCTGCCGGAAGAAGATCTCCACCCCGACCGACCC
>JAUIDW010000547.1 GCA_030428395.1 bacterium | reverse complement strand
ATGCGGGCACCGGCCAGCGTCAGGGACCCTGGACCGACATCTACGGCCTTGCCGCCACGGTGTACCACGTCATCACCGGCGGCCCGCCGGCGGATGCTGGCCCGCGTGGACCTCGCGCTGGCGCGGGAGCGGTCGTCGCGGCCCGACCGCTGGCTGGCGCAGGCGCTGGTCGAGCTGCGGCGCGACCCGGCCCGCGTCGTCTTCTGGCGCGAGAAGCTCGCGCGCGATCCGGTCGTCGGGCCCGCGCTGCGCCCCGAGGGCAAGGCGGCCGCGGACCCGCGCTGGCGGCTGATTCGCGACGCCAGCGACGCGATGGACCTGATCCGCGCCTGGCTGCGCCGCCGGCCGCCGGACTCGGAGCTGGTGCTGCGGCTGCGCCCCGACGGCGGCGGCGCGCCCGCGCGCGTGGCGCTGATGCTCGAGGAGGTGCGCATCACCTTGAGCGGCGTCGGGCTGTACGGGCAAGTCGGCGCGCACGAGCGCACGATCCAGCTCGGCCGCGTCGATCCGTCGCAGATGATCGAGTGGGCCGAGGAGCACGTCCGGCTGCTGCGCTGGAGCGAGCGACGTCGCGGCCGCTCCCTGGGCGCGCTGCTGGTGCTCTGCGGTCCCCCCTGGGCCGAGCGCGGCCAGCGTTTGATCGCCTTCGCGCGCCGGCTGGAGGCCAAGCTGGGCGTCGACGACCCGACGCGCGAGTAGCGCGCGGGGCCGGCGATTTTCTAGACTCGGTCGACACGGATCTGTCATCGGGCCCCCGTAGCCTTCGATGGACCCGGGAGGAGCCGTAGATGAGCGAGCACACCGTCGAGCGAGCCGCGCCGACGACCTCGGACGCCGTGGTCTACCCGGACAGCGATGGGCAGCCCATGGCGGAGAACGACCTGCAGTTCGACTGGATCGTGCTGCTCGAGAACAACCTGGAGCTGCTGTTCGCGGGGCGAGAGGACGTGTACGTGGCGGGTGACCTGCTGTGGTACTACGCCGAGGGCGACCCCGGGAAGCGGATCGCGCCGGACGCGATGGTGGTGTTCGGTCGGCCGAAGGGCTACCGGGGCTCGTACCGGCAGTGGGAGGAGGGGGGCGTGGCGCCCCAGGTGGTGTTCGAGGTCGACTCGCCGGGCAATCGGGCGGGCGAGATGGCCCGCAAGCAGCGGATCTACGAGGCGCTGGGGGTGGAGGAGTACTACCGGTACTACCCTCAGGAGAACCGGCTGCTCGGCTGGGTGCTGCGGGACGGCCGGTACGAGGCGATCGCGGCGATGGACGGCTGGGTCAGCCCGCGGCTGGGCGTGCGGTTCGAGCACGGCGAGCAGCTGCGGCTGTACGGGCCGGACGGCCAGCGCTTCCTCACCACACAGGAGCGCGAGGCGGCGCGACGCGCGGCGGAGCAGCGCGCTGCCAGCGCGGACGCGGCGCGCGTCGCGGCGGAGCAGCGTCGGGTGAGCGCGGACGCGGCGCGCGTCGCGGCGGAGCAGCGTCGGGCCAGCGCGGACGCGGACAACGAGCGCCTGCGCGCCTGGTTCCGTGAGCGCGGGCTGGAGCCGCCGGCATGATCCGCGGCAGGTGGGAGGAGCCGTAGATGAGCGAGCACACCGTCGAGCGAGCCGCGCCGACGACCTCGGACGCCGTGGTC
>JAUIDW010000230.1 GCA_030428395.1 bacterium | reverse complement strand
GTGCCGCTGGCCACCGTCGCCGGCCTCGTGCCCGCGCGGTCCGTCGCCGGCGCCGGCGACCCGCCGGCGGTCGAGGCCGCGGCCGGCGCGGTGCCGCGCGTCGTGCTGCTGGGCATCGACGGCGCCGACTGGCTGCACCTGCAGCCCCTGCTCGACGCGGGGCGGCTGCCCAACCTCGCCCGGCTCGTGGACGAGGGCACCTCCGCGCCGCTGCGCACCCTGCTGCCGACGTGGTCGCCGACGATCTGGACGTCGGTCGCCACGGGCCGGCCGCCGGAGGAGCACGGCGTGCTGGACTTCACCGAGGTGCCGCTGCCGGGCTTCGCGCTGGGCGTGCAGCGCCTGCGGGCCGTCGAGCGGCTGGCCCAGGACCCCGGGCTGACGCCCTGGCCGATGCCGACCCACGTCGGCCTGACGCCGCTCGTCTACGGGCTGGTCGAGGCGGGCGTCCTGCGCGAGGAGCCGATCCGCGCCTACCACCGGCGCGTGAAGGCGCTGTGGAACGTGCTCTCCGACCGCGGGCTCCCCGTCGGCGTCGTGCGCTGGTGGGCGACCTGGCCCGCCGAGGAGGTGCACGGGGCGCTGGTCTCGGACAACGCGCCGCGCGGCAACGCCTGCCACGTCCTGGAGCAGCTCGCGGCCGGTCCCGCGGCGGACCTGGAGCTCGACCCGACGATCACGCACCCGCCCGACCTGCTGGCGCGCGCCGCGGTGCTGGACGAGGCCGCGCTGGCCGACCCCGCGCGCCGCTGGGGCGCCGGCGACGAGCGCGCGGAGGCGCGCCGGGTGGTCGAGACGTGGCCGCTCTTCGCCGACCTCGACGCCGAGCACCGCGACGCGCTGGTCGACGACCCGGGCCTGCCCAAGCTCGTCCTGAACATCGCCGAGGAGGACCGCTTCGCCGTCCAGTCCGCGCGCGCCGTCCTGGCCGACCACGACCCGCGCCTGCTGGCGGTGTACCTGCAGGGCGTGGACGCCATCGGCCACCGCATCGAGTTCCACGCGAAGCGGGACCCGCGCTTCCTGGCCGTGATCGACCGCTACTGGGAGCGCGTCGACGCCCTCGTCGGCGAGCTGCGCGCCGCCGTGGGGGAAGGCGCGACGTGGCTCGTGGTGTCCGACCACGGCTGGAGCTACGCCGCCGGCCGCTACGGCCACTACCACGCTCCCGACGGCGTCTTCCTGCTCAGCGGGCCCGCGGCGCGGGCCGGGGCGCGCCTCGAGGGCCCCGGGCCGCACGTCCTGGACGTCGCGCCCACCGTGCTGGGGCTGCTGGGGCTGCCCGCCTCGGAGGAGATGCCCGGGACGGCGGTGACCGCGGCCCTGCTGCCGGCCGTCGCCGCGGAGCTGCCGCGCGAGCGCGTGCCGAGCTGGGGCGCCCACCGGCCGGTCTGGTCCGCCGAGGCCGCCGGGGGCGCCGGCGGGACGCGCGAGGACGTGCTCGAGACCCTCCGCGAGCTGGGCTACGTGCAGTAGGCCGCTCGCGCCCGCGGGCGACGCCGGAGGCGCGTCCCGGCGCCCTCCGCGTCCCGGATCCTCGACGGAGGCGAGCGGACACCAGCCCGGAGGGCCCTCCGGCCGATGAGAAAGTCCCTCTCCGGCCCGCGGCGTCGAAGGACGCGGCGGTCGGGGCGGGTTAGCATGGGTCCCGAGGGCCCCCGGCGGCGCCGTGTCCCGGCGCTGGGAGGGGTCTCGGGCTCCAGGGCAGGGAAGCACGGAGCCCCGAGGGGACCAAGACGATGCGCATCTACCTGGCCGACCTGGGCCACAACCTGCTGACCGTCAGCTCGGACGTGTACCCGATGGCGATCGCCAACCTGGCGATGTACCTGAAGGCGCAGTCCCGGCTGGGTCCGGAGGTGGAGGCCCGCATCTTCCGGGAGCCGCAGGACCTCAAGACGGCGCTCGACGAGGCGCCCCCGGACGTGCTGGGGCTCTCGAACTACGCCTGGAACGAGGAGCTCTCGAAGCACTTCGCGATCTACGCGAAGGCGCGCAACCCGGGCACCCTGGTGTGCATGGGGGGCCCGAACTACCCCCTGGTGGACTCCGTGCGCGCGGAGTTCCTGCGCTCGCTGGACGGCGTCGACGTCTACGTCAACGGGCCGACCTACGAGGGCGAGGTGGCGTTCCTGAACCTCGTCGAGCGCTTCGGCGACGTCGGCCGGCGCGTCGAGGGCGTGCTCGAGGAGGCCGCGCCCGGCATGCACTTCGTCGATCCGCGCACGGGCGAGCTGGTCAAGGGCGACGAGGTCCCGCGGCTGCGCGACCTCGACGACATCCCTTCGCCGTACCTCGCCGGGCTGCTGGACCCGTTCCTGAGGACCGGCTACTTCCCGCTGCTGCAGACCAACCGCGGGTGCCCGTTCACGTGCACCTTCTGCAACTCGGGGGTGCGCTCGAACAGCAAGGTGTTCTCGCACTCGGTCGAGAACATCCAGGCCGACCTGGTCTACCTGGCCGAGCGCATCAAGCCCGAGATCACGCTCGCGATGGCCGACGACAACTTCGGCATGTACGAGCAGGACCTCGAGATCGCCGACTTCATCGGCCACCTCCAGGGCAAGTACGGCTGGCCGCGCTACATCCGCACGACGACGGGCAAGAACAAGGGCGAGCGCATCATCCAGGTGATGCGCAAGGTCAACGGCGCGCTGCCGATGACGTCGGCGGTCCAGTCGATGAACCCGGTCGCGCTGAAGAACATCAAGCGCTCGAACATCAAGCTGGAGACCTACGCGAAGATCCAGGACGAGCTGCGCGCCCAGGGGATGCAGTCCTACGGCGAGCTCATCATGTGCCTGCCGGGCGAGACGAAGGAGTCGTTCCTGAAGGCCATCGAGGACTTCCTGGACGCCGGCGCGAAGCGGGTCTCCGCGCACCAGCTCATGCTGCTGCACGGCGCCGAGCTGTCCGACCCCGAGTCGCGCGAGCGCTTCGGCTTCGACACGCGCTGGCGCATGGTCGCGCGCAACATCGGCAACTACACCGGCGAGCCGGTCGTGGAGGTCGAGGAGATGGTGGTGGCCACGCCGCAGTTCTCGTACGAGGACTACCTGTACATCCGCGTGTTCCACCTGCTGCTCACGATCTACTTCTACGAGGGCAACTTCGACGAGCCCTTCGCCTGGGCGCGCCACCACGGGCTGAAGGAGTTCGACCTCGTGCGCGCGCTGAAGGACTCCCTGGACGACGCGCCGGCCGAGCTGCGCAAGGTCATCGACGACTTCGTGCGCGAGGGCGAGGAGGAGTTGTTCGGGTCCCGCGAGGAGTGCCTGGCGTGGTCCCACGAGCACTACCACGAGCTGGTCGACGGCACGCTGGGCGGCAACCTGCTCAGCAAGTACTCGATGATCGGCCGCTTCTACGCGACCGGGCCCTCGATCGAGTTCCTCGAGGAGGTCGTCGCGCGCACGCTCGCCGAGCGGGGCACCGCCTACGACCCCGAGGAGCTGCGCACCCTCGGCGGCTACATGCGCGCGGTGATGCTGCACGCGCCGTTCGAGCAGGAGATGGCGCGCGAGGTCGCGTGGAGCACCGCCTTCGACGTCGACACGTGGTCCGCGGACGGCTACGTCCGCCCGCTGTCGGACTATCGCTACGACGAGCCCCAGGTGCTGCGCGCCGTGGTCGACCGCGACAAGCAGAACCTCATCAACGCCAAGATCGAGGTGTTCGGCGAGCACCCCTCCGGCCTGGGCAAGTTCACCCGCACGATGTTCGCGCGCGACCTGCGACGCGCCTTCGTCCACGAGCGCGACGAGCAGCTCGTGGGCGCCCAGGACGATGCCTGATCCCCGCCGACCCGCCGGCGTCCCCGCGGACCCGGAGATCTCGTTCATCATGCCCTGCTACAACGAGCAGGAGGTGATCCCGTACACGATCCCCGAGTTCGTGAAGGCCTTCGAGGAGGCCGGGCACCGCCTCGAGCTCGTGGCCGTGGACAACGGCTCCACCGACCGCACCGGCGAGATCCTGGCGGAGTTCGCCGCGCAGGGCCTGCCGGTCGTGCCGCACCGAGTGGAGCTCAACGAGGGCTACGGCAAGGGCGTGCTCGAGTCGATCCCCGTCTGCCGCGCCCCGTGGGTCGGGATCATTCCCGCCGACGGCCAGGTCGACGCGGAGGACGTCGCGCGCCTGTTCTCGGTGATGAAGAACATGGACTCGCTGACGATCGGCAAGGTCCGCCGCCGGTTCCGCCTGGACGGCTTCCGCCGCAAGGTCGTCTCGGTCGCCTACAACCTGTTCGTGCTGCTGCTCTGGCCGCGCATCGACACCCTCGACGTGAACGGCAGCCCCAAGATCGCCCACCGCGCCGTGCTGGACGTGATGGACCTGCGCTCGAGGCGCTGGTTCCTGGACCCGGAGATGATGGTCAAGGCGCACTACATGGGCGTGCGCATCTTCGAGCTGAACGTCTTCGCGCGCATGCGCGGCAACGGCCTCTCGCACGTCAACGCGTCCACCTGCTGGGAGTTCCTGACCACCCTGGTCGGCTTCCGCTTCGGCAAGGCCCTCGGCAGCTGGCGCCGCGAGTACGCCACCCGCCGCGAGGACTTCCTGCGCTCCCTCCGCGAGCCGCGCACCCCGTCCGGGGCGAGCGCCGAGCCGCGCGAGCAGCCCCTCGGGGCTCCCCGCTAGACGGCTCCCGCCCGGGAGCCCGCCGCCCCCCGAGCGCCCGGCCGCCGCCGGGCTCTTTTTTTCGCGGTTCCCCCTGCGTTCCCCGCGCGGTCGCCGCTTCCAGGGGCAGGGGAGCAGGGACCCGCGCCGATGCCTCGGGGAGGGGGTGCGGCGCGGGTCCCGCCTTTTCACTCCCGAAGGGAAACGCGAACCGAGGAGAGCGCATGCTGGTTTCCAGCGAGCAGCGGCGTGCCCGCGCCGAGGACGTCCTGGCGGCCTTCCTGTCGGACCACGAGGTGGGCGACGAGGTGGCCTTCGAGCGGCTGTGCAGGCGCCACGCGGGCCTGGACGCGGAGCTGAGGGCCCTGCGGGCCGAGTTCGGCGCGCTCCAGGACCGCCTGGGCGATGCGGGCGCGGCGGACGAGCTGGAGGCGGAGGCGGCCGACCGGCTCGCGCGCTTCCGGGCCGAGCGCGGGGCGCGGGCGCGCTCCTGGAGCGAGGCCGAGGCCGAGGAGACGCGCCGGCTGATCGCCCGCCTGACGGACGGCCGCCGGCGGGACGAGCGCTTCGAGCTGCGCGGCGAGGTGGCGCGCGGGGGGATGGGCGTGATCCTGCGGGCCTGGGACCAGGACCTGCGGCGCACGCTCGCCATGAAGGTGCTGCCGGAGGACGCCGAGCCCGCAGCGGCCGGCGAGGCCCCCGGGCGCTCGCTGACGCGCTTCCTCGAGGAGGCCCAGGTCACCGGCCAGCTCGAGCACCCCGGGATCGTGCCCGTGCACGAGCTCGGGGTGGACTCCGAGGGCCGCGTGTACTTCACGATGCCCCTGATCCGTGGGCGCGACTTCAAGGCCGTGCTCGAGCTCGTCGCCGGCGGCGAGCAGGGCTGGACGCGCACGCGCGCCCTGGGCGTCGTGATCAAGGTGTGCGAGGCGATGGCCTACGCGCACTCGAAGGGCGTGCTGCACCGCGACCTCAAGCCCGCGAACGTCATGGTCGGGCGCTTCGGCGAGGTCTACGTCATGGACTGGGGTCTGTCGCGCGTGATGGGCCGCCCGGACACGCGCGACCTGCGGCTGCGGCCGGCCCCCGACGACCCGCCCAGCGTCGTGGCGACCGACCGCTCGCTGGCGAAGTCGCAGACCCCGGACTCGCCGCTCCTGACCATGGACGGGGACGTCGTCGGGACGCCCTCCTACATGTCGCCCGAGCAGGCCGAGGGGCGCATCGAGGAGATGGGCCCCCGCTCCGAGGTCTACGCGATCGGCGCGATCCTCTACCAGCTGCTCACCGGCCAGATGCCCTACGTCGCGTCGGGCTCGCGCATCTCGGCGCGCACCGTCCTGGGGCTCCTGCTGCAGGGCCCGCCGCCGGACGTGCTCGAGGTCGACCCCGACGTGGCGCCTGAGCTGGCCGCGATCTGCCGCAAGGCGATGGAGCGCAAGCCGCTCGACCGCTACGCGGACACGCTCGAGCTCGCTCGCGACCTCGAGCGCTTCCTGGACCGCCGCCCCGTCCGCGCGCGCGGCGGCGACCCGCTGTACCGGGCCCGCCTCGCCCTCCAGCGCAACCGCGGCATCGCCGCGACGGCCGCCGCCGGGCTGGCGACGCTGCTCGTCGCCGGCGGGCTCTTCGTCGCCGGGCTGCGCCGCGCGGCCGACGACGAGGCGACCGCCCGCGCCGAGGCCGAGGCGGCGCTGGCCTACACCGAGCGCCTGCTGGACTTCGACTCGGCGGACGTGCTCGTCCGCCAGGAGAGAGACCTGTACCCGGCCCTGCCGGCGCGCATCCCCGCCTTCGACGCGTGGATCGCGCGCGTGCAGGACCTGCTGTCCCGCCGGGCCGCGTACGAGGACGAGGCCGCGGCCGGCGTCGCCTCGGCGTCGCTCGCGCCGCTCCTGGCCGACCTGACGACGCTGGCGGAGCGCCTGCCGCGCGTGGAGGAGCGCCGCGCCGCCGCCTCCACGGTCGTGCGCCGGACCGTCGACGACCACGCCGCGGCCTGGGCCCGGGCGGCCGCCGAGGTCGCGGCCGACCCGCGCTTCGCCGGCTTCGAGCTGGAACCCGTGCCGGGCCTCGTGCCGCTGCAGCACCACCCGCGCACCGGGCTCTGGGAGTTCTGGCACGTCGCCACGGGCGAGCGCCCGGCCCCCGCCGACGACGGGTCGGGCCGGCTCGTGATGACGCCCGAGTCCGGGGTCGTGCTCGTGCTGCTGCCGGGCGGCACGTTCACGGCGGGCTCGGAGCCGGGCGAGCCCGAGCGCGTGCCCGTCCTCGAGGACCCGCGCGAGGTGACGCTGGAGCCGTTCTTCGTCTCGAAGTACGAGCTGACGCAGGCCCAGTGGGAGCGCTGCATGGACACGAACGACTCCAAGCTGCGCATGGGCCACCCCGTGCCCGAGCCCCTGCGGATGCCCGGCGGCGAGGACGTCGTCGGCGGCCTGCACCCCGTCGAGCGCGTGACCTGGTACGAGTGCACCGACTTCGCGAGGCGCGTCGACCTGGGCCTGCCCACCGAGGACCAGTGGGAGTACGCCTGCCGCGCGGGCACGACCGGTCCGTGGTGCTGGGGCGAGGACCGCGCCTCGCTCGCGGGGCGCGAGAACGTCGGCGACGCCTCGTCGGCCGGGCTCTCGCGCGTCCGCGGCCTCGCGGACTGGGCCGACGGCTACGCCATGCACGCCCCGGTCGGCTCGTTCGCCGAGAACGCGTTCGGGCTGTACGACGTCCACGGCAACGTCGCCGAGTGGTGCGAGGGCCGCGCGCCCCAGGCCGGCGACGACCGCGCCTTCCGGGGCGGCAGCTGGTACCACACGCCCGACTTCTGCCGCTCGGCGTTCCGCCAGTCCGACACGCCCAAGGCGGGCAACATGGCCCGCGGCCTGCGCCCGGCGCGCGGCGCGCGGCCCTGAGGCGGCGCGCCCGGGCCGGGCCTACGGGCTGCCGCGCTTCCCGCGGTAGATCGAGCGCGTCACCAGCGTCGCGATCAGCGCGCCGGCCACGAACAGCGCCCCGCAGGTCGCGGCGGACGAGAAGAAGCTGCCCGGCGAGACCAGGATCACGCCGACGGTCCCGCCGACGTTGATCGACGTGCCCGGCTCGAGCGCGTCGGTGGTCTGGGGCACGTCGTTGCTCGCGATCAGCGCCTCGGGGTCGTTCGACACGACGCCCTGCTCCGTCCGGGCGACGACCTCCAGCCCCAGCCGCCCGGCCACGCGGTTGGCCGCGGCGACCGTCATGCCCGACAGGTCGGGCACGACAACCTTCGGGGACACGACCAGGCTCAGGACGGAGCCGGTGTCGGCCAGCTTGTCCCCCGGCAGCGGGTCCTGGTGCACGACGACGCCGGCGTCGGAGGGCGGGTCGGCCAGCGGCTGGCCGTCGGGGCCGTACCACTTCACGGTCGCCGCGCTCAGCTCCGTGGGCGCCGCCGAGCCGAAGGGGGCCTTGCCGTAGTAGTTGCCCGCCTCCTGGGTCGCCGCCGCCGCGGGCAGGGCCAGGAGGGCGGCGAGGGCGAGGCCGCGCGGCCCCGCCAGGCGATCGTTCCGTCTCATCCTCATCTCTCTCCTCGTCTCCCCGGCCGGTTGCGGGAGCCGGACCCGCGCCGCACCGCCCGGATTCTAGCGGCGGGGGGCTGCTGGCCTCGCCCGCGGCGCCCGATACGCTGCTCGCGCCGCCGGCAGCCCCGCTCGCGTCCGCCGGGGCGACCTGCCGATCCAGTCCCATGCGCCTCGCCCTCCGCCTCGCCGCGCTCGCCCTGGCCGTGGCCGCGGCGGCGCTCGACCCGGGGGAGGCCGCGCGCTGGCTGGCGGGCGAGGGCGCAGGCGAGCCCGTGGTCCGCGGCCTGGCGATCCTGCGCGGGCTGCTGGGGCTGCACGCCGCCATGCTCGTCGCGCTGAGCTTCCTGCGCCCCGGCGCCGAGGCGGAGCCGCTCCTGCCCGCCGGCGTGCGGGACGCGGGCCGCCCGGGCCTCGCGACCGCGGCCGCCG
>JAUIDW010000229.1 GCA_030428395.1 bacterium | reverse complement strand
TCCCCCCGCCTCCAGCATAGGGCCGACCGGATGGGTCAGGGGACGCGCGCCAGGAACTCGACCAGGGCCGCGTGGAACGGGCCCGGATCGGGCAGGTAGCACGCGTGCTCGGCTCCGGGGAGGGTGACCACGCGGCTCCCCGACAGGGCCTCCGCCAGCTGCCGCGCGTGCGCCGCGGGCACGACGGCGTCCCGCTCGCCCCAGACGAGCAGCGCCGGGGGCGCGTCCGCGCCGAGCTCCGCGAGCGCCGGCGCCCAGCGCGGGACCTCGACCGGCGCGACGGCGACCAGCGCGCGCAGCGTCTCCGGATGGCGCGCGGCGTGGGGCAGCGCGAGGCGTCCGCTCATCGACGGCGCCACGACCACGGGGCGGACCAGGTC
Source organism: bacterium (assembly GCA_030428395.1). GTDB lineage: Bacteria > Planctomycetota > UBA1135 > UBA1135 > JAUIDW01. The sequence goes on along the minus strand of JAUIDW010000229.1, from coordinate 8,250 downwards.
GAGCGCGTCGAGCAGCCACGCCAGCTGGTCCGCGGGCGCGAGGTCGGCGCGCGCGGGCGAGTCGCCGTACCCGGGCAGGTCGACCGCGACCGCGCGCCAGCCGCGCTCGGCCAGCAGGTCGAGCGTGCCCAGCTCGTCCCACGTCGCGGCGCGGAAGCGCGCGCCGTGCAGCAGCAGCACCGCGGGCCCCTCCGCGGGCCCGCGCGCGATCGACGCGAGGCCCGGCGTATCGGGGGCGTCGGTCGCGCCGGTCGCGTCGCCCGCAGCGGAGTCGCCGGACGCGGAGCGGGCGGCGGGCGTCGCGGGATCGGCCGGCGGGGCGCCGCCCTCGCCCTGGCGGCACGCGCCGGTCGCGACCAGCGCGAGCAGCAGCGGCAGGGCCCGGGGGGAGGTCCTCACGCCGCGCTCAGGGCAGGGCCGTCGGCAGCACGACCAGCGCCGCGACGGGGAAGTGGTCGGACGGATAGCGGCCGTCCTTCGAGTCGGTGAGGATCGCCGCGGCGAGCACCTCGAACTGCTCGGAGCACAGCACGTAGTCGAGCTTCTCGCCGTCGCGCGTCCCGTCGAACCCGTGGTACGTGCCGACGGCCTCGGCGTCGGGGTCCGCGATCCGCAGCGTGTCGCGCAGGCCCGCCGTGCACAGGCGCTCGAGCGGCGGAGAGTCCTCGCCGGCGTTCAGGTCGCCCAGGACGAGCACCGGCGTGCCCCGCGGCCCGGCGGTGGCCGCGGCGTGCTCGACGATCATGCGCGCGCCCTCGTCCCGCGCCTGCGCGCCCCGGTGGTCGAGGTGCGTCGCGTAGACCTGCAGCGTCGCGCCGGTCAGCCGGTCGACGAGCTGCGCCCAGGTGATCGTGCGCGGCAGCGCCGCGTCCCACCCGATCGCGCCCACGCGGTCGGGCTCCGGCGCGATCCACATCTGCCCCGACCGGTCGACCCGCAGGCGCGAGTCGTCCACGAGCATGCCGCTGAACTCGCCGCGCCGGCCGCCCTCGCGGTGCTGGCCGACGGCCACGTAGTTCGGGAACAGCTCCAGCAGCCAGTCCACCTGCTCCGGCAGCGCCTCCTGGATCGCGAGCACGTCTGGGGTCTGGCTGCGGATCACCTGGGCGACGAGCTCGCGCCGGTTCTCCCACCGGTCCGGCCCGTCGTCGGCCGCGGCCGTGCGGACGTTGAAGGTCATGGCGTAGACCTCGGGCGGCTCTTCGTGCAGGCGCCGGAGCTCCTCGCCGGGAGCCGTGCACGCCGTCGCCCCGAGGAGCAGGACCAGGAGCCGGACCAGGGGCAGAAGCGGGAAGGCGGTTCGCATCAAGGGGCGGGGGGCGCGGACGAGCGCGCGGTCCGCTCGAGGCGCCAGACGGTCCAGAGGAAGGCGGGGAGCCCCAGGGCGACCATCGCGATCGTCCAGGGCGCCGACGTCGCGTCCGCGGTCGTCGGGTCGAGCCTCATCATGAGGATCGAGAAGCCGTTGTTGAAGGCGTGGACCAGCACGCCGGCCCAGATCGAGCCCGTCCGCCAGCCCAGGTAGCCCAGCCAGACCGCCAGCGGCAGGACCGACCACACGTGCTGGGGGTCCAGGTGCACCGCCGCGAACACCAGCGAGCTGACCGCGATGGCGTGGACGGGCCGCCAGGCGAGCAGCAGGTGGCGCTGGACGAAGCCGCGGAAGAGCAGCTCCTCGCAGAATCCCGGCAGCACGGAGAAGGCGACCAGCAGGAACGGAAAGACCGCGGCAGGGGACTCGACGACGAGGCGGCTCAACTGGACCAGCGCCTCGCTCGGCTCGTCGTAGCGCCAGTCCCACCAGAGCTGCGAGACCGCGGCCGGGAACAGCGTCGCGGCGAGCAGCACGGCGTCGCCGACCCCGAGCCGGCGCCGCGCCAGGCCCAGCGCGTCGCCCGCGGGTCGCTCGACGAAGAACGTCCCCAGGATCGCCACGACGACGAACGCGCCCTGCGCGAACAGCGTGGCCACCAGGACCTGCGCGACCGCCGCGGCGTCGAATCCGACGGCGCCGGACTCCCCGGAGCCGCCCGACTCGAGGCCGAGCACGCGGCTGGCCAGGAGCCACAGCAGCCCGGCCGCCAGCTGCGCGGTGACGACGGCGGGCAGCAGCGCGCCCAGGACCGCGACCACCGGCCAGAGACGCACGGGGCCTCCGGGCACCCCGTGCGCGGACTCCTCCGACGGCCCGCCCGCGGGCGGCGGCGGCTCCCGGAACGGCTCCTCCACGGCGCCATCGCACCGTACGGCGCGGGCCGAGGCAACGCCCGCCCCGCCGGCGCACCGGCGGGGCGGGCGGTTCCCGCGGGAGGCTCCGCGCGCTCAGCGCTCGTCGCGGGACGGCAGCTCGCGCTCCGCCTGCCGCAGGGAGCGCAGCGTCTCGGTGGCCCGCACCAGGTTCAGGAACTCCACCCGGCGGCCCGTCGGGTCCCCGGCCAGGCCGGCGAGGGCCAGGCGCCGCACGAGCTCCAGGTCGGCCTCGCCCGCGTGCTCCGAGCCGCGCAGCAGCATGCCCCAGGCGGCCACGGCGGCGGCGAAGCGGAAGTCGTCGGTGGCCTCCGTCCAGTCCGCGACGCGCGCGGCCACGGGCGTCTCGAGCAGGCGGCTCGTGTCGCCGTCGGGCTCTTTGTAGCGCAGCTTGACGTTCAGGAGCTCGCCGGCCGCGGCGCCCGCCGAGAGCCCGGACCGCGTCTGGTAGCGCAGCGGGTCCACGCCGCCGGCGGCCCCGGGGACCTCGCTGCCCGCGGGGACCAGCTCGTACAGCGCCGTCACCGTGTGCCCCGCGCCGATCTCGCCGGCGTCCACCGCGTCGTCGTTGAAGTCGCGGTGCGCCAGCACGCGGTTCTCGTAGCCGATCAGGCGCCACGCGGCGACCGCGGCCGGGTTGAACTCGACCTGGATCTTCACGTCCTTCGCGATCGTCTCCAGCGTCGCTCCCAGCTCCTCGACCAGCACCTTGCGCGCCTCGTGCAGCGAGTCGACGTAGGAGTAGTTGCCGTTGCCGTCGTCGGCCAGCTGCTCCATCTGCGAGTCCTTCAGGTTGCCCGTGCCGAAGCCGAGCACCGACAGGAACACGCCGCCCTTCGCGCGGTCCTCGACCATGCGCACGAGCGACCCGCGGTCGCTGACGCCGACGTTGAAGTCGCCGTCGGTCGCCAGGATCACGCGGTTCACGCCGCCCTCGACGAAGTTGCGCCGCGCGACGTCGTAGGCCAGCTGGATGCCGGCGCCGCCGTTGGTCGAGCCGCCCGCCTCGAGGCGGGCGAGCGCGGCCAGGATCGTCTCCTTCTGCTCGCACGAGGTCGACGGCAGCACCAGGCCGCTCCGCCCCGCGTACACGACGATCGCCACGCGGTCGTCGGCCGAGAGCTGCTCGACCAGCATGGACATCGCGCGCTTCAGCAGCGGCAGCTTGTTCGGCTGGTTCATCGAGCCCGACACGTCGAGCAGGAAGACCAGGTTGCGCGGCCTGGCGTACAGGCCCTCGATCGCGCGGCCCTTCAGGCCCACACGCACCAGCGTGTGCCCCGGCGCCCAGGGCGCGCCGGCGACCTCGACGGACACCGAGAACGGGTCCGCGCCGGCAGGCTCGGGGTAGGCGTACGAGAAGTAGTTCACCAGCTCCTCGATGCGCACCGCGTCCGGCGGCGGCAGCCGCCCCTCGTTCAGGAAGCGCCGCACGTTGGCGTAGGAGGCCGTGTCGACGTCGATCGAGAAGGTGGAGAGCGGGTCGCTCGCGACGGCGGTGAACCCGCGCTCGCGGATGCGGTCGTAGGCCTCGGTGCTCGGATGCTCCACGCCGGCGTAGCCGAGCTGGGCGAGGTCCGACAGCCTCCGGCTCGCCCCGATGCGGTTTCCGAAGCGGCCGTGCGCCGGTCCGTCGACGTAGCCCAGCTGGCGCAGGGAATCCAGGGGCTGGCCGCCCTCGGCGCCGCTGTAGCCGAGGCCCTCGAGCGCCCGCGGCGCGCGCACCTGGGCCGGGGCAGAGCCCACGACCGGCGGCGAGTCTCCGAACAGGTTGTAAGCGAACGAGGCGGTCTCGTCTTCGCCGTGCAGGAGCCACGCGCGGCCCAGGAGCGCCAGCAGGACGGCGGCCGCCGCGCTGGCGACCGACAGCACGACCTTCGGCAGCAAGCGCGACGCGCGCTTCGCGCGCGTCGCGATCGCCGCGCGGTGCACGGCGGTCAGCTCGGGGGGCGACTCGCTCGCCAGCTCGCGCTCGAGCACCTGCGCCAGCGCGCGGACCTCGTCCACCGCGGCGCGGCACGCCTCGTCCGTCTCGACCGCGCGCTCGACCCGCGCGACCTCGGCCTCGTCCAGCTCGCCCAGGGCGTACGCCGTCAGCCGGGGGTCGTCGTGGGGGATGGGTTCGTTCTTCATGCCGTTCCCTCCGTCGCTCCCTCGAGCCGCGTGGCGCCGAGCCTCTCGCGCAGCGCCTTCAGGCCGACGTGGATGCGCCAGCCGACGTTCGCCACCGACAGCTCGGTGGCCTGGGCGATCTCCGCGTAGGAGAGCCCGTCCTGGAACTTCAGTCGCAGGACCTCGCGCTGCTCGTCGGGCAGCGCCTCGAGGGCGCGCGCCACGCTGATGAGCGTGTCGCCGCGCTCCGCCACCTCGGCCGGCCCGGGGGCCGCGTCGGCCCGCGCACCGGTCGCACCGGGATCGGTCGCTCGCATCGAACGCTCCTTGCGCTGGACGTCGAGGGCGAGGTTGCGGACGACGGTGAAGAGCCACTCGCCCGTCCGACCGTCCAGGCGCTCCGGCCGCTCGCGGCAGAGGCGCAGGAAGGCCTCCTGCACCACGTCGCGGGCCCGCTCGAGGTCGCCCCCCAGCAGGCCCGCCGCCCGCCGCACGAGCGGCCGCTCCCAGCGCCCGAGCGCCTCCGCGATCCACTCCGGCCGTGCGCGTCTCGCCATCCTCGTCGGTCTCCAGGGCCGGGGCGCTCCCCCGGTCCGTCGAGACAACGGTCGGGGCGGTCGAGCCCTAGGCGCGATTCGCAAGGAGGTCGCAAGCGCCTGCCGCGCAGGAGCTTGCGCGGGCGCAAAAGCGCGGGGCGGGCTCCGCCGGTCCGCGCGGCGCGCCCGGCCGTGCTCGTCGCTGCAGCGGAGCCGCGCCGGGGCGTGGCTCGGCCGAGAAGTCGCCTTGCGCGGGCCCCGGGCCTCTGGGCCCGGGGGCGCGGGGCGCTACCCGGCTGCGCCGGCTAGCGCCCCGCGTCCGCCGGCCGCTCGGCCAGGCGGACCGGGACGTGCACGTCGCGGCCGTCGCGCCAGACGCTCACGTCGACCTCGGTGCCGGGGTGGATCTCGGCGATCGCGTTCATCAGGTCCGGCGTGTCGACCACGGTCCGGCCGCCGATCGACTGGATGACGTCGCCGGAGCGCAGGCCCGCGCGGCGGGCCGGACCGTCGTCGTAGACGCGCTCGATCGACACGCGGCTCGACCCGCGGAAGCCGACGCTGCGCGCCTGGTCGGGGGAGAAGGGCAGGATGCTGATGCCGAGCCAGCCGCGCCGCACCTCGCCGTGCTCGAGCAGCTGCCCGACGACGAAGCGCACGATGCGCGCGGGGATGGCGAAGCCGAGCCCCTGGCTGCCGTTCAGCTGCGGCCCCACGGCCGTGTTGATGCCGACGACCCGGCCCTCGAGGTTGACGAGCGGGCCGCCGCTGTTGCCCGGGTTGATGGCCGCGTCGGTCTGGATGAAGTCCTCGTACTCGGCGATGCCGAGGCGCGAGCGTCCCAGGCCGCTGACGATGCCGGCGGTGACCGTGTGCCCGATCTCGAGCGGGTTGCCGAAGGCCAGCACCCACTCGCCGACGCGCGCCTCGTCCTGGTCGGAGATCGGCGTGGCGGTGAGGCCCTTCACGTCGACGCGCAGGACCGCGAGGTCCGACGCCTGGTCGGTGCCGACCATCTCGGCGCGGTGGCGCGAGCCGTCCGCCAGGGCGACCCAGCACTCGTCCGCGCCGGCGACGACGTGGCGGTTGGTGACGACGACACCGTCCCCGGAGTCCACCACGACACCCGAGCCCTGCTGCAGCTGGCGCATGCTCTTCTGCCCCGAGCGGGTGTACGTGTCGTAGGCGAGCACGCTGACCACCGAGGGCCCGACGCGGTCGGACACGCGGTGGAAGGCCTCGGAGACCTCGAGGGCGTTGGCCACGACCACGTCGTCGGGCGTGCTGGGCGCGAACGAGACGCGCCGGCCGGCCTCGAAGCCCGCGCTGAGGAGTCCGGCGAGGAGAGCGAACTGCAGGGACGGCTTCAGCTTCATGCTCGGGTTCTCCAGATGGGTCTCAGGCCCTTCGGCCAGCATGCCGGGGGATTCCCGGGGGGCGCGAGGATATTCGGCACCCCGCGGGCCCCGGATGCGCCTCCAGGCCCCGCGGAGCGCCCCCGGACGCCCCGCTTCCCGTACGGCGGACTCCCCGCGCCCGCACTTCTCCTTGCGAAACTCGTACGCCCACCCGCGCCCCGACCCACGGCCCGCCCACCGCGGGGCCTACTCGGTCGGAGCCGGGGGCGCCGCAGGTCGCACGGGGGTCGCGCGCAGCCGGTCCAGCACCCGGTCGAGGCGCTCCTGGTCCTCGGGACGCCAGGCGTGCCCGCCGAAGCGCGCGCGGTTGTGCGCGTGGGCGACCTCGACCAGCGGCGCCAGGTCCGGGCCCTCTGCGAGGACGACGCCGCGCGTGAACTCGAGCAGGGTCTCGCCCGGAGCACGGCGGTGGCCGCGCCGCGCGAGCAGCTTGCCGAGCCTCCGCCAGCGATCCTCGCGCGGGGCCCCGCGCGGCGCGCGCCCGCCCGCCGCCCCGCCGCCGCGCCGGGCCGCGAGCACCGCGAGGCCGAACAGGCCGGAGAGCGCCGCCGCCCAGGCCGGGGGGTCGGCGCGCACCGAGCTCGCGAGCGCGGCGGGCGCCGCGGCCAGGGTCGCGCGCAGGTCCGCCAGCGCGGTGCCCTCGCCGCCCGACTCCGCCCAGCGCCGCACGGCGGTCGCCAGCCGCAGCCACCACGGTCCGCCCTCGTCGTCCGCGGCCGCGGCGGCCGCCGCCAGCGACGCCGCGCGCCGGTCGAGCGGCGTCGGGTCGAACGCGGTCCAGCCCGAGTCGTCGAGCCACACCTCCAGCCAGGCGTGCCCGTTGCGCGTGGTGACGACGTAACCGCCCTCCGCGGCCGACCACTCCGTCGCCAGGAACCCGGTCGCCACGCGGGCCGGCACGCCCAGGGCGCGCAGCTGCAGCGCCGCCGTGGTGGCGAAGTACGTGCAGTGCCCGCGCCGCCGGCGCACGAACTCGAGCAGCGCGTCGAGGCCCAGCGCCGTCGACGGCTCGACCTCGTAGTCGAACTCGCGCCGGTACGTCGCCACCAGCCGCTGCACGCGCTCGCGGTCGCTGCGCGCCAGGCGCGTCGCGCGCCGCGCCTCGGCGACCAGGTAGTCCAGCGCCGGCGAGCGCTCCGGCAGCTGCAGGTAGCGCGCCGTCAGCCGCTCGGCCAGCTCCCCGGGCACCGGCTGTCCGATCATCGGCCGCCCGGGACTCCGCGCGCGCACGATCTCCGCCCCGGGCCCGCCGGCCCCCGGCGTCGCCGCCACGCCCACGCGCACCTCGTACTCGACCTCGTCGCGCGGCGCGTCCAGCGCGACCAGCAGCCCGGCCGGGTCGTGGCCCACCGCGCCGTGGCGCACCGCGCGCAGCGGCTGCGGGGCGAACAGCACGCTCCACGCCCCGTCGCGCACGAGCAGGGGCTGCTGGCGGATGGCGACCTCGTACGCCACGGGCCCGGCGGCGATCTCTGCCCAGCCGTCGGCCGAGACCTCGAGCCCCAGGCCGCTCACCCGCAGGCCCGTCTGCCCCCGGAAGCGCGCGTCCGCGGCGTCGAAGTGGTCCAGCACGAGCCCGCGCAGGTACAGCGGCCCCAGCGCCCGCGCCGCGGCCTCGTCCATCCCCGCGGTCGAGCCGGGCGCGCGCGGCGTCGCCACCAGCACGCGCTCCTCCAGCAGCGGCGTGACCCCGTCCCCGTACGACAGGCCCGAGGGGAAGATGCCGTCGAAGGCGCGCTGGCCGAGGTCGCCACCGCGCGCCTCGCCGCCGGCGCCCGCGCCGTCGCGCGTCTCCTCGGCCGGTCGCGGCGCGCGCGGCGGCGGCCGCCGCTCGAGCCCGTCCGGCCGCGGCACGAGCGCGTGCGCGCCGTAGGACGCGAGCACCGCCACCAGCGCCGCGAGCGCCGCGGGCGCCGCCGCCGCCGCGCGCCACCTCC
>JAUIDW010000228.1 GCA_030428395.1 bacterium | reverse complement strand
TGCCCAGCCAGTCGGGCACGCGCCCCGCCTGCAGCGCCAGCCACCGCGACGGCGGCGCGCTGCCGTCGAGCAGCGGCCCCAGGATCTCGCCCGCGCGCGCCACGAGGCCCGCGGAGACCGCGCCGGTCGGCGCGAGCGCGCGCCCGGCCCAGGCGCCGTGGACGAGCAGCGGCGCGAGCCCGGCCGCGCCGCCGACCGCCGCGACGAGCCACGAGCGCCGCACGCAGCCGCGCAGGAACGTCGCGATCGCGAACGGCGGCAGGAAGCACAGCGGCAGGTAGGTGACGCACCCGCCCGCGAAGGACGCGGCGGCGAACAGCGCGAGGTTGCGCCGGCCGCCGTCGCGCGCGTACCGCACCCAGGCTGCGGCCGCCAGCAGCACGCACAGCAGGCCCGGGTTCTCGTAGTTCACCAGCACCGCGTAGTGCACGAGCACCGGCGTCGTCGCCGCCAGCGCGAGCGCGATCATCGCCACCGCCGGGCCGAGGCCCGCGCGCACGGCCGCCCACAGGGCCGCCAGCGCGAGCACGTGCAGCACCAGGAACGGCAGCCGCAGCGGCGCCTCGACGCCCTCGGGCGCGCGGTCCTCGCGCCAGGCCTCGTCCCAGCCGTCGGGCCCCAGGGCGACCAGCGAGGCCCAGGCGAGCAGCGGCACGGTGGGGGGGTGGTTCGCGTAGGGGAGCCAGGCCGCGGGGTCGTCGACCGCGGAGCCGTCCGGTCGCACCGTGTACGGCCGGTCGACGTTCAGCACCGGGTACCCGCCGAGGGCGCCGACGCCCAGGCGCTGGTAGTTGACCGCGGCCTGCGCGAAGAACGCGCCCTGGAAGCCCTCGATCTCGCGGTCGAAGGACCCCGTCAGGTCGCGCGCGCGCGGCACCAGCGCGGCGACGAGCAGCGCCAGCACGCCCAGGCGCTCGAGCCACGCCACCAGCGCGGCGGCGTCGGGCCGGCGGTCGCCCGCGGCGCTCACCGCTCGTCCTCCGGGTCCGGCGCGTCCGGCTCCGGCTCCGCCACGGGGGCGCCCGCGCGGACGAGGTCGGCCCAGCGGCGGCCGCGCTCGTCCTCGACCGCCACGGGCACGAGCCCCTCCACCAGGGCCGCGTAGCCGTCGACCGGCCACGCGGGGAACCCGAGGCGGTCCACGAGCACCACGTCGCGGATGGCGACCACCGGGCGGCCCTCGGCCAGCGCGCGGTCGATCACCGCGCGCGCGGCCGCGGTGCGCGCCGGGTCGCCGCCGGCGGCCGCGTCGCTCGCGTCCAGCAGCTCGACCGCGCCGCGCTCCGCGGCGGGCACGCGCTGCAGCGCGTAGAGCTGCAGGCGGTCGAGCGCGACCACCAGGCCCGCGCGGTCCTCGCGCTCGCCCGCGCCGGCCCACCCGAGCACGCGCTCGGAGCGCTCGGCGAGCTCGGTCGCCTGGTTCGGGCGCACGAGCAGCATGGCGTTGCCGCTGGCGACGAGCGCCAGGCTGGCGAGCTGCGGCAGCGTGCGCACGACGCGCGCGAGGAAGCGCGGCCGCGGCTCCAGCAGCAGCCCGGCGAGCAGCGCGAGCGGCAGCAGCGTGCCGGCGTGGAACTCGAGGTTGCCCGGCTGCCACCACGTGAAGAACGCGGTGCGCACCAGCGCGAAGGCGACCAGCGCGAGGGCCACGCGCCGGCCCGGGCCGTCCAGCCGGCGGAAGGGGATCAGCCCCGCGAAGGCGGCCAGCCACGTGGCGAGCACGAACCGCAGGAACGGCAGCGGCACGAACACGAGCGCGAGCGCCAGCACGCCCAGGCCGCGCGCGACGTCGTCGCCGCCGACGGGGCCGCCCCAGAGGCCCGTGCGCTCGAGCCCGCGCAGCCAGTCGACGAGCCCGGTGCCCGGGTCCGCCAGGCCCCAGGCCGCGGCGCTGGCGCCGAGGGCCCCCGCGCCGGCCAGGGCCGTGGCCACGAGCCCCCCCACCCGCGCGCCCGCGAGGATCCACAGCGACGGCACGACCAGCACGGCGTCCTGGCGCAGCAGCAGCGCGAGCAGCAGCCAGCCGGTCGTCGCGGCGACGCCGGGCGCGCGGCCGGCCAGCCGCGCGCGCCCCGCCCCGGCCAGCAGGGCGGCGGTGGCGGCGGTCGCCGGCAGGTACGTCTCGCCGACCGAGGCGTAGAGCCAGGTGCCCGCCGACAGGCCGAAGAGCGCGGCCACCCAGGCGCCGAGCATCGGCCCGGCCAGGGCGGCGGTCCAGCGGAACACGACCAGGCACGCGGCGGCGCCGCCGAGCGCGGAGACGACCTGCTGCGCGCGCAGCGCGTCCTCGAGGGCGGGCGCGCCGCCGCCGGCCAGCGCGCGCGCGACGAGCGCCGCCAGCGGGTGGAACAGCAGGTGGTGCGCGTTCCACAGCCCCTCGCCGGACACGAGCCCGAGCGCGTAGGGCACCACGTCGTTGCCGAGGATCAGGCCGTCGCTGCCGACCGGGAAGGTCAGCAGGTACAGCAGGGCCGCCGCGCCGAACACCGCCGCCTGGGCGCGCCGCGGGACGCCGCGGTCGTCGTGCTGGTCCTCGGCCTCCAAGCGCACAGTGTAGCGGCCGGGAGCCGCCGGCGAGCGCGCGCCGCGGGGCTCAGGCGCCGCGCTCGACGCGCGTCAGCAGGACGGGCAGGAGCGCCGGGTCGGCCGTGTCCGCGAAGCTCTCGCGGCCGCGCTGGACGTAGGCGCGGGCGGCGCCGTCGGGGCGGTCGCCGACGGGCAGGCCCGAGCGCTCGAGCAGCTGCGCGTCGACCGCCGGGTCGATCACCTGGACCACGCGGCTGGCGAAGAACGGCCGCCACGCCGCGGCGAGCAGCTCGCGCGTCTCCGGCGCGGCGGGGTCGCCCAGGATGGTCACGTGGACGGGCGGGCGCAGCGACAGCTCGACCGCGCGCGCGTAGCCGGCGACGAAGTGCCCGTAGCGCTTGTAGTCGGTCGCGAAGGCGGCGAGCGCGGCGCGGGCGGCGTCGGCGTAGGGCTCCTCGCGCGTCAGGTAGGAGAGGCGCAGCAGGGCCTCGGCCATCACGGCGTTCTCGAGCAGCGAGCGGTTGCGCCGCCGCAGCACGCCGCGGGCGCCGGGGTCGTAGCGCGTGTCGTAGAACGCGCCCGTCTCGCTGCGCAGCGTCGCCAGGGCCAGGTCGGCGAGCGCGCGGGCGGGCTCGAGCCAGCGGTTGTCGCCGGTGTGCTGCGCGGCGTCGGTCAGCGCGCGCAGGACGTAGGCCTGGTCCGACAGCAGCCCGGGCAGGTGGAAGCTGCCGTCCCAGTAGTGGTAGACGCCCTCGCGCGGGTCGAACAGCTCGCGCATCAGGAAGTCCAGCGTGCGCAGGCCGCGCGCGGTGTGGCGCTCGTCCTGCAGCACGGCGCCGGCGGACAGCAGCGCGGACACGGCCATCGCGTTCCAGTTGGCGAAGATGGTCGTGTCGCAGGCGGGCGCGCCGTGCTCGCGGCGGGCCTCGACCGTGCGCTTGTGCGCGTAGGCGGGGTCCGCGTCCTGGCTGCCGCGGAAGGCCTCGGTCTCCTCGTCGAGCAGGACCTCCTCGAGGAAGCGCAGGATGCCGAGCGCGGTGTCGCGGAACGACGTCGAGCCCAGGGCCTGGTAGGCCTCGAGGTACGCGCCGAGCCGCTGCGCGTTGCTGTCGAGCATCTTCTCGAAGTGCGGCGCGCTCCAGTCCGGCGCCGTCGCGTAGCGGTAGAACCCGCCCTCGACGGTGTCGTGGATCTCGCCGCGCTCCATGTGCCGCAGCGTGCGGAGCACGAGCCGCCGCAGCGCCTCGTCGCCGGTCTGCGACCAGCGCACGAGCGCGAAGTCGATGGCGTCGGGGTGCGGGAACTTCTGCGGGCTGCCCCAGCCGCCGTGGACGGGGTCCGCGGTCTCGAGCAGGGTGCGGGTGACCCACTCGACGAGCTCGCGGCCGACCTGGGCGGGCGCCTCGCTCCCGGCGGGCTCGACGACGCCGCGGTCGGCCTCCTCCGCCAGGCGCCGGCGGACCGCGTCGCGGTGCTCGGCGTAGTAGTCGGACACGAGCTGGAGCCGGCGCAGCAGCTCGTCGACCTCGAGGTAGGTGTCCGAGGCGATCAGCTCCCCGGAGTCGTCGAGGTACGCGAGCGTCGGCCAGCCGCCCCGGGCGTAGCGGGCGTCGATGTCCGGGCGGCGGTCCTTGTCCACGCGCACGGGCACGAAGCGCTGCGCGATCAGCGCCCGGACGCGGTCGTCCTCCAGCACCTCGCGCTCGAGCTCGCGGCACCAGCGGCACCACGAGGCGACGAGCAGGAGGAGGACGGGACGATCGCTCTCGCGCGCCCTGGCGAAGGCGCGCTCGTCCCAGTCATGCCATTGCATGGAAGCGTTGCCGCGGCATGGAGGGTCGGGGCGGACCGGCCGCCCCCTGGCAATATCGGCGCTCCCGGCCGCGCCGGAGGACACAGATCGTTCATTCCTCGGACGCGCGCCGCCCAGTGCAAGATCTGGGAGGCGGGCGAGCGGGCTCGCGCGGACCGGCGGCGGCCGGCGCCCGCGCCGTCGCGCGGCCCCTAGGAGGCCTGCGCGTGGCGCGGGAGGGGCAGCTCGGGCAGCTCGACCGACCGCCAGTCGAGCTCGCGGGACTCGCCGTACAGCGTGTCGAGGTCGTAGTACGTGCGCGCCTCGGGCTGGAGGACGTGGACGACCACGTCGCCGTAGTCGAGCAGGATCCACCAGCCCAGCTCGACGCCCTCGGCGCGAGAGTGCTGCTCCCCGGCCGCCTTGAGCCGCGTGTGCAGCTCGTTGTAGATCGCCCGGACCTGGGGGCGGCTGTCGGCGGTGACGAGGACGAAGTAGTCGGCGAACTTCAGCTGGTCGGCGACGTCGAGGACGCGGATCTCCCGGGCCTTCTTGGCGTCGGCGAGGTGGGCCGCCGCGGCGGCCAGTTGCCTGGATTCGATCTCGGCTCTCCTGGGTTCGTGGTCCTTGCCGCCGGGCGCGAGACGAGCGCGCGAGGATGCGCCCCGCCCGGGGGCTCCAGCGTGTCCCGATCCCCGCGAACGCGCAAGGGGGGGCGTGGACGGGCCGCGCGGGCGCCTCCGCCCGGACGCGAACGGCCCGGGCGGGGAGCCCGGGCCGTGGAGGCGCCGCGGGGCAGCGGCGGCGTGTCGGGGTTTCGTGGGCGCTAGACGAACCAGGGCAGGAAGACGAGCGCCACGACGGTCATCAGCTTGACGAGGATGTTCAGGGACGGCCCGGAGGTGTCCTTGAAGGGGTCCCCGACGGTGTCGCCGACGACGGCCGCCTTGTGCGAGTCGGAGCCCTTGCCGCCGTGCTCGCCGCCCTCGATGTACTTCTTGGCGTTGTCCCAGGCCCCGCCGGCGTTGGCCATGAAGATGGCCATCATGACGCCCGCGACCAGGGCGCCCGCCAGCAGGCCGCCCAGGGCCTCGACGCTCCAGAAGCCGATCAGGATCGGCACCACGACCGCGATCAGGCCGGGGACGATCATCTGGCGCAGCGAGCCCTCGGTCGAGATGGCCACGCAGCGCGCCGCGTCGGGCTTGCCGGTGCCCTCCATGATCCCGGGGATCTCGCGGAACTGGCGGCGCACCTCCTCGACCATGCGGAAGGCGGCGTTGCCGACCGCGCGCATGGTCAGGGCGCTGAACAGGAACGGCAGGATGCCGCCCAGCAGCAGGCCGATGATGACCTGGGTCGAGTTGATGTCGAGCACCAGGTCGCCCGTGCCCTGCAGCACGCCGGCGCGCGCGCAGAACGCGCTGAAGAGCGCCAGGGCCGTCAGCGCGGCCGAGCCGATGGCGAAGCCCTTGCCGATGGCCGCGGTCGTGTTGCCGACGGCGTCCAGGGCGTCGGTGCGCTGGCGCACCTCGGGCGGCAGCTCGGCCATCTCGGCCATCCCGCCGGCGTTGTCGGCGACCGGGCCGTAGGCGTCGACGCCGAGCGAGATGCCCAGGGTGGACAGCATGCCGACGGCCGCCAGGGCCACGCCGTAGACGTCGCCCATGGCGTGGGCGATCCAGATGGCCGCGCAGATGCAGAGCACCGGGGCCGCGACCGACTCCATGCCCGTGGCGAGCCCGTGGATGATGTTCGTGGCCGCGCCCGTGCCCGACTGCTGGGCGATGTTGCGGACGGGCTTGGTCTCGGTCGAGGTGTAGTACTCGGTCAGCTTGCCGATGGCGACGCCGATGACGATGCCGGCGACGATGGCGACCAGCAGCTTCCAGCCGACCACGCCCTCGGGGAAGCTGAAGACGCCCAGCGTCAGGATGGCGGAGAAGAGCACCGCCAGGATCGAGGCCAGGATCAGGCCGCGGAACAGCGCGTCGTGGATGCCGTGCTCGTCCTGGGCCTTGACGAAGAACGTCCCGGCGACGGACGCCAGGATGCCGAGGCCCGCCACGGCGACCGGCAGGAGCACCATCGAGCTCATGTTGGCGTCGCCCGCGTACAGGAAGGCGCCCAGCGTCATCGTGGCGATGATCGAGCCGACGTAGGACTCGAACAGGTCCGCGCCCATGCCCGCGACGTCGCCGACGTTGTCGCCGACGTTGTCGGCGATCGTGGCGGGGTTGCGGGGGTCGTCCTCGGGGATGCCCGCCTCGACCTTGCCGACCAGGTCGGCGCCGACGTCCGCGGCCTTGGTGAAGATGCCGCCGCCCACGCGGGAGAAGAGCGCGATCGACGAGGCGCCGAAGCTGAAGCCCAGGACGTACTCGAGGGCGCGGGAGGTCAGCGCACCGTCCTCGGCGTAGGCCACCGAGAACACGACGATGCCGAGCAGGGCCAGGCCGACCACGCTCATGCCCATCACGACGCCGGAGCTGAAGGACACCTCGAGGCCGTCCTGCAGGCTGCCGCGCGCGGCCTGGGTCGTGCGGACCGCCGAGCGCGTGGCCGTGTGCATGCCGAAGTAGCCCGCGATGGCCGAGGCCGCGGCGCCCGCCAGGAAGGCGATCGCGGTCTTGGGGCCGAGGCCGTTCTCGGCGCTGGAGAGGCCGATGGCCGCGCCGACGACCAGGACGAAGACGACGAGCCACTTGTACTCGGCCTTCAGGAAGGCGGCGGCGCCGTCCTGGATCTGCTTCGAGATCTCCCGCATGCGCTCGTCGCCGGGGTCCTTCTGCATGATCCCGCCGTACTTGAGGAACGCGAACACGAGCGCCACGACGGCGGTCGCACCGGCGATGTAGAGGAATGTCACGGGTCTGGCTCGGGATGGGATCTGCGGGAACGGCGGGCGCGCGGGCCGCCGGGGAGGCTCTCGGGGCGGCTTGCGACCTCCTGACCTCCCGTTAAATGGATGAATCGAGCCGGGGAGGATACCGGCCACCGCCGGCCCGTCAACCGCCGAGCCCCCGGCTCAGCTCCCGCGACTCCCCGGGCGCCTCCAGCGGGTCCGCAGGACCACCACCAGGGCCAGGGCGAGGGCCGTGAACGCCAGGATCAGGTGCAGGTCCTGCACCGTGCCCCGCAGGCGGTCGATCTCGCCCCCGAAGAGCTTGCCCAGGTAGATCGACACCGGCACCGACAGCACGACCCCCAGGCCGTCCAGCAGCAGGAAGCGCGGGTAGCTCATGCCCAGCGTGCCCGCGAGGAAGTACCCGGGCAGGCGGATGCCGGGGAAGAAGCGGCAGGCGAAGGTCGCCCAGTTGCCGTGCTCCTTGAAGCGGTGCTCGAGCCGGCTGAAGCGCTCGGGGTGCACGATCCGCGCGACCCAGCGGACCCGCAGGGCGCGCATTCCGTACCGCCGCCCGAGCCAGAACGGGATCGAGTCCCCGATCAGGATCGCGGCGGAGCAGACGAGCACGATCGGCACGAACTCGACCTCCCCGCGGTACAGCAGGATGCCCGAGCCGATCAGGGTGACCTCCTCGGGGACCGGCAGGCCCAGGCCGCACAGGAGCAGCACGACGAAGGGCGCGAGGTAGTGGAACTGCGCGAAGGCGCCGCCGAGGAGCTCGTTCATGACGCGCCGGGGGAGGGCCGGCCGCGCGACAGACTAAGCTCTCGCCGCGCGCGGGGCGCGGCTCAGCGCGGGGGGGACGCCCCGGCGGCGAGCTCGGCGCGCGCGGCGGCCTCGAGCTCGGCGGCGTGCGGGTGGCCGCCCGCCGCGGCGCGGGCGAAGTGCTCGGCCGCCTCGGCCCACAGCGCGCGGCGCCCGCCCGGCCACTCCAGGTCGGCCTGGGGCCCGGCCGCGAAGGCCAGGACGAAGCCGCGCAGGTAGGCCAGCTCCTCGGGGTGGCTCGCGCGCGCCTCCCCGCGCGCGGCCGTGTCGAGGGCGGCGCGCAGGAACGCCAGCCGGCGGGCCGGGTCCGGCTCGCGGGTGGGCGAGGCGCGGTCGAAGGCCAGGTGCGACACGAGCGAGGACCAGCCCTCGGGCGCCTGGGGGTCGAGCCGCAGGGCCAGCTCCGCCCGCGCGAGCGCCAGCTCCGGGCGCCCCGCGCGGCGCGCGACGTGCGAGCGCACCCACTGCGCGCTGGCCGCCAGGCTGGCGATGGGGCCGAGCAGCCGCGGGCCGACGCCCCGCGGCGCCGCCGCCTCCGCCGGCGCCGGGTCGAGCCACGCCGCGCCGGCGAGCAGCGCCGCCGCCGCGGCCGAGGCCAGCGCGCGGGCGCCGCTCACGCCGGCTCCCTCCCGCCGCGCAGCC
>JAUIDW010000227.1 GCA_030428395.1 bacterium | reverse complement strand
CTCCTCCCCCGCCGCGGCGCCGCCGCGGCGCCGCCCCTCTGCGCCGTCCGGGCGCGGACCGCGCGCCGGCTCGCTGGCCCTCGCCGCGGCCCTCGCGGCCGGCGCCTGCGGCGACCCGGGCGGCGGAGCGGGCGCCGCGCCGTGCGCCGTGCTGATCACGCTGGACACCACGCGCTGGGACGCGCCCGGCTTCCTCGGCGGCACGCCGGGCGTCACGCCGGCGCTCGACGCGCTGGCGCGGGAGAGCGTCGTGTACCCGTGGGCGCGGACGGTGGCGCCGGTCACGCTGCCGGCCCACGCCTCGATGCTGACCGGACTCTGGCCGCCGCGGCACACGGTCCGCGAGAACCACCTGATGGCGCTGCCGCCGGAGGCCGAGACGATCGCGGAGCGCGCGCGCGACGCGGGGCTCGCCACGGGCGCCTTCGTGGCCGCGGCCGTGCTCGACCGCGCCTTCGGGCTGGACCAGGGCTTCGCGACCTACGACCAGGTCGAGCGCCGCCCCGACGACCCCGAGGCCAACTTCGCGGAGCGCCCGGCGGCCGAGGTCGTCGCGGCGGCCCGCCGCTGGCGCGCGGACTTGCCCGCGGACGCGTCCTACTTCCTGTGGGTGCACCTCTTCGACCCGCACGCCCCCTACCGCCCGCCGGCGGCGTTCGCGCGCGCGGCGGGCACGCCGTACCTGGGCGAGGTGGCGGCCATGGACGCGGCCGTCGGCGACCTGCTGGCGGACCTGCGCGCGCGCGGCGACCTCGACCGCGGCGTCGTCGTCGTCGTGGCGGACCACGGCGAGGCGCTGGGCGACCACGGCGAGCCCAGCCACGGCGCCTTCGTGTACGACGCGACGCTGCGCGTCCCGTTCCTCGTGCGCCACCCGGGCGGTCGCCGCGGCGGCGAGCGCAGCGCGGCCGCGGCGTCGGTCGCCGACGTCTTCCCGACGCTGCTCGAGGCGCTGGACCTCGGCGCCGCCGGCGACGTGGACGGGGTCGGCCTGCTGCGCGCCGACCCGCCGGCCGACCGCGCGGTCTACTTCGAGTCGTACGAGGGCTACATCAAGTACGGACACGGCCCCCTGGCCGGCTGGGCGGACGCGCGCACGAAGTACGTGCACGCGGCGCGGCCCGAGCTGTACGCGCCCGCCGACGACCCCTCCGAGGAGCGCGACCTGGCGCGGGAGCGCGCGGACGAGCTCCCGGGCTGCCGCGACCGCCTGGCCGCGCTCCTGGCGCGACCGGCGCTGGACCCGGCGCCCGCCCGCGGAGCCGACGACGCGCTGCTGGCCCAGCTCGAGGGCCTGGGCTACGTGGCGAGCGGCACGAGCACGCCGGCGCTGCCCGACCCGCTCGCGCCGACGACGCGGCCCAGCCCGCACGACCGCGCCGAGGAGCTGCAGGCCTTCCTCGCGGCGACGTCCCTCGGCCGCCGCGGCCGCTTCGCCGAGGCCGTGCAGGGGCTCGAGGCGATCGTGCAGGCCAACCCGCGCCACGCGGCCGCGCTGGACTACACCGCCTTCTTCCTGATGCAGATGCAGCGGCACGACGAGGCCGCCGAGCGGCTCGAGCGCGCCCTGCGGCTGGCGCCCGAGCGCCCCAACACGCTCTACAACCTCGGCGTGTGCCGCGAGCGCGCCGGGCGCCGCGACGAGGCCCTCGACCTGTACCGCCGCGCCCTGGAGCTGGACCCCGGCCACGTCGGCGCGCGCCGCGACGTCGCGCGGCTGGCGGGCGACGGCTGAGCACCGCGCCTCAGGACAGGCCGCGGATGGTGCCGCTGGCGTCGACGTCGATGCGCTTGAAGCCCGGCTCGGCGCCCAGGCCCGGCATGGTGAGGATCGTGCCGGCCAGCGGCGTGACGAAGCCGGCGCCGACCATGGCGCGGACGTCGACGATCGGGAAGACGTAGTTGCGCGGCCAGCCCTTCATGCGCGGGTCGTGCGAGATGGAGAGGTGCGTCTTGGCCATGCAGATCGGCAGCTTGCCCCAGCCGTGGCTCTCGAAGCGCTCGAGCTTCTCGGCCACGCCCTCGCCGAGCGAGACGGAGGCCGCGCCGTAGAGCTTCGTCGCCAGCACCTCGATCTTGTCGCGCAGCGGCAGGTCGAGGTCGTAGAGCGGGCGGAACTCGCTCTCCTCCTCGGCGGCCGCGGCGACGGCCTCCGCCAGCTCGACGCCGCCCTCGCCGCCGCGCCGGAACACGTCGCTCGGCACCGCCGCGAAGGCGCCGGCCGCCAGGGCCCGCTCGCGGACCAAGGCGACCTCGGCGTCGGTCTCGCCGCCGAACAGGTTGACGGCCACGACGACGGGCACGCCGAAGCGGCGCACGTTCTCGATCTGCTTCTCGAGGTTCGACATGCCCTCGCCGAGGCTCTCGAGGTCCTCCTCGACCAGGCGCGGGTCGAGCGGCTGGCTCGGGGTGATCTGGAAGCGGCCGCTGTGGACCTTCAGCGCGCGCACGGTGGCGACGAGCACCACGGCGTCGGGCGCCAGGCCCGAGGTGCGGCACTTCAGGTCGCAGAACTTCTCGAGGCCGAGGTCGGCGGCGAAGCCCGCCTCGGTCACGACGAAGTCCGCCAGCCCCAGCGCCAGACGGTCGGCGAGGATCGACGAGTTGCCCGGGCCGAGGTTGGCGAAGGGTCCCGAGTGCAGCAGCGCGGGCGTGCCCTCGCTGGTCTGCAGCAGGGTCGGGCGGATGGCGTCGGTCAGGATCGCCGCCATGGCGCCCGCGACGCCCAGGTCCTCGGCGGTGACGGGCTCGCCGCCGCGCGACTCGCCCACGACCGTGCGGCCCAGGCGCGCGCGCAGGTCCTCGCGCCCCGTGGTCAGCGTCAGCATCGACATCACCTCCGACGCGGCGGTGATGTCGAACCCGGTGTCCCGCGGCACGCCGGACTTCGGCCCGCCCAGCCCCACGCGGACGTGACGCAGGGCGCGGTCGTTGACGTCCAGCACCCGGCGCCAGGTGATGGCCTCGGGCTCGAGGTCGTGGGGGTTGCCGTGGAAGAGCGACGCGTCCACGGCCGCCGCCAGCAGGTTGTGGGCCGCCGTCACGGCGTGGAAGTCGCCGGTGAGGTGCAGGTTGATCTCGTCGGACGGCAGCACCTGGGAGGCGCCGCCCCCGGTGGCCCCGCCCTTGAGCCCGAACACGGGCCCCATCGACGGCTGGCGGATCGCGCAGATCGCCCGGCGGCCGGTGCGGTTCAGGCCGAGCGCCAGGCCGATCGTGTTGACGGTCTTGCCCTCGCCCAGGGGGGTCGGCGTCACGGCCGTGACGCAGACGTACTTCGAGCCCGGCCGGCGCGGCAGGCGCTCGAGCGCGGACAGGGCGACCTTGGCCTTGTAGGGGCCGTAGGAGGAGACCTCGTCGGGACGCAGGTCGAGCTCCTCGGCGAGCTCGCGGACGGGGCGGAGGGCGGCGGGGCTCACGGCGGCTCCTGGGACTGGGGTGGCGGGGATGGGGTCCTGGTGGGCGGGGATCGGGATCCGGGCGGCGCGGGGCGAAGAGCCTACGACTCCGGGGGCGGGAGCAGAAGCGCGAGCGCCCGCCCCGGGCCGACGGCCGGGGCGGGCGCTCGCTGCGCTCGGTCGGAGCGGGGGTCAGACCCCGGTGGCCTCGCGGAACTTCTCGAGGCGCTTGCGCAGGTCGGCCTCCATCTCGGAGCCGGCCGCCAGCTTCACGGCCTTCTCCTGGTACTCGATCGCCTCGTCCAGGCGGCCGGCGCGGAAGAGCGCCATCGCGAACGTGTCCAGCACGGCGGGGTTCTCCCACTCGGTCAGCTCGCAGGCCTTCTCGCCCGCCAGCAGGGCCAGCTCGACGTCGCGGTGCTTCAGCTCGGCGTCGGGGTCCACGATCATCCAGGCGATCGCGTTCAGCGCGCCCGCCGACTTCGAGAAGACGCCGTCCACGAGCTCGCGGCCGTAGGCCGAGCTCTTCTCCGCGTGCCCGCCGTGCAGCAGCGCGTAGAAGCGGTCCATGGCGAACTGGTTGCCGAGCTCCGGGAACTGCGCCACGGCCTCGTCGATCGCGCGCAGCATCGCCTCGTGGTCGCCGGCCTCGCGGGCGGCCGCGACGGCCTCGCGCGCGCGCGCCTGGCGCATCTCCGTCATCTTGGCGGCGCGGTGCGACTTCGCGGCGGCGGCGAGGTCCCACTCACCCGCGACGACCTGCGCCAGCGGCTCGTCGATCGACATCGGGTGACCGATCCACGCGACCTTGCCGGTCCCGTCGACGATGAAGGCCGCGGGGATGCCGCGCTCGCCGGCGGCGTGCATCCACGTGCGGGCCATCGCGCCGTCCTTCACGACGTCGGCGCCGACGGTGTACTGCATGTCCTCGCCCATCTTCTCGACGAAGGGCTTCACCAGGTCGTGGTCGTTCTCCCAGATGCTGACGCCGACGAAGCGCACCTTGTCGCCGTACTCGTTCTGCAGCTGGTTGACGTGCGGGATGGCGCGGCGGCACGGGCCGCACCAGGTGGCCCAGAACTCCACGACGTAGACCTGGCCGGCGGCGAAGGAGCGGACGGGCTCGCCCTGGACCCACTCCTTCACGTCGAGCGCGGGGGCGGGGTCGCCGACGAGCAGGTCGAACGGGCGCTCCTCGTCGACCCCGGCGGTGGCCGTGGAGGCGAGCAGGGCGAGGGCGACGGCGCCGAGGGACAGGCTGGACATGGGACTCTCCTGGTTGGGGTTGGCTGCGTTCCGGCGCTATCGTGCGCCCGCGCGCGCGCCGGGCGCAACCCCCGCCCCGCGGTGCGTACGAACCCGATACCCGAGCCGCGTCCCGGAATCGAGGAACCGCCATGACGAGCCCCGTCCGCAGCGCCGTCCCGCCGGGGGGCGTCCGCACCGCGCGCTCCGGCCGCGGCGGCGCCCTGCTGGCCGCCCTGTCCGTCCTCTCCGCGGCCCTCCTGGCCGCCTGCGCCGCGGGGTCGGCCGAGGACGAGGCCCGGCGGGACGAGGCGCGGGAGCTGCACGACGCCGTCCTGGCCGAGGTCTACGCGCTCGAGCCGGAGCTCGAGGCCCGCGTGGAGGCCGCGCCCGGCCACGCCGTCCTGGCGCACGACCGCGTGAACCTGCTGGTCGAGGGCGACGTCCGCGGCCGCGGCGTGCTGGTGGACCACGCCACCGGCGAGCGCACCTTCCTGCACCTCGCGGTGGGCCGCACGACGCTCGGCGGCGACCGCGCCGCCCTGCGCGCCGTGGTCGTGTTCCACGACGCCGACACGCTGGCGCGCTTCGCCGCGGACGGCTGGGTGTTCGCGTCCCCGTCGGCGGCCGACCTCGCGCAGCTGACCGTCTACCGCGTCGTCGAGGGCGAGCTCGCGGCCGGCGCGACGCTGCCCGGCGCGAAGTGCTGGCCGGACCGCTGAGGGCCGCGGCCCGCCGGCGCGGCTACTCCCACTCGATGGTGGCGGGCGGCTTGCTCGAGATGTCGAGGACGACGCGGTTGATGCCGCGCACCTCGTTGATGATGCGGTTGGAGATGCGCGCCAGCAGGTCGCGGGGCAGGTAGGCCCAGTCGGCGGTCATCGCGTCGACGGACTCGACCGCGCGGACGGCGCAGGTCTCCTCGTAGGTGCGCGCGTCCCCCATCACGCCGACCGAGCGCACCGGCAGCAGCACGGCGAAGTACTGCCACAGGCCCTCGTGGGCGCCGGCGGCCTCGATCTCGGAGGTCACGACGTGGTCGGCCTCGCGCAGGAGCTCGAGCCGCTCGGGGGTGCACTCGCCCAGGCAGCGGACGGCCAGGCCGGGGCCCGGGAAGGGCTGGCGCGCGACGAGGCGGTCGTCCAGGCCCATGTGGCGGCCGATGGCGCGCACCTCGTCCTTGAAGAGCTCGCGCAGGGGCTCGACCAGCTCCATCTCGAGGTCCTCGGGCAGGCCGCCGACGTTGTGGTGGCTCTTGATGACCGCGGTGTGGCCGCCGTGCGCCGCCACGGACTCGATCACGTCGGGATACAGCGTGCCCTGGCCCAGGAAGTGGGCCTTGCGGAAGCGCTTCGCCTCCTGGCGGAACACCTCGACGAAGTCGTGGCCGATGCGCTTGCGCTTGGCCTCGGGGTCGGTGACGCCCGCCAGGTTGCCGAGGAAGCGCTCGGTCGCGTCGACGATCGTCAGGTCGACGTGGCGAGCCTCGGCGAACACCGTCCGCACGGTCTCGCGCTCGTTCTTCCGCAGCAGGCCGTTGTCCACGAAGATGCAGTGCAGCCGCTCGCCGATGGCCTCGTGGCAGATCAGAGCGGCCACCGAGCTGTCGACGCCGCCGGAGAGGCCCAGCACGACCTCGCCGTCCTCGCCGACCTGTGCGCGCACCTTGTCGACCTCGCGCCGCACGATGCTCTCGGGGCGCCAGTCGCCCGCCTGGCCGCACACGCGCAGCACGAAGTTGTCGATCACCTCGCGCCCGCGGACGGAGTGCGTCACCTCCGGGTGGAACTGCAGGCCGAAGAAGCCCCGGGCGGGGTCCCCCACGGCGGCGTGCTCGCAGTTGTCGGAGCGGCCGTACACCTGGAAGCCCGCGGGCAGGCGGTCGACGTGGTCCCCGTGGCTCATCCACACGACGGTGTGGCCGTCGAGGCCCTCGAAGACGTCCTCGCTGCGCGTCACGGCCAGCGACGTGCGCCCGAACTCGCGCTTGTGCGCCGCCTCGACGTGGCCGCCGAGCTGCTGGCACATCCACTGCATGCCGTAGCAGATGCCGAGGACCGGGACGCCCAGCTCGAGCAGCTCGGGCGGGACCTCCGGCGCGTCGTCGGCGTACACCGATGCCGGCCCGCCGGACAGGATCACGCCCGCCAGATCCATCCGCCGCGCCAGGTCGAGGGCCTTGCCGGCCGGCGCGATCTCGCACCAGCTGCCGGCCTCGCGCACGCGCCGCGCGATCAGCTGCGCGTACTGCGTGCCCAGGTCGACGACCAGGAGGCCGCGGAGCTCGGTCTCGATCGGGGCCGTCATCCGTCGTGCGAGGTGAAGTAGTTGGACGATTCCTTCGTGATCGTCACGTCGTGCGGGTGGCTCTCGCGGACGCCCGCGTGGGTGACGCGCACGAACCGCGCGCGCTCCCACAGCTCCGGGATCGTGCGCGCGCCGACGTACCCCATGCCGGCGCGGATGCCGCCGACGAACTGGTAGACGAACGGCGACAGCCGGCCCTTGAACGGCACCATGCCCTCGATGCCCTCGGGGACGAGCTTGTCCGCGGAGTCGACCGAGCCCTGCCGGTAGCGCTCCTTCGAGCCCTCGACCATCGCGCCGACCGAGCCCATGCCGCGCACGCCCTTGAAGGAGCGGCCCTTGTACAGGAACGTCTCGCCCGGGCTCTCCTCGACGCCCGCGAGCAGGCTGCCGAGCATCACCGACGACGCGCCGGCCGCCAGCGCCTTGGCCGCGTCGCCCGACAGGCGGATGCCGCCGTCGGCGATCAGCGGCACGTCGGTGCCGCGCAGCTCCTCGGCGACCGACAGCACGGCGGTCAGCTGCGGGACCCCCACGCCGGCCACGACGCGCGTCGTGCAGATCGAGCCCGGCCCGATGCCGACCTTGACGCCGTCCGCGCCGGCGTCGACCAGCGCGCGGGCCGCCTCGGGCGTGGCCACGTTGCCGGCCACGACGTCGACGTCGAGCTCGCGCTTCAGCCGCGAGACGGTCTCCAGCACGTTCGAGCTGTGCCCGTGGGCGGTGTCGACCACGACGACGTCCACGCCGGCCCCGACGAGGCCCGCCGCGCGGTCGTAGTCGTGCACGCCCACCGCCGCGCCGACCCGCAGGCGGCCGCGCTCGTCGGCGGCCAGGTTGGGGTACTCGGCGAGCATCTTCAGGTCCTTCATCGTGATGAGGCCGTGCAGCTTCATGGCCTCGTCCACGATGACGAGC
The DNA here is from genome assembly GCA_030428395.1 of bacterium. Taxonomy (GTDB): domain Bacteria; phylum Planctomycetota; class UBA1135; order UBA1135; genus JAUIDW01. Next base: position 767 of record JAUIDW010000227.1, on the reverse strand, counting down.
TTCTCGACCTTGGCGCGGTACAGGATGCGCTCGGCCTCCGCCAGCGACGTGCCCGGAGGCGCGGTCACGAGGTTCTCCGACGTCATCAGCCCGGCGATGGGCGTGGTCGGGTCCGTCTCGAACTTGCAGTCGCGGCTGGTGAGGATGCCGACGACAGTCTCGCCCTCCACGATCGGCAGGCCGCTGATGCTCTGGCGCGACATGATCTCGCGCGCGTCGCCCAGGGTGGCGCTCGGCGGCAGCGTCACGGGGTCGAGGATGATCCCGTTGGCCGAGCGCTTGACCTTGTCGACCTCGCGGATCTGCAGCTCGACCGACAGGTTGCGGTGGATGATGCCGATGCCACCCTCGCGCGCCAGCGCGACGGCGAGGCCCGACTCCGTCACCGTGTCCATGGCGGCGGACGAGACGGGCACGTTGACGTCCACCCGGCGGGAGAAGCGGGTGCGCGTCACGACGTCCCTGGGCAGGACGTCGGAGTGCTGCGGCACGAGCAGCACGTCGTCGAAGGTCAGGCCCTCGGGGAAGTCGCTCGGCATCGAGGCGGGGTCTCCTGGAACGGCGGGGGTCGTCCGCGCGGCCCGGCGGACGGGAACCGGCCGGGGTGCTCCGCACTCCCGCCGGCGCGCGGGAAAAGGCCGATCGTATCGGACCGCGAGGGCGATGGAAGAGGGCGACTCGCGGCGCCGCCCCGCGGCGGGTGGGTTGCGGGGTGCCCGGCGCGCGACGGCGCGCGAACGGCCGACTGCGCGGCGCGCCGTCGGCGG
>JAUIDW010000226.1 GCA_030428395.1 bacterium | reverse complement strand
TCCAACGTCTCGATCACGCGCGACGTGTCGGGCGAGGGCGTCCAGCAGGCGCTGCTGAAGATCATCGAGGGCACCGTGGCCAACGTCCCGCCCCAGGGCGGCCGCAAGCACCCCGAGCAGGCCTACATCCAGGTCGACACCGGCAGCATCCTGTTCGTCTGCGGCGGCACGTTCGCCGGCATCGAGGAGATCATCTCGCGCCGCGTCGGCCGCGACGTGATCGGCTTCTCCAGCCGCGGCAAGACCGAGGGCTCCGAGGGCGCCGCCGCGCTGGACGACTCCGCCCGCGACGAGCTGCTGCGCCGCCTCCAGCCCAAGGACCTGGTCGAGTTCGGGATGATCCCCGAGTTCGTCGGGCGCCTGCCGGTCGTCGCGACGCTGGACACGCTCAGCAAGCGGGACCTGGTGCACATCCTGACCGAGCCCCGCAACGCCCTCGTGCGCCAGTACCAGCGGCTCTTCGAGATGGCCGACCGCAAGCTCGAGTTCACCCCGGAGGCCCTGGAGGTGATCGCCGAGACCGCCATCGAGCGCGAGACCGGCGTGCGCGCCCTGCGCGCGATCCTCGAGAACCTGCTGCTCGACCTGCTCTACGAGCTGCCCTGCCGCAAGGACACGGACGTGTTCGTGGTCGACGACAAGGTCGCGCGCGGCGAGGCCTCGCTGGCCCGCGGCCTGACCGCGGCCGACCTCGACGAGCTCGAGGCGGCGGCGTCCGAGGCCGAGCCCGCGGCCGACGACGACGCCGTCACCCCGCCCGAGCGCGAGAGCGCCTGACGCGCGGCGCTCCTCGCTGGACCGGCCCCGCGACCCGCAGGGCTCAGCCGCCGGTCCGCGAGCGCTGGAACAGCTCGGACAGCCGGCGCTGCTCGCCCTCGAGGCGACGCAGGTCCTCGGCGCGATTCTGGCGCCGGTACGTCTCGAGAATCTGCGTCAGGTACTGGCCCGCGTTGGCGTTGGTCGGCTCGACCTCCAGCACCTGGATGAGGTGCCGCTCGGCCTCGGGCAGCTTGCCCGCGCGGAACAGGATGTAGCCCTTCAGCAGGTTGCCCTGCGAGAAGTCCGGCTTCAGCTCGAGGACGCGGTCGACCTGCTGCTCGGACTCGGCCACCCGGTTCAGCTCGAGCAGGCACGTGGCCAGGCTCTGGCGCCAGTAGTAGTAGTCCGGCCGCAGGCGCACGGCCTCCTCGAACTGCGGCAGCGCCTCGAGCCGGCGCCCCTCGACGACCAGCGCCAGCCCGTACTGGTTGTGCGCGCGGTCGTTCTGCGGGCGCGCCGCCACGGTGTCGGCCCAGAGCGTCGCCTTGGAGTGGTACAGCAGGTTGCGCGCGTGCGTGCGCCAGCCGAGCAGCCCGGCGGCGACCGCCAGCAGCGTCCACCCCACCGCGGACGCGGCGCCGGGACCGAGGGCGGCGGCGACGCGCCGGCCGAACGTGGCGTACCCGCCCACGACGACGACCGCGAGGACCGCCGCGAGCGGCAGGTACATGCGGTGCTCGGCGTACACCTCGGTCACGATCGGGACGATCGTCGTGGTCGGCGAGAGGATCAGCAGGAAGGCCGCGCCGGCGAGGCCCAGGGCCGGCCGCTTCACCAGCGCCCAGAGCGTCCCGACGACGAGCGCGGCCAGCAGCGCCGCGCCGGGGAGCCACTGGGCGGCCGTGACGGGGAACGGCCAGCCGTAGTCGAACACCTGCGGGTGCGGCCAGAACGCGAGCCGCAGGTAGAGCCCCCACGCCAGCAGCTGGTCCAGCACGTAGTCGCTGCCGGCCACCCACTCGGTGTCGAAGCCGACCGAGTCCTGGCGCGCGCCGGTGACGACGACGAGCCACACCAGCAGGATCCAGGTGGACGCGAGCGCGGCGTAGAACCCGGCGCGGCGGCGCAGGGCGCCCAGCCAGCGGCGCTCGACCAGGCAGGCGTCCATGAGGAACACGACCACCGGCGCGGTGACCATCACCTCCTTGCAGGCCATCCCCGCCAGGCAGGTCAGCCAGGCCCCCACGGCGAACCCGCGGCGGCCGGTCGTGAAGTAGCGCAGCGAGAGCAGCAGCGTCGCCAGGTACGCGACGCCCATCATCGACTCGACGCGCTGGACGGTGTAGGTGACCGACTCGGTCTGCAGCGGGTGCAGGCACCACAGCAGGGCCACGGCGAAGGCCAGCCCGTCGGCCGCGCCGCCGAGGCGCTCGCGCAGGGCGTCCAGCCGCAGGAGGCGGCGGATCAGGCCGAAGAGCAGCAGCGTGGCCAGCAGGTGCACCCCCAGGTTGAACACGTGGTAGCCGTAGGGTTGCTCGGCCCCCAGGGACCAGTTCACCGCCAGGCTGAGGCTCGGCAGCGGCCGCGTCTCGAGGGTGGTCATCCGCGGCGCCTTCATGGCCTCGACCACCGAGGGCAGCGCCCGGACCTGCGGGTTGAAGAGGATGGCCTCCTCGTCGTCGAACACGAAGACGCCCTCGAACCCGCTCTCGAAGGCGAGGAAGCCCGCCACGAGCAGGACCACGGCGGCGATCCAGGCGCGCCCGGCGCTCGCCCCGCCCGCGGTCCCGCCGGGAGCCGGGACCTCGCCGGGCTCCTCCGCGACCTTGCCGCCCGCCTTCGCCACGGGCGGATTGTAGCGGCGCGCCGACCCCCGCGGTTCAACTGGCAGCGGACTTGGCCTACCATCGTCGGTCGCGGAGCGCGCCGACCCGGCGGGCTCCGCGCCACGCGATGGCGACGCCCCTCTGCATATACTACCACCGCGACTTCGACGGCATGGTCTCGGCCGCGGTCCTGGCGCGCATCCGGACCGAGCGCGGCGAGCCCGCGGTCGAGTGGGAGAGCGTCAACTACGACCAGCGCCGCCACTGGGAGGCGTTCGGCCAGGGCCGGCGCTTCGCCATCGTGGACTTCCACTTCCACCCCGACGCCGAGCTCTGGTTCGACCACCACCCGACGACGTTCCTGTCGCCGGACCTGCGCGCGCGCTACGAGCGCGAGGGGCCGTCCGACCGCTGGCTGTGGGACGAGACGTCGCTCTCGTGTCCGCCCCTGATCCTGCGCCATGCGGCCGAGCACTGGGACTACGAGCCCGAGCCCCGCTTCCAGGACATGGCGCGGTGGTCCGACGTCATCGACGGGGCGCGGTACGAGTCCGTCGACCAGGCGGTGTTCGGCGAGGCGCCGGCCCTGCGCATCGCCCGCGCCCTGCAGGCCGCGCCGCGGCCGAACTGGACCGACGCGCTGGTGGGCGCGATGGCCGAGGGCACGCTCGAGCAGGTCGCCGCGCGCGAGGACGTCGAGACCGCCTTCCAGCGCGCCTCGCGCAACCGCGACCGCGCGCTCGAGCAGTTCCCCCCGCTGGTCGGCTCGATCGCGGACGGCGTGCTGACCTACGACGCCTCCTCGAACCAGATTCGCCGCGAGCGCTTCGCCGCGTTCTACCACCACCCCGAGATCCACTACTCGGTGGGCGTGATCCCCACGCGCGCCGGGTTCCACGTCTCCTGCGGCGAGAACCCCTGGAACCCGCCGTCGGCCGGCATCCACGTGGGCGAGATCATGGAGACCTACGGCGGCGGCGGACACCGCGGCGTCGGCGGCGCCAACCCGCCGTCCCTCGAGCGCGCGCGGGAGGTCGTCGGCGAGGTGGCCGCGCTGCTGCGGCGCCAGCTCCAGGCCGCGGGCTGACGCCCGCCCACGCGAACGGCCCCGCACCCCGGATGGCCCCCGAGCCCGACGAGCGCCTGCCCCTGCTGTCGCTGGACGCGGCCGCCCTCGAGGCGCGCGTGGTCGCCCTCGGCGGGCGCCCGTTCCACGCGCGCATCGTGCGCGAGGGCGTGCTCCAGCGGGGCGTGCTCGACTACGCCGAGCTGACCAGCCTGCCCGCAGCGCTGCGCGAGCGTCTCGCCGCGACGACCCCGATCCTCGGCGGCGAGGAGGTCGAGCGCCGCACGGCGCCCGACGGCGCGACCAAGCTGCTGATCGCCTTCGCCGGCAAGCCCGGCGCCGAGGCCGCGCGCGACCTCGTCGAGACCGTCCACATCCCGCCCCGCGACCCGACCAGCGGGAAGGGCGCCACGCTGTGCGTCTCGACGCAGGTCGGCTGCCCCGTGGGGTGCCCGTTCTGCGCCTCGGGCCTGGCCGGGCTCGTGCGCAACCTGGAGGCGTGGGAGATCCTCGAGCAGTTCCTGCGCGGCCGCGCCCTGGGCGCCCTGTCGCGAGCGGTCGTGATGGGCATCGGCGAGCCGCTCCTGAACCTGGCCGCGCTCGAGACGGCGCTGACCGTCGTCCGCGATGACCTCGGCCTGGGGGCGCGCCGCATCACCGTCTCGACCGTGGGCTTCCCCGAGCGCCTGCGCCGCGCCGCCCGCGCGCGACCGCGCTTCCAGCTCGCGATCTCGCTGCACAGCCCCGACCAGGAGCAGCGCGACGAGCTCGTCCCGGCCATGGCCGGCGTGCCGGTCGAGGACGTCCTCGACGCCGGCGACGACTGGTTCGAGCAGACCGGACGCGAGGTCACCTACGAGGTCGTGCTGCTGCACGGGGTCAACGACACCGAGCGCCACGCCGAGCGCCTCGCGGCCCGCCTGCGCGGGCGCCGCTGCACGGTGAACCTGATCCCCTACAACCCGGTGGGCGAGACGCCCTACCGGCGCCCGCCGCGCGCGGCCGTCGACGCGTTCCAGGCGCGCCTGGCGGAGGCGGGCGTGGTGGCCACGGTGCGCTGGTCGCGCGGCGTCGAGTCGGACGCGGCCTGCGGCCAGCTGCGGATCTCGCGGACGTAGCCCCTCACGGCCAGATCGTCACGACGAGCGCTCCGCTCATGCCGAGGTCGAGGGGCGGCGGGTAGCCGCCGTCGCGGAAGAACCCCTGGACCAGGAAGGCGTCGCCGGGCAGCAGGCCGAGGGCGGCGAGGTCCGCCTTCGAGAAGCCGAGCCGCATGCTGCCCGACGGCTGGCCGGTGGACGAGCAGGTGCCGGTCGGCCCCGTCGTCGTCGCCGGGGGCAGGCGGAAGCGCGGCGCGGCCAGGCACAGCAGCCCGCCGCGGAACGGGAGCGCCGCGAGGTCGCGGCTCCACACGAACACCCCGGGCTGGCCGGGCACCGCGCCGTCGACCCGCAGCGTCAGGTCGTCGCCGAGCGTGAGGCTCGGCGTCCCCGTCGCGCGCACCTGCGGCAGGCAGCCGGCGGACGTGGGCTTCTGGGCCGGGCACGCCTCGAACGGCGCCGTCCAGCCCAGCAGCGCGAGCGCGTCGCGGAAGGACCCGTCCTCGCCTCCTGACCACGCGACGAGGTAGTCGGACACGCCGTCGCCGTTCGCGTCCGGGACGACCTCGTGCAGCTCGGCCTGGCCGGGCCCGAGGTACAGCAGCGCGCCGGTGGCGCTCGAGTACACGCGCATCTCGGCCGTGGCGACCGCGCAGCACCCGACGCGGTAGGAGCCCGCCGAGAGCGCGACGTCCCCCACCCCGTCCCCGTCCAGGTCGTCGATCGCGGCGACCGCCTTGCCGAACGCGCGCAGGTTCTGCTCCTGCGGGGTCGACGGGGATATCGTCCGCAGGATCGACCCGTCCGCGCCGGAGAGGATGCGCACGCGGCTCGTGAACGGGGTCGCGTCGAACAGGCCGGACGGGGAGCCGACCGTCAGGTCGGGCGTCCCGTCGCCGTTCACGTCGTCGGCCCGCGCGAGCGCCTGCCCGAACTGCAGCTCGCCGGCGGGCGCCGGGATGCTGTGGACCACGGCGCCGGACTGCCCGTCGTGGACGAGCACGGCGCCCGCCGCGGGGCCGTCGCCGTAGCCGACCGCGAGCTCCGGCGCGCCGTCCCCGTCGAGGTCGTCCAGGCCCGCCAGGCCGCGGACCGCCGGCGACGCGAGGCCCGCGGGCGCGAGGACGCGCAGCACCGAGCCGTCGGCGCCGGACAGCACCAGGGCGCCGTCGGTCGCCTGCCCCGCGGGCCCGAAGTCCACGAGCACGTCCGCGACGCCGTCCTGGTCGACGTCCCCCGCGCGCGCGAGGCGCGCGCCCAGCTGCGCGCCGGGCGCCTGCGCGCCCACCTGCCACAGGGTCGCGCCCCCCGCACCCGAGATGGCGCGGGCGAAGGACCCGCCCGCGGGCAGGCCCAGCGCCACGGCGTCGCCGACCCCGTCGCCGTCGAGGTCGCCGGTGCCGACCACGACGCTCCCGAGCCGGTCCCCGACCGCGGCCCCCGCGACCCGGAACCTCTCCGCGCCGTCCACGCCGGAGACGAAGACCACCGCGCCCGCGTTGCCGCCGGCCGACGCGTCGCCGAGGGCGTAGTCGCCGACCCCGTCGGCGTCCACGTCCCCCACCGCGGTCGCGTCCGACCCGATCGGCCAGTCGAGGACGACCCCCTGCGCAGCGGCGGGGGTCGTCGCGATCGCGAGCAGGCCGGCCGCTCGCGCCAGGGTCGAGAGCTTGTCCATGCCGGTCCTAGCGGGGCCCCCGGACGGCTCCTACACCCCGCCCGGGAATCCCCGCCGGCCGCCCTGCGAGGGGACGCCTCAGGCGCCGACGCCCGCCGGCAGGCTGGCGGCGATGCGCTCCAGGGCCTGCGCGACGTGCTCCTCGGTCACCACGAAGGGCATGCGGAAGCGCACCGACCGCGGCCCGCACGGCAGCGCGATCAGGCCGTGCTTCATCAGGTCCTGCAGCATCTGGCCGCGCTGCTCGGGCGTGTCCACGTCGAACGCCGCCAGCGAGCCGACGCCGCGGACGTTGCGGATGCCGCCGCGCTCGCGGGCGAGCTCGCGGAGCTGGCGCACGAAGCTCTCCCCGCGGGCCAGGACGTTGTCGTGCAGCCCCTCGTCGAGGATGATCTCGGCGAACCGGCGCGCGCGCACCATGTCGACCAGGTTGCCGCCCCAGGTCGAGTTGATGCGGCCGGAGCGGCGGAACACGTTGCCCTCGACCTCGTCGATGCGCGTGCCCGCGTACATCCCGCACACCTGCGTCTTCTTGCCGAAGGCGACGAGGTCCGGCTGTACGCCGTGGTGCTCCCACAGCCAGGCCTTGCCGGAGCCGAAGAAGCCGGTCTGCACCTCGTCGAACACCAGCATGGCGCGACGCTCGTCGGCGACGCGGCGCAGGCCCTGGAGGAACTCGGTGCGGAAGTGGTTGTCGCCGCCCTCGCACTGGACGGGCTCGAGCAGGATCGCGGCGATGCGCTTCTCGCCGTAGCACTCGTAGGCGGCCTCGATCTCCTCGAACGTCCGGGCCTCCGCGGCGGCGACGTCGTTGGCGATCCCGCCGTCGGGGCCGAACTCGATCTTCGGGTTCGACACGCGCGGCCACGCGAACTTCGGGAACAGCGCGATCTTGTTCGGCTCGGTGTTCGTCAGGCTGAGCGTGTACCCCGTGCGCCCGTGGAAGGCCTCCTGGAAGTGCAGGACGACCTGGTCCTCGCCGTCGGTGCCCTCCAGCTGGGCCTTCCAGTCGAACGCCGCCTTGAGCGCGTTCTCGACCCCCAGCGCCCCGCCGGCGACCCAGAAGTGGTGCGGGAAGCCCGCGGGCGTCACGCGCGTCGCGAAGGTCTCGACGAAGCGCGCCATCGACTCCGTGTAGACGTCGGAGTTCGAGGGGTTGTTGAGCGCCGCCTGCATCAGCTCCTCGCGGAAGCCGGGCTCGTCCATCCCCGGGTGGTTGTAGCCGATCGGCCACGTGGCGAAGCAGGTGAAGAAGTCGAGGTACCGCTGTCCGTCCCGCGCGTCGACGAACCAGGGGCCGGTGGACTTCTCGAGGTCCAGCACCATGGGCAGCCCGTCCGCGAGCTGATGCCGTCCGAGGACCTCGTGCACGTGCTTGGGGTCGGTCATGGGGAGCCTTTCGACGCTGCGGTCTTCGTGGGGGGATCGACGGGGTCCAGGAGGGCGGCCCGCCGCCGGCCCTCCGCGTCGGAGGGGACCCGGATGAGGGCCAGCACGGGAACCGGCCGCGCCCCCTGGGCGAGGCGGTGGCCGGGCTCGACGTTCGTGAAGATCACCGGACCGACGAGACGGCGTCGGTCCGCGCCGTCCGGAGCGCCGGGGTCGCCGGTCGCCTCCGAGCGGTCGAGGACGGGGGTCGCGCCCTCGTCCAGTCCCAGGGACCGCGTGCGCCGGGCGTGCGCCACGCCGTCCTCGAGGAGGCGGGGCACGGGGCGCCCGAGGTCGGGGTCGTCCGCCGCCCGTCCCAGGAGCGCCTCGGTGAAGGCCGAGAAGCGGCGCTCGTGGCACAGGACGCGGACCACCTGCCCGGGGACCTGTCCGGACAGTGTACTGGATCGGCCGAACGCGTTCCTCAACACGCGCCGCGCCGCGGCGTCGACGTCCGCCGAGCGGGCCACGACGCGCGAGCCGGCCCGGAGCGGCCGCCACAGGCCCGGGGGTCCTTCGCCGAGCCGGCGGCGGGACTCGGCGAGCTCCCCGGGGAGGCCCGCGAGGTCGACGCAGGCGACGCCGCGCGGGTCCCGCGCGAGTGTCGGGAGACAGCTCCCCGCCAGGCGCCCGGCGTCGCCGTGCAGCACGGTCAGGGCGGCGGGCGGCAGCTCGGAGCCCTGCGCCGCGAGCGCCAGCAGGTCGCCGGCCCAGGGCCAGCCGGCGTCCGCCACGAGCACGACCGTCCGCCCCGCGGCCAGGTGCGCGAGCGCGCGCCGCGCGGGGCCGGCCCCCAGCTCGAGGGCGTG
>JAUIDW010000225.1 GCA_030428395.1 bacterium | reverse complement strand
TCACGAAGAAGATGTCGCCGCGCCGCACCGTGAAGCTCAGGTCGCGCTGGATGACGAAGTCGCCGTAGGCCGCCGTCAGGCCCTCGACCACGACGTGGGGGGGGTGCTCGCTCCGCGCCGCCACTCAGAGCCCCACGACGTCGAAGACCACCGAGAACACCGCGTCCGACACCACGATCCACACGATCGCGGTGACCACCGCCGAGGTCGCCGCCAGGCCGACGGCGGACGCGCTGCGCCCCGACTGCATGCCGCGCATGCAGCCGGCGACCGCCACGAGCACGCCGATGACGACCGCCTTGATGCCGCCGACCGCGAAGTCGTCGATGCGCGCGGCGGAGACCGTCTGGCTCCAGTACTGCCAGCCCGAGATGCCCATCATGCCGATGCCGACCGTCGCGCCCCCGAGCAGGCCGACGATGTTCGAGTAGATCGACAGCAGCGGCAGCATCATCATCAGCGCGAGCATCCGCGGCAGGACCAGGAACTCCATCGGCGAGAAGCCGAACGTGCGCAGCGAGTCGATCTCCTCGTTCACCGTCATCGTGCCGAGCTGCGCCGCGTAGGCCGCCCCCGTGCGGCCCGCCATCACGATGCCGGTCATCATCGGGGCCATCTCGCGGGCCATGGCGACGATGACGAGGTTGGCGACGTAGATCTCCGCGCCGAACAGCCGCAGCTGGACCGCGCCGACGAAGGCCATGATCGCGCCGACGAGGAAGCTGATCAGGCTGACGATGCCCAGCGCCTCGGCGCCGGCCTCCTGGACGGCGAGGGCCAGGTCCCGTCCGCGGAACCGGGCGCGGCGGCGGGCGAAGCGCCACAGCGCGAGCACCGCCTCGCCGACGAACTCGACGGTCGCCCGGGCGTCGCTCACGACCCGCAGGAAGGCCGCGCCGACCACCTCCACGGCTCCCGCGCGCCGCGACTCGCGCCTCGCGCCGTCCGCCACCGGGACGGTGCGGGCGAGCTTCATCAGGCGCTCGGCGCCCTCGGGCAGCGCGACGCGCTCCGTCTCCACGCCGCGCGCCGCGGCCGCGCGCGACAGCTGGCACACGAACGCGGGCAGCGCCGTGTCCCAGGCCCCGAGCTCGCCGCCGTCGATCACGACGGTGGTCGCGTCGGACGCCTCCGCGAGCACGGCCTCGGGCGACGGCAGCGCCCGGTCCAGGCGCCAGTCCCCCGACAGGCGGACGACGGTCGCCCCGTCGGCCCGGTGCTCGAGCCGGTAGTCCCCTCCCTCCCCCGTCATCGCGGCCGCGTCACCCCAGCGCCTCCTCGAGCCCGTCGCACACCACGTTCAGCACCTGGATCCGCGCGTAGCGCTTGTCGTTCGCCGGCACCAGGGTCCACGGCGCGCCGCGCGTGTCCGTGCGCGCGACGGCCTCCTCCACGGCCTCGACGTACTGATCCCACTTCCCGCGGTTGCGGTAGTCGTCGGAGGTGATCTTGTACTTCTTGAACGGCGTCTGCTCGCGCGCCTGGAAGCGGCGCAGCTGCTCTTCGGGGTCGATGTGGAGCCAGAACTTGCGCACGAACGTGCCGTGGTCGACGAGCTGGCGCTCGAACTCGCGGATCTCGGCGTAGGCCCGCTGCCACTCCTCCGGCCGCGCGTAGCCCTCGACGCGCTCGACCAGCACGCGGCCGTACCAGCTGCGGTCGAAGATCACCACGCGCCCGTCGCGCGGGATGCGCCGCCAGAAGCGCCACAGGTAGTGCCGCGCCAGCTCCTCGTCGGTGGGCGCGGCGATGGGCACGACGCGGTAGTCGCGCGTGGCCATCGCGCCGGTGAGGCGGCGGATCGCCCCGCCCTTGCCCGCGGCGTCCCAGCCCTCGAAGACGAGCACGCTGGAGCGTCCCTTCTCTCGCGCGCGCACCGACAGGTCGGCGAGGCGGCCCTGCAGCTCGTCGAGCTGGCGGTCGTAGTCCTCGTCGTCGATCCGGGCGTCGAGGTCGACCCGGGCGAGGAGCCCGGCGCCGACGGGCGAGTGGACCGGCTCGACCGGCGGCGGTTCGCCCGCCCCGCTCAGGCGCTGCAGCAGCGAGTCGCGCACGTACGTCATGACGCGCAGGTTGCGCGCCTTGCGGCGCGTGCCGTCGACCACCAGCCAGGGCGCGTGGGCGGCGTCGGTGCGCGCGAGGATCTCCTCACCCGCCTCGACGATCGCGTCGTAGTTCTCGAGCGTGCGCCGGTCGTACTTGGCCCCGTGCCAGCCGTGCTTGCGCTTGCGGGTCGCCTTCAGGCGCTTCTCGAGCAGCTCGCGCGGCGAGTGCACCCAGATCTTCAGGATCAGCATGCCGTCGGCCGCGAGCGCCGCCTCGAAGTCGCGCGCCGCCTCGATCCGCCGGTCGAGCCGCGGACGGCCCTCCTTCCCCATGGCGAGGGGGACCGCCGCGTCGTACGTCCAGGCACCGAAGAAGAGCCCCGTGCGTCCGCGCGGCGGCAGGGCGTGCCAGTAGCGCCAGAACAGCGGACGCTCGCGCTCCTCCTCGGAGTGGGCCAGGAACACCTCGGTGTCGATGTACCGGGCGTCCATCCACTCGTTGAAGAGGTCGATGAGCTCCTTGCAGCCCTCGCGGTCCGTCCCCGACACGAGCACCAGCACGGCGAAGTCGGACTGGCCCAGGTCGAACTGGGCGTTGACCAGGTCGACGCGCAGGGCCGACGCGCGGGCCTCGTAGACCTCTCCGGGGATGCGGGGACCCTTCTCGACGTTCTGGAACGACATCGCGCGCCTGCGGACCGGGGCATCCTACCCCGGACCCCCGCGGGGGTCTCGCGCCCGGCGTCGGCCCGACGTCGCCCCCACGTCTCCCCGGACCCCGGCCTCGCGCGCGCGGCGGCCGCGGAGGCCCCGGCGCGGTCAGACGTCGCGGACGCGGACGGGCAGCTGGACCTCGAAGTAGCGCTCGTCCGCGGGCACCATCGGGCTGTTGTAGGAGAGCACCCGCAGCTCGCCGTCGGGCCGCAGGCCGCGCTCCCGGAGCCAGCGCTCGAGGCTGGCGCGGGCCTCCGCGATGCCCGCGGCGGTCTCGACGCCGCGGCAGCCCAGGCTCGCGTACCGGGCGGGCGGCACGTCGACCACCTCGACTGGACCCCCTGTGCCCAGGGGCCCGCGCTCGGGGACGTCGTACAGGAAGGCCATGAAGCCGTCGTCGCCGTAGGACGTCTCGACCGGCGCCGTCATGGCGATCTCGTGGGTCTGGATGTGGCGGAAGAGCCGCCAGAAGGCGCGGCCGTCGCGCCCGGCCATCGGCGTGCGCGCCATGCGGTAGGCGGGATAGGCCTGCAGCCGGATCCCGAGCACCGGGGTCGGCGCGGGGAAGCCGGCGGGCAGGTCGGCCTCGCCCCGGACCCGGAACTCGAGGTCGGCGAGCAGCCGCTCCAGGGCGGGCTCGAGCTCGCGCTCGGCCGCGTCGCGGTCGAGCACGGCGCGCCAGCGGGCGTCGGCGACGATCCGCGCGGCGACCTCTCCGGCGTGCAGCCCCCGCAGCGCCTCCGCGGCGTCCCGACCGGCCGCCAGCAGCAGCGGGTAGTGCCGGCCGGCGGGCAGGTCCTCGACGTGGGCGGCGTCGATGCCGGCGCGCAGGCGGTGGGCCGCCTCGGCGTGAGCGGCCTCGAGGTCGGGCGTTCCGCCGTCTGCGAGGGCGGCGAGGGCGAGGAGCGGGAGGAGCATGTTCGTCATCCGTGCTGGGGACTCTCGTCGAGCGGGACCTCCGGGCTGTTCGCCGGCGCCTCCTCCGCGGACGCGGCCGGTCGCGGCGCGAGGTGCAGGAGCAGCGGCGTGACGAGCGCGTACTCGAGCGCCAGCCCGCCCCAGGTCAGCAGCGCCGGCTCCCCGGCCGCCACGGCGCCCAGGCGCGTGCCCCCGTAATAGGAGAGCGGCCCCCCCGCGGCGCCGAGCACCGCCGCCAGGACCGGGCGGCCGCGCAACCACCCCAGCGAGAACCGCGGCAGCGTCGCGAAGGCGGCCCACAGCGACGCGATCCAGGCCGGCACGAGCCAGGCGGGCACCGGGTCCGAGGTCGGGTAGGCGGTCGCCCCGAGCGCCTTCAGGACCGAGTCGAGCAGCCCCCCCGCGAGGCCGACGCCCAGCACGTAGACGAGCTCGCGCCGGCGCTCGGCGGCGGGGACCAGCGCCAGGTGCAGCGCGACGATCGCGGCGACCGCGACGGGGCCGAGCCACGTCCAGCCGCGCGCGGCGCCCTCGACGGCGGCGAACCAGGCCCCCTGGAAGGCCAGGAAGTTCGCCAGGTTCCTCACGGCGCGGCCAGGGGAGGGGCGGCGCGGGCGCCGGCGCGGTCCAGGACCATGTGCACGTCGCCGATGGCGCGCTCGGCGAAGCCGCCCTCGCAGTACGCGAAGTAGAACTCCCACAGGCGCAGGAACGTCTCGTCGTACCCCAGCGCCCGCGCGTCGTCCCAGCGGGCGCGCAGGTTGCGGCGCCAGGCCGCCAGGGTCGGCGCGTAGTGGTGGCCGATGTCCTCGAGGTGCACGAGGCGCAGGTCGCTGGCCTTCGTCATGGCGTCGCACAGCGCCGTCACCGACGGGATGCACGAGCCGGGGAAAACGTGGCGCTGGATGAAGTCGACCGAGCGGCGCGCGCTCTCGTAGTTCTGGTCGGCGATCGTGATCGCCTGCAGGGCCATGCGCCCGTCCGGCTTCAGCAGCGCGGCGCAGCGGCGGAAGAACTCCTGGAAGTAGTGGTGGCCGACCGCCTCGATCATCTCGACGGAGACGAGCTTGTCGAACTGCCCCTCGAGGCGGCGGTAGTCCTGCTGGAGCAGCGTGACGCGGCCCTCCAGGCCGGCGGCGCGGATGCGCTCGGCGGCCAGCGCGTGCTGCTCCTGCGAGATCGTCGTGGTCGTGACGCGGCAGCCGTACTCGCGCGCGGCGTGGATCGAGAGCGCGCCCCAGCCCGTCCCGATCTCGAGCAGGTGGTCGTCCGGCCGCAGGTCCAGCTTGCGGCACAGCCGGTCGATCTTCGCGACCGAGGCCTCGCGCAGCGTGGCGTCCGGGCGCTCGAAGATCCCGCAGGAATACGTCATCGTGTCGTCGAGCCACAGCCCGAAGAAGTCGTTCGACAGGTCGTAGTGCGCGGCGATGTTCGAGCGGCTGCCGCGCTCGGTGTTGCGGCGCACGGCGTGGTAGGCCGCCAGGAACGGGCGCGACAGCGCCGCCAGGCCGCGCTCGACGCCGTCGGTGGCCTCCTTGTTGCGCGCGAAGAGTCGCACGACCGCGACCGGGTCGTCGCTGGTCCACCAGCCGTGGGCGTAGGCCTCGCCGGCGCCGACGCTGCCGCGCAGGCCGACCGCGCCCCAGAAGCGGCGGTCGCGCACGTGGATCGCCGCCGGCGGGAAGGCGCCGTCCCCGTCGCCGAACACGTGGCGGCGGCCACCCTCGTGAACGGTCAGGACCCCGTGGCGCACGCGGGCCAGGCGTCCGAGGACGAGGCGGGCGAGGAGGGACGGCCGGGCGTCGGCCGAGCGGGCGGCCGGCGCGCGCAGGGCGGCGGAGGTCGCGGGAGTCGTCGTCTTCATGAGGAAGGGGCGTCGCCCAGGGCGGCGCGCTTCGCGGGGTGCGCGTGGAACGGGATGCGCTTCGCCCACAGGCGCGCCGCCTGCCAGTAGATGGCCGCGTGCACGCGCAGGGTCAGCAGGGGGTGGCGCAGCAGGGCGCCGGCGAGCGCGGCGGCCGTCACGGGCCGCCGGCGGGCCTCCAGGCCCGCGTGGAACACCGCGCGGTCGCCCTCGCGGTTGGTCATGTGGACGCCGAGCGTCTCGCCCGGCTCGGAGAGGCGCCACTCGTAGCGCTGCTCCATCGGGTGGAACGGGGACACGTGGAAGCGCTTGGCGAACTCGTGGCGCAGCCCGACCGCCTCCCGGCCGGTGCGCGCGTCGAGCACGTAGGTGTGGCGCTCGTTCCAGGGCGTGTTCGTGATCTCGGCCGCCACGGCCTCGAGCGCGCCGTCGGCGCCGAAGCAGTAGTAGAAGCTGACCGGGTTGAAGAGGTAGCCGAACGTGCGCAGCTGCGTCAGCACGCGCACGGCGCCGTCGGGGCGGCGGCCCAGCTCGGCCTCGACGCGGTCCAGCACCGCCTGCTTCAGCGGCACGTCCGCCGGCCCCAGGTAGTCGGCGCGCCGGAACCACGCGACGTTCGGCCGGCGCGCGGACCACAGCCAGCGCCCCCGGAACAGGTCGGGCAGCTCGTCCAGGTCCAGGTACGCGAAGAACACGCGGTACCGGAAACGGTGCGGCCGGGGGCCGAGGCGCTCGTGGTGGACGGCCCCCTCGTACAGGGCGCTGTGCGTCACGCCGGGACCTCCTGCGGTCGGCGGGACCCCGCGGCGGCGACGCGCTCGGCCACGCGCAGGCCGCTGCGCACGCCGTCCTCGTGGAAGCCGTAGCTCCAGTAGGCCCCGCAGAAGTGCACGCCGTGGACGCCGTCGATCTCCGCGTGGCGCGCCTGGGCGCGCACCGCCTCGACCGAGTACACCGGGTGGTGGTACACGAAGCTGCGCAGCACCTTCGCGGGGTCCACGTCGGCCGTGCGGTTCAGGGTGACCAGGTACGGCACCTCGCCCGGCAGCCCCTGCAGGTTGTTCATCCAGTACGTGACCGTCGGCAGGTCCGAGGCCGGCGACGTCACGTGGTAGTTCCAGCTGGCCCAGGCGCGCCGGCGGCGCGGCATCAGCGACGCGTCGGTGTGCAGCACCGCCTCGTTGCGCTGGTAGGCGAAGCAGCCCAGCACGTCCCGCTCGGCCGCGGTCGCGTCGGCCAGCATCCGCAGCGCCTGGTCGGAGTGGCAGGCCAGCACGACGCGATCGTGGGTCGCCTCCTCGCCCGCCGCCGTGCGCACGACCACGCCGTCGGCCGTGCGCCGCACGCTCGCGACCGGCGTGTCCAGGCGCACGCGGTCGCGGAACGTCGCGGTCAGCGGCTCGACGTAGCTGCGCGAGCCCCCGCGGATGACCAGCCACTGCGGCCGGTCGTCGACCTGCAGGAAGCCGTGGTTGTGGAAGAACTGCACCAGGAAGCGCAGCGGGAACGCCCGCATCACCTCGGGGCGCGCGGACCAGACGGCGGCGCCCATCGGGACCATGTGCCACTCGACGAACTCGCGCGAGTACCCGCCGCGGTCCAGCCAGTCGCCCAGGGTGACGTCGTCCCCGTCGCCCTCCAGCACGGCGGGCGCCTCGCGGTAGAAGCGCAGGATGTCCCGCACCATGCGCCAGAACGCCGGCCGCAGCAGGTTGGCGCGCTGCGCGAAGAGGCCGTTCAGATCCGTGCCGTTGTACTCGAGCCCCGTCCCCTCACAGCGGACGGAGAAGCTCATGTCGCTGTCCTGCCAGGCCACGCCCAGCTCGCGCATCAGCCGCAGGAACTCCGGGTACGTGCGCTCGTTGAAGACGATGAACCCGGTGTCCACCGCCAGGGGGCCGTCCGGCGTCTCGACGTCGACCGTGTTCGTGTGCCCGCCGATCCACGAGCCCGCCTCGTAGACGGTCAGCTCGTGGTCGCGCGCCAGCTCGCGCGCGGCGACCAGCCCCGAGATCCCGGTGCCGACAACCGCGATCCTCACTTCGGGCCCCCCTCGGCGCGCACGCTGGCGGGGACGGGCCGCAGGCCCCAGACGAGCCCCACGGCGGCCATGGCGCGCAGCACGTAGTAGCTGACGTCGACCTCCCACCAGAAGAAGCCCTGCCGCGCCGCGGCCGGGTAGCGGTGGTGGTTGTTGTGCCAGCCCTCGCCCAGGGTGATCAGCGACAGGGCCAGGTTGTTGCGGCTCTCGTCCCGCGTCTCGTAGCGGCGCGACCCCAGGCGGTGGGCCAGCGAGTTGATGCAGAACGTGCCGTGGTACAGCGCGACGGTCGAGACGCTGAACCCCCACACGGCCATCTGCAGCCCGCTGGTGCCCAGCGTCGGCCAGACCGCCTGCAGCGCCGCCCCCAGGCCGAACAGCGCGCCGATCGACAGCAGCGGGACGAGCACGTCGAAGCGGTCCAGGAAGCGCAGCTCCGGGAAGCGCGCCAGGTCGCGCACGTGCTCGAGCCTCGTGCGGAAGTTCCCGCGCGTCAGGAACCAGCCGACGTGGCTGAACCAGAAGCTGTCGCGGACCGGCGAGTGCACGTCGCCCTCGCGGTCGGAGTGCCCGTGGTGCACGCGGTGGTGCCCCGCCCACCACAGCGGGCCGCGCTGGACCGCGGTCGCGCCGAGCACGGCGAAGACGAGCTGGACGGGCCGCGACGTCTCGAACGCGCGGTGCGAGAAGTAGCGGTGGTAGAACGCCGTGATGGCGAACATCCGCACGAGGTAGTACGCCGCCGCGACGCCGACGGCGACCCAGCTCCAGCCGACGACGAGGACCAGCAGGCAGCTCGCGTGGATCGCCAGGAAGGGGATCACGCGCGGCCAGTCGACCTCGCGCGGATCGCGGGTCGCGTCGCGCTCGTCCGGCGCCCACGAGTCCAGCCAGCGGACCAGGCTGGTCCACAGGTTGCGCAGGCGCGAGCGGCGGGGCGTGGGGAGAGCCGCTTCCGTCAACGCGCGCTCCCGCCGGCGGTGGGCCGCAGGCGCTGGTGCGAGACGATCCACTCGGAGCCGCCGGCGTAGGCGAACAGCTCCGCGCAGGACAGGAAGAAGACGCGCCAGCGCTGGTACCACTTCTCGGCCTCGCCGGCGCCGTAGGTCGACG
>JAUIDW010000224.1 GCA_030428395.1 bacterium | reverse complement strand
CGCGCGCGCGCGCGCCCAGGCGAGCAGCGCGGCGCGCGCGCCGGCGGCGACGCGGCCCTGGTCGTCGAGGGGCAGGTCCACGCGCAGGGTCGCGCCGCGCCCGACCGAGGCGGCGTGCGCCGCGGTCAGCTCGGCGGCCGCGGCCGGGTCGTCGCGCAGGGCGAGGCGGGCCTGGGCGGGGACCCAGCGGCCGCCCTCCTCGTCGCCCGCCCGCAGGATCGTCGCGCGCGCGTCGGTGTCCGGCAGGTTCCCGCGGCGCAGGCTCGACCAGTGCGCCTCGGGCACGGAGTCGGCGCCCAGCGCGCGCGCGTCCGGACCGGCGGGACCGACGAGCACGGTCCCGGGGCGCTGGAGGCGCACGCGCTCGATCACGGCCTCGGGGAGCCGCACGCGCGCGTCGCCGGGCTCCGGCTCGAGCGCGACCGACACGACCGGGCCGGCGACCGCCAGGAGCTGCTCGACGGAGTCCGCGAGGCGCGCGGCCTCGTCCGCGCCGTCCGTGTCGAGGTCCAGCACGAGCCCGAGGGGCAGCCCGGCCTCGGCGCAGGCCGCGGCGACGCGCGCGACGCGGTCGACGGCCTCGGCCCCCGACCCGGGCGCGACCAGCAGGGCGTCGAGGTTCGCCGCCCGGCAGGTGGCGACCGCGTCCTCCGCGTCGCCGGGTCCCCGGCGCAGGTCGACGAAGCCCGAGGTCGCCAGCGCCTGCCAGCGCAGCTGCGCCGCGGTGGGGAGCGGCTCGACCGGGGGCAGCGGCGGAACCTGCGGCGCGCGCGGCGCGAGGAGCGGGACGAGCGCGGCGGTCAGCGGGGGAATCGCGGAGAGATTGCAGAGGGGCATGCTTGCCATCCGATGGAGGGGACTCTCGAATCCGCCCACTATCCCCGCTGGGGAGCGCCGCGCCAACCGCGGCGGGGCATCGGGAAGCAACCACCATGGAACGGCTGGACGAGGGGATCGCCTGGTTCGCGGGCGCGCGCGGCGGCCCGGGACCGCGCGTGGGCATCTCGTTCGGCGTCCACGGCAACGAGCGCGCCCCGATCGACGCGGGCGAGCGGCTGCTCGCGGAGCTCGAGCAGGGCGCGCTGCAGGTCCGCGCCGGGGGGCTGCTCGTGCTGCTCGCCAACCCCCGGGCCAGCGCGGCCGACCGGCGCTGGTCGGAGGGCGGGGTCGACCTGAACCGCTGCTTCCACCGCGACGTCCTCGCGCGGGCCCCGCGCCTGTACGAGGAGGAGCGCGCCGGGCGCATCGCGCAGGTGCTCGAGGAGCGCGGGGTCGAGGTGCTCGTGGACTTCCACTGCACCGTGGAGCCCGGGGAGCGCTTCGCCATGCACCACCCGGCGGCCGCGGACGAGGCGCACGTGCGCGCGACGGCGCTGCTCGAGGCCGAGGTCGTGCTGGCGGACCCGGACCTGCACTTCGGCGCCGTCTCCCTCGACGAGTGGATGGCGACGCGCGGGCGGGTCGGGGTCTGCTACGAGACCGGCTGGATCGGCGACCCGCGCACGACGCCCGAGGCGGTGCACGCCGAGATGGTCAACGTGCTGCGCGGCTACGGCGTGCTCGCGGGCGAACCGCGCCTGCATTCGGAGAAGCGCCGCATCCAGCTCTACCGCGCGCTGCCGTGCGCCGCGGAGGGCTTCCGCTGGAGCGACGGGGTCGGGGAGAACCTGCAGGAGGTCGCGGGCGGGACCGTGCTCGGTCGCTACGGCGACGGACGCGAGGAGCGCCTCGAGCGCGACGCCACGCTCGTGTTCCCGAAGAAGCGGCCCGAGCTCGTCCAGGTCGGCAAGCCGCTCGTCTACCTGGCGCGGCGCGCCTGAGCGCGGCCGCTAGGCGTCCCGTGCACCGGGCCCGCCGTCGCCCGGCTCGCGCACCCGGCTCAGCAGCGCCATCGGGAGCACCCCGCCGATCACCATGCCCGTACCGAGCATGTCGAGGGGGTGGCCTCAGCAGAAGACGAGCTTCAGCACGACGCCGCCGGCGGCGACCAGCCCGAGGACGGTGTAGAGGCTCTTCGGCATGGCCGGATCCTAGTCCCGGCCGCCGGCGCTGCGAGAGGCGCACCCGCGGATGTCCGGGTCCTGCCCGGGATATCGGCACGCGCGGACCCGCGAGTCGAGCCGCGCCGTGGACGGAACGTCGAGGAAGGCGGCGGAGCGGCCGCGAGCCGCGGGAGCGCTCAGCGGCCGCCGGCGGCGGTCGGCGGCGCCAGCGGGGCCCGCGGGGCGAGGAGCTGCAGGCCCGCGGCGTCGACGCGCGCCCGGAAGGCGGCGACGTCGCCCTCCAGGAGTGCGTTCGTGCGCTCCAGGCCCTCGGCCAGCGCGCGCTCGGCCGCGGCCAGCGCCAGCCGGTGCGCGGGAGTCGGCGCGCTCCAGGTCGAGCCGACCTGCCACTGCGCGTCGCCGATGCGGCCGGCGACGTGGTCGTCCGGCAGGATCCCGGCCTCCTCCGGCGGCGCCCACAGGGTCCGCTCGAGCTCGTCCAGGGACTTCCTCAGCGCCTTGCCGGCGGCCACCAGCTCGGCGTGGGGCTCCGCGGTGGACCCGGGCTCGACGTCGGCGCGCGCGCGGGCCAGCACGGCGTCGACGTCGCCGCGCACGCCGCGCAGCCGCTCGAGCGCGTCCGCGAGCCGACCGGAGAGGGCCGCGAGCCGCCGCCGCGCCTCCAGGTTGGCGCGCCGGTCGGCCGCCGGCACGGGGTCGCGCGGGTCGGGCAGCACCTCGACGGTCGTCTCCGCCACGTGCTCGCCGCGCGTGAGGCGCAGGCGATACGTCCCGGGGAGCACCTGCGGGCCGCCGGGCTCGGCCTCGCGGTCGAAGTCGTCGTCCTCGAGGCTGCCGGGTCCGCGGAAGCCGCGCTCGCGCAGGTCCCACGTGAACCGGTTGAGGCCCTGGTGGACGTCGAGCTCGAGCCGGCGGACGGCCCGGCCGTCGGCGTCCTCGACCACGAGCGTGGCCTCGTGCTCGTCCTCGTCGCCCTCCTCGTCCCCGTCGCCTTCCTCCTCCGCGTCGGCCGCCTCCTCCGGCGCGCCGGCCGCTCGCTCGGCGGCCTTGCGCGCGCGCTCCGCGTCCGCGTCCGGGTGCGGCAGCGCGGGGTCGCTCAGCCAGAACGAGAGGCGCGCGCCGTAGGGCCGGTTGTCGCCGCGGAAGTCCTCGTGGGCCGGGAAGCGCGACTCGGCGGTCTGCTTCACGGTGTGCTGGATCGCGGGGGGCACGGGGAAGAGGTGCAGCGGCTTCGCGGCGACCTCCGCGCTCAGCGCGCGCAGCGGGCGGACGTCGTCCACCACGTACGCGGCGCGGCCGTGGGTGCCGACGACGAGGTCGTGCTCGCGCGGGTGGACCACCAGGGCGCGCACGCCGACCGTCGGCACGCCGTGCCTCCACCGCGACCACGCGGCGCCGCCGTCCAGCGAGAACCAGAGGCCGAACTCGGTCCCGAGGAACAGCAGGTCGGGGTCGACGGGGTCCTGCTCGAGCACGTGGACGTAGCCGTCCAGGTCGTCGGTCGCGAGGCTCTCCCAGGTCGCCCCGTGGTCGGCCGTGCGGAGCACGTACGGAGTCCAGTTCGAGCGCCGGTGGTCGTCCAGGACCACGAAGCACTCCGCGGGGTCGTGCTTCGAGGCCTCGACGTGCGGGATCCAGGTGCCGGCGGGGACGTCGGGCAGGCGCTCGTCGAGGCGCGTCCACGAGGCGCCGCCGTCGCGCGTCACGTGCAGGCGGCCGTCGTCGGTGCCGACCCAGATCAGCCCCTCCTCGAGCGGGCTCGGCGCGATCGACAGGATCGAGCAGTAGTTCTCGGCCGCCGTGACGTCGCGGGTGAGGCCGCCGCTCTCGTCCTGGCGCTGCCACTCGGGCTCGTCGGTGGTCAGGTCCGGGCTGACCACCTCCCACGTCTCGCCGCGGTCGCGCGAGCGGTGCACGAACTGGCTGCCGTAGTACACGGTGTCCGCGTCGTGCGGGTCGACGGCGATGCCCGCGTTCCAGTTGAAGCGCAGCTCGACGCCGTCGGGGGCGTCGGGGCGGACCAGCTTGCGCTCGCCCGTGTCGAGCCGCCAGCGCATCAGCCAGCCGCCCTGGCTCATGGCGTAGCCGGCGTTCAGGTCGCCCGGGATCGGCAGCGTGCCGAAGCCGTCGCCGAAGCCCACCTCCTGCCAGTGGTGGTTGCGGATGCCGCCGTTCTCCCAGACCTCGCTCGGGCCGCGCCACGAGCCGTTGTCCTGCATCCCCCCGTACACGTTGTAGGGCTGCGCGTCGTCGACGGCCAGGTGGTAGAACTGCGCCAGCGGCAGGTTGCGCACGAAGCGCCAGGTGGCCCCCTGGTCGCGCGAGATCGTCACGCCGCCGTCGTTGCCGTCGATCAGGTGCGTCGGGTCGTCCGGGTGGATCCAGAGCGCGTGGTGGTCGGGGTGCACGACCGTCCAGGGCGCCGTGCGCTCGAACGTCGCGCCGCCGTCGGTGGACACGCGCAGCTCGAAGTCGAGGCTGTAGACCCGGTCGGGGTCGGCCGGGTCGACGCGGATGTCGGCGAAGTAGAAGGGGCGCGGCGCGACGCCGACCTCGGAGCCGACCGTGCGCCAGCTCGCGCCGCCGTCGTCCGAGCGCAGCAGCGCGCTCCGCTTCGCCTCGACCAGCGCGTACGCGACGTGCGGGTGCGAGCGAGAGAAGGCCACGCCGATGCGCCCCAGCTCGCCCTCGGGCAGGCCGTCCTCGGGCGTCAGCCGGCGCCACGAGGCGCCGCCGTCGAGGGTCAGGTACAGGCCGGAGCCCGGCCCGCCGGAGCGGAACGAGTACGGCGTGCGCCGGTGGTCCCACATCGCGGCGAGCAGCCGGTCGGGGTTGTCGGCCGCCATCGCCAGGTCCGCGCAGCCGGTGCGCTCGTCCACCTCGAGCGCGTGCGTCCACGTCGCGCCGCCGTCCTCGGTCCGGAACACGCCGCGCTGGTGGCTCTCGCCCCAGGTCGTGCCGAGCGCGGCGACCCAGGCGACGTCGCCGTCGCGCGGGTCGAGCAGCAGCCGCGTGACCTTCTCGCAGCGCGCCAGCTCGCCGCCGGGGTCGAGCTGCGTCCACGAGTCGCCGCCGTCGAGCGACTTGAACACGCCGCGGCCCACCGACGAGCTGTTGCGGGGGTTGCCCTCGCCGGTGCCGACCCACACGACGTCCGGGCGCGCCTGGTCGATCGCGACGGCGCCGATCGACGCCACCGGCTGGTCGTCGAACAGCGGCTCCCAGGTCAGGCCGGCGTTGCGCGAGCGCCAGAGGCCGCCGGTGGCCGCGCCGACGTAGATCACGTCGGGGTCGGCGGCCAGGGCGTCGATGGCGGCGACGCGCCCGCTCATGCCGGCGGGGCCGAGCGAGCGCGCCTCCATGCCGGCGAGCAGCGCGGGGTCGAGCTGGGCGGCGGCGGGGGCGGCCAGCAGGGCGGCGCCGAGGGCGGAGCGCAGGGCGGAGTGGATCATGCGGCGGCGGGTGGGCGTCAGGGGTCGAGCCGGGCCGCGCGGGGGCGCGCTGGGTCCGGCGGGGCTCGCGCGAGTCTAGGCGCGCGGCGGGAGCGCGTCGCGCGCCTCCGGCGCGTTCGGTGTACGGAGATCGTTCGACGCGGGAGCCCGGGGCCGGTCGGAACGGACGGAGGGCGCGGCCGCTCGCTCCGAGCGGGCCGCGCCCTCCGGTGGGCCGGGTCCGGGGAGCGCGCCCCCCGGCGCGGGCGCCTAGCCGGGCTGCTTCACGACGCGCAGGTACGGCTTCAGCTCGTTCCACCCGCCGGGGAACTTCTGGCGCGCCTCCTCGTTCGAGAGCGCCGGCACGATGATGACGTCGTCGCCGGAGCGCCAGTCGACGGGCGTGGCGACCTGGTGCTTCGCCGTGAGCTGCAGCGAGTCGATGACGCGCAGGATCTCGTCGAAGTTGCGCCCCGTGCTGGCCGGGTAGGTGATGGTCAGCTTGACCTTCTTGTCCGGACCGATCACGAACACCGAGCGCACCGTCAGCGTGTCGTTCGCGTTCGGGTGGATCATGTCGTAGAGGTCGGAGACCTTCCGGTCGGGGTCGGCGATCAGCGGGAAGTTCAGGGCGGTGCCCTGCGTCTCCTCGATGTCGCCGGCCCAGCCGCGGTGGTCCTCGAGCGGGTCGACGCTGAGGCCCGCGACCTTGCAGCCGCGCTTCTCGAACTCGCCCTTGAGCGCGGCCACGCGGCCCAGTTCGGTGGTGCAGACGGGGGTGTAGTCCTTGGGGTGCGAGAACAGCACGCCCCAGCCGTCGCCCAGCCACTCGTGGAAGTGGATGGGGCCCTCGGTCGTCTCGGCGGTGAAGTCGGGGGCGACGTCCCCCAGTCGGATGGCCATGGCGGTCCTCCTCGGATCTCGGGTGTCTCGGTTGTCGTTACAGGGGGTCCGAGCTTGCCAGGAAGGCGTCCCGTGGCTCGGCGCAACGCGGATTCTGCGGTTCCCCGGCGGGGGCTCCGCAAGAATCGCGTGTGGATCGGGGCCCCGCGGGGCGGCGGCGGCTCAGATGGAGCCCTGCTTGCGCTCCGCGGGCACCTCGGAGTGCTTCGAGGGCGGCATCGCGCCCGGCGCGGCCGCCGGGGTCGGGTGCAGCGTGTGCTCCCGCTCGAGCGCGGACCGGGGGGTCCCGGTGATCGCGTAGTGGTGCTCCAGCTCGTCGGGGCCCGGCGGCAGCGCCGGCGGGCGGTAGTCGGGCTGGGCCCGCATGCGGTCCACCACGGTGGCGTGCAGGCGCGCGCCCTCGGGGACGGCGCGCACCGCGCTGCCGAGCAGGCGCCAGGCGCCGCGGTACAGGTCGTGGGCCGGAGCCAGCGGCTCCTCGTACTCGCGGATGGCCGCCAGGGCGTCCTCGCGCACCACCAGGCCGCAGCGGCGGGCGTGCTCGAGCATCCAGGAGAGCGTCACGAACGAGAGCCCCCGGTCGCGGGTGTGCCCGCCGCCGACGTCGGAGTGGTCGCCGGCGAACCAGACCTGCAGGATCTCCTGGTGCTCGGCGCGGTGGGCCTCGTCCCAGGGCTGCGGCGGGAACTTGCCCCGCCGCTCGTCGATCGAGAGCGCGTGGAAGGCGTGGCGCACGCCCGGGTTCAGGACGAGGTCGGGGAACGTCTTGCCGCTCAGGACCCCCAGCGAGGAGACCGTGTCCCACACGCCCATCACGTGGGGGTCGCAGCTGCGCGAGAACGTGCGCTTGAACCCGTCGGCCACGGCGGCGTTGCCGGGCGCGAGCGCCATCTGCATGGCGTAGTCCAGCAGGTTCTCGTTGCCGCGGTGCAGCAGGCCGACCTTGTGCAGGACGCCCGCCAGCCAGCGCACCGTGAAGGCTCCGCGGCTGAAGCCGAACAGGAAGACGCGGTCGCCGTCCTGGTAGTTCGTCATCAGGAAGCGGTAGCCGTCGAGGATGTTCTTGCGGAAGCCCAGCCCGAAGGCCTTGCTCAGCGCCATCCCCAGGCGGCCGCGCAGGCTGAAGCGCGCCTCGGGCGCCAGCGACCCGACGCCGGGGTCGTAGAACGCCACCTGGGCCAGCTCGCCGTCGCGCTGCTTGCGCACGGCCGAGAACAGGTCGTCCTTGTGGATGGCGTCGAAGAGCGCGACGACGTTGGTGTTCTCGTCGCCGAACGCCTTCCCGGTCCCGTCGCAGCAGACGACGAGGTTCTTCGGCACGTGGCCGGTGGCGGTCTGTCCCAAGGCTCCCTCCTCCTTCGGCGGGCGCGGAGGTCCGTCGCGCCCGAGCCTGCAATCTAGCCGCGGGAGGCCCCGCGGGGAACGCCCGGAGGCTCCGCGGTCGCCCGGGCGACTCGGCCGTGGAGGGAGGGGCCGGGGGAGCCCGGGCGGATGCGGACGCGGCGGCGTCCCGGGCCCTCGCGCCGGGGGGAGAAGGGCGGCCCCGGAGGGGGTCGGCGGAAGCGGGTCGTCGACGCCGGCACCCCGGCTTGCAGACGCGCGCGGAGGGCTCCGGGTTCCCTCCGACGGGCGGATTCGACGGGGTGCCGGAGAACTCCGCCTGGGAGCCCGAACGCGCCCGGAAAAACCCCAAAAGAGTCCCGGAAGACGCCAACGGCTCGGGGGCGCGCTGCATTGTAGGGGAAATGAGCGAACGCTCCGGCTCCGCGGTCCCCATCGAGGACCTGCTGTCCCACGCTCCCTGGCTCCGCCGGGTGGCGCGGAAGCTCGTGAGCGAGCCCGCGGTGGCCGAGGACGTGCTCCAGGAGACGTGGCTCGCGGCGCTGCGCTGCCCGCCGGCCGAGGCGGAGAACCTGCGCGGCTGGCTCGGCCGCACGCTCCACAACCTGGTCCGCCAGCGCGCCCGCAGCGAGAGCAGTCGCTCGGCGCGCGAGCACGGCCAGGCGCGCTCCGGCGAGGAGTCCGCCGCGCCCCTGAGCCCGGAGGCCCTCGTCCAGGGGGCGGAGATGCAGCGGCTGCTCGCGGAGGAGGTGATGCGCCTGCGCGAGCCGTTCCGGACCACCATCCTGCGCCGCTACTACGAGAACCTCGAGCCCGCGCGGATCGCCGAGCTCGACGGCCTGCCGGCGGGCACCGTCCGCTGGAGGCTGAAGCGCGGCCTCGAGCTGCTGCGCGAGCAGATGGACCAGCGCGCCGAGCGCGGCACGTGGCGCCTGGGCCTCCTGGCGCTCGTGGGCGCCGACGTGCTCGGCGGGGGCGAGGACCTCCTGGCGAGCTCGCTGGTCCGCGGCCTCTCGCTGG
>JAUIDW010000223.1 GCA_030428395.1 bacterium | reverse complement strand
AGGTATTCGACGCAAAGGTGTGTGAGTTGATTTAGGCTAAGGGTAATGATGGAAAGAGTTTACGAATGAAAAGCGCGAAGGCGCGCTGCGGCCCGGCGACTCGCTGGGCGTGCGCCTGCGCGAGCGCTGCCGCGCGGCCGGCGCGCTCGAGGCGCCGAACGTCGCCGCCCTGTGGCCCGGCCGCGACCCGCGCCTCGCCGACGAGGTCGTGGTCCTGCTGGCGCACTTCGACCACCTCGGCGAGCGCGACGGGGTCGTCCATCCCGGCGCCGACGACAACGCCTCGGGGACGGCGGTCCTGCTGGAGGTCGCGCGCGGGCTCGCCGCGGGCGGCCCGCTGCGGCGCTCCGTCCTGCTGCTGTGGGTCTCGGGCGAGGAACGCGGGCTCCTGGGCTCGCGCTCCTGGGCGCGGGACCCGCCCCTCGCGCCGGGGCTGCGGCCGGTGGCGGCGATCAACCTCGACATGGTCGGCCGGAACGCGCCGGCGCACCTCTCCGTCACGCCCTCGCCGCGGCACGCGGCGTACAACGACGTCGTGCGCGCGCTGGAGAGCCAGGCGGCGCGGGAGGGGTTCCACGGGCTGCAGCGCGGGGACGACGGCTGGCTCCGCTCGGACCACCTCGCGCTGCACCTCGAGCTGGGGCTGCCGGTCGCGTTCCTCTCGTCCGACGAGCACGACGACTACCACCGGCCGACCGACACGGCCGAGCACCTCGACGCGGACAAGATGGCGCGCGTGGCCCGCCTGCTGCTGCGCGGGCTGTGGGCGCTGGACCGGCGCGAGCTGCCGGCGCCGGCGGGGGACCCCGCGGCCGCGTCGGCGCACTAGGCTGGCGGCATGCCCCGGCGCTCCCTCGTCGCCCTGGTCCTGCTGCTCCTCGCCGTGCTCGGGGCCTACGGTCCCGCCCTGCGCGGCGGGTTCGTGTGGGACGACGACGACTACGTGCTCGAGGAGGAGACGCTGGTCGAGGACGGCGGCCTCCGGCGCATCTGGGTCGAGCCGGGCGCGACGCCGCAGTACTACCCGCTCGTCTTCACGACGTTCTGGGTCGAGCGGCGCCTGTACGGGGAGGAGCCGTTCGGCTTCCACCTGACCAACGTGCTGCTGCACGGCCTGGCGGCCTGGCTGCTGGGGCTGGTGCTGGCGCGCTTGCGCGTGCCGGGCGGCTGGCTGGCGGCGGCGCTGTTCGCGCTGCACCCCGTCCACGTCGAGTCGGTGGCCTGGATCACCGAGCGCAAGAACGTCCTCTCCGGCGCCCTCTACCTGGGGGCGCTGCTCGCGTGGCTGCGCTGGGACCGGCTCGACGGGCCGCCGCCGCTCGAGCGCCGCGGGGGGACGCGGCACCCGGCCGCGTGGTGGCTGGCGCTGGGGCTCTTCGCGCTGGCGCTCTTCTCCAAGACCGTGACGTGCTCGCTGCCGGCGGCGATCCTGCTGCTCGCGTGGTGGCGCCGGGGCCGGGTGACGTGGGCCGACGTGCTGCCGCTGCTGCCGTTCCTCGCGCTCGGGGCCTGGCTCGCCAGCACGACGGCGCGGCTGGAGGCGGAGCACGTCTCCGGCGGGATGCTGGACCTGGGGCTCTCGTCGCTGGACCGCGTCGTGCTGGCGGGGCGCGCGGTCTGGTTCTACCTGGGCAAGCTGCTGTGGCCCGCGGAGCTCGTGTTCGTGTACCCGCGCTGGGTGGTCGACGCGGGCGCGCCGCTGCAGTGGGTGTACCCGCTGGCCGCCGCGGCCGGGCTCGCCGGGCTCTGGCTCCTGCGGGGGCGCCTGGGGCGCGGCCCGCTGGTGGCGGCGCTCTTCTTCGGCGGCACGCTGCTCCCCGCGCTCGGGTTCGTCGACGTGTTCCCGATGACGTACTCGTGGGTCGCCGACCACTTCCAGTACCTGGCGAGCCTCGGGCCCATCGTGCTCGTGGCCGCGGCGGCGGCGCGAGGCCTGGAGCGCTGGACCGAGCGCGGCGCGCGCCCGGTGGGCGCCCGCGCGGCGCGCGCCGCCGGCGTCGTCGCGGCGGCCGTCGTCCTGGTCGCGCTGGGGACGCTGACGTGGCGGCAGGGGCACGCCTACCGCGACCTCGAGACCCTCTGGCGCGACGTGCTGTCGAAGAACCCCGACGCCGCCATGGCGCACGTCAACCTGGGCAACCTGCTGTCCGACCGCGGCGAGTACGAGGCGGCCCTGGAGCACCACCGCGCGGTGTTCTCCGTCGACCCGCCCGAGCGCGACACGTTCGTGCTCGCGCGGGCCCACTACAACTCGGGCAACCAGCTCATGGCGCTGCGGCGGCACGCGGAGGCGGAGGCCGAGTACTCCGCGGCCATCGCGGTCGAGCCGCGCTACCCGCCCGCCTACTACGGGCGCGGACAGGCGCGCCGCGAGACGGGCGACCTGGAGGGAGCCCTCGCGGACTTCGAGGCGGCCGTGCGGATGGACCCCGGCAACGCGGCGGCGCGCCAGGCGGTCGACCACGTGCGGCGCCGGCTGCCGCGGCGCTGAGCGCGGCGGGTGCGCACGGCGGCGGTCACTCGACGTAGCCCATCTCGCGCAGCGCGCTCAGGGCCTCCTCGTCGTTCCACTCCTCCGCCTCGCCGGGGGCGGACCAGGGCGCGAGCCCCTCGGCCGCCGCGAGGGCCGCGCGCAGGCGGGCCAGCTCGCGCGCGTCGGCGGCGGCCGGGTCGAGCGGCGTGCCCTCGCCGGGGTCGGCCGACAGGTCGAACAGCTCCTCGCGGCCGTCCGAGCCCGACACGAGCTTGTAGCGCGGGCCGACCACGGCGCGCAGCTCGCGGCGGTAGGGCGCCAGGACGTCGGCGTCGCGCAGCTCCTCGGGGAAGAGCCGCAGGGAGATGCGCGGGTACTCCAGCGAGGCGTGCAGGATGCGGTCGGGCGGCAGCGCGCTGCGCAGGTCGATCCCGACCGACGTGGGCCCCGGCTGGACGTGCGCGGCGCGCAGGATGGTCTGGTAGACGTCGGTGATCTGCACGGGCTCGGACCGCACCCGGCCGGGCTCGAACCCGGGGCCGCGCGCCTGCAGCAGGATCCGCAGGTTCGAGTCGTACAGGTTGAACACGTGCGTGAGGTGGCCGTGGTCGCCCAGGTTCTCGCCGTGGTCGGACAGCACGAACACCAGCGTGTTCCCGGGGTCCGCGACGCCGTCCAGCAGGCCGACGATGGCCTCCGCCAGGGCGTCGGTGACGCGCAGCGAGCCCTCGTAGAGCCGGCGCACGACGTCCCACTCGGCCTCGTCCAGCGGGTCCTCGCGCGCGTAGTGCCGCCGGATCAGGCGCACGCCGTCGCCGCCGGGGTACAGCTCGCGCACGGCGGCGACACGCTGCTCGTTCGACTCCAGGCGGTCGTCGACCTCGCTCCAGGGCGGCAGGTAGGGGAGGTGCGCGTCGACCAGGTTGACGAACACGAACCACGGCCGGTCGGGGTCGCGGTCCTCCTCGACCCAGCGCTTCACGGCGCGCACGGTCGCGTGACCCTCGGGGTCGTGGCCGCCGGGCTCCTCCCGCGCGGCCAGCTCCTGGACGTGGCGGCGGTAGTTGCGGAACAACGGCGCGAAGTGCTCGAACCCGCGGTCGAGGCCGGAGCGCACGCTGATCCAGATGTTCCCGCTGAAGCCCGCGGTCTGGTAGCCGGCGGCGCGCAGCTCCTCCGTCAGCAGCGGCATGTCGTCGGGCACGCGCCCGGCCGCCTGGTGCGCGCCGTGCACGCGCGGCAGGTGCCCGGTGAAGAGCGACCCGTGGGCCGGGAGGGTCCAGCAGGAGGTCGAGTAGGCCCGGTCGAAGCGCGTGCCCTCCGCGGCGAAGCGGTCGAGGAACGGCGACGTGTCCACCGGGTAGCCGTAGGACGACAGCATGTCCGGCCGCACGGTGTCGAGCACGAGCACCGCGACGTTGGGCAGCCGGTCCGCGGGCGCGTCCGCGGCCGCGGCCGGGTCCGCCGGCGCGCCGGGCTCGCCGCAGGCGACGAGCAGCAGGGCCAGCGCCGCCGCCGCGCGCGCGCGACGGGGCCCCAGGTCGGCGCGCGCGGTCATCGCTTCGAGCGGGAGGCGAGAGCCGCGCGGGCCGCCGCCAGGCGCGCCACGGGCAGCCGGTGCGGGGACGCGGAGACGTAGTCCAGTCCGAGCTCGTCGCACAGCGCGATCGAGCGCGGGTCGCCGCCGTGCTCGCCGCAGATGCCGAGCTTCAGGTCGGGACGCGCCGCGCGCCCCTCCTCGGCCGCGATCCGGACCAGGCGGCCGACGCCGTCGCGGTCGATGCTCTGGAAGGGGTCGTGCGGGTACACGCCGAGGTCCAGGTACAGCGCGCCGAAGCTGCCGGCGTCGTCGCGGCTCGTCCCCAGGGTCGTCTGGGTGAGGTCGTTCGTGCCGAACGAGAAGAACTCGGCCTCCTGCGCGATCTCGCCCGCCGTGAGGGCGGCGCGCGGCAGCTCGATCATCGTGCCGACGAGGAACGGCACCTTGGTCTTCTTGCGCGCGAAGACCTCGGCGGCCGCCTCGCGCACGACGCCGGCCTGCAGCTCCAGCTCGCGGCGCGTGCCGACGAGCGGGATCATGATCTCGAGCTTCACCGTCCGGCGCAGGCGCTTCTTCACGTTGCAGGCGGCCTCGAAGATGGCGCGCGCCTGCATGCGCGTGATCTCGGGGTGCGAGATCCCCAGACGGCAGCCGCGGTGCCCGAGCATCGGGTTGGCCTCGCGCAGCGCCTCGATCTTCTCGGCGAGCACGTCGGGCGAGAGGCCCATGGTCCGCGCCAGCTCGCGCACCTGCTCGGGCTCGTGGGGCAGGAACTCGTGCAGCGGCGGGTCGAGCGTCCGGATGGTCACCGGGAGGGGGGCCATGACGCGGAAGATGCCCTCGAAGTCCCTCCGCTGCAGCGGCAGCAGGTCGGCCAGCGCGCGCTCGCGCTCCTCGAGCGTCTCCGCCAGGATCATGCGCCTCACGTGGTCGATCTTGGCGCCCTCGAAGAACATGTGCTCGGTGCGGCACAGGCCGATGCCCTCGGCGCCGAACGCGCGCGCGACCTCGCACTGGTCGGGCTGGTCCGCGTTGGTGCGCACGCCCAGCGTCCGCACGGCGTCCGACCACTTCATCAGCTGCTGGAAGGCGCGGAAGCCGGGCGCCTTGCGGGCCTTCTCGCGCGCGCGGCCCCTGCCGAACAGGGCGGTCATGACGTCGGAGTCTCGCGTGGCCACCTGGCCCTCGAGCACCTCGCCGGTGAACCCGTCGAGGCTGATCCAGTCCCCGGCGCGCAGCGTGCGTCCGCCGACCGTCACCGTCCCCCTGGAGTAGGAGATGTGCAGGTCGCCGGCGCCGGCGATGCAGACCTTGCCCATCTGGCGCGCGACCAGCGCGGCGTGGCTGGTCATGCCGCCGCGCTGGGTGAGGAAGCCCTGGGAGGCCTGCATGCCGCGGATGTCCTCCGGGCTGGTCTCCACGCGGACGAGGATCGTGTCCCGGCCCTCGCGCGCTGCCTCCACGGCGGCCTCGGGGCTGAACACGAGCTGGCCGGTCGCGGCGCCGGGGCCGGCGTTGAGGGCCCGGGTCAGCACGCGGCCGTCGCGCCGCGCCGCGGCGAGCTGCGCGGGGTCGAACACGGGCTTCAGGAGCTGGTCGAGGGCGGACGGCTCCACGCGGGCCAGGGCCTCCTCGCGGTCGATGCGGCGCTCGCGGACCATGTCGGTCGCGATGCGCACCGCGGCGAAGCCCGTGCGCTTGCCGTTGCGCGTCTGCAGCATGTAGAGGCGCCCGCGCTCGATGGTGAACTCGAGGTCCTGCATGTCGCGGTAGTGCTCCTCCAGCAGCTTCTGGATGCGCACCAGCTCGCGGTAGCAGCGCGGGAAGGCCTCCTTCATCTCCTCGATCGGTTGCGGCGTGCGGGTGCCGGCGACGACGTCCTCGCCCTGGGCGTTGCGCAGGAACTCGCCGTAGAAGCGCCGCTCGCCGGTGGCCGGGTCGCGCGTGAAGGCGACGCCCGTGCCGCTGTCGTCGCCGAGGTTGCCGAACACCATGGCCATCACGTTGACGGCGGTGCCCCAGTCGTGGTCGAAGCCGTGGATGTCGCGGTAGGCGATCGCGCGGGGGTTGTTCCACGAGCCGAACACGGCGCCGATCGAGCCCCAGAGCTGGTCCAGCGGGTCCTGCGGGAACGCCTTCCCGGTGCGCTCGCGGACGATGCGCTCGAAGCGGTCGACCAGGCCGCGGAGCTCGTCGACGGAGAGCTCGCTCTCCAGCTTCAGGCCGCGCTTGCGCAGCGCCTCCTCGACCTCCTCGGTCAGGGGGTCGAACTCGTGGTCCCCGTCGGCCTTCAGCCCCAGGACGACGTCGGCGTACATCTGGATGAAGCGCCGGTAGGAGTCCCAGGCGAAGCGCTCGTTGCCGGCCTGCGCCGCGAGGCCCTCGACGGTCTCGCGGTTCAGCCCCAGGTTGAGGACCGTGTCCATCATCCCGGGCATCGACACGCGCGCGCCGGAGCGCACCGAGAGCAGCAGCGGGTTCTGCGGGTCGCCGAAGCGTCGGCCCAGCGAGCGCTCGACGCGGCGCAGGGCGCGCGCGACCTGGTCGCGCAGCCCGTCGGGGTACCTCCGGCCGCCCTCGTAGAACGCGGTGCAGACCTCCGTCGAGATCGTGAAGCCCGCCGGCACCGGCAGGCCGAGGGCGCACATCTCCGCCAGGTTGGCGCCCTTGCCACCCAGCAGCTCGGTGCGCGTGCGGTCGCCGTCGGCGCGGCCCATCTCGAACGAGAACACGTACCGCGGGGTGCGCGCGGCCTTGCGCGACGACTTCTTCGCGGCCTTCTTGGAGGCCTTCTTGGAGGCCTTCTTGGAGGCCTTCTTGGAGGCCTTGCGGGTGGACGGCGCGGCGGCGCGGGGCTTGCGCGCCGCTCGGCGGGAGGAGCGGGAGGGAGCCGGCATGGTTCAGGGCGCGGGAGGTTCCGGGGAGTCGTCGAGCTCGCGCAGGGCGTCGATCTTCCACTCGCGGCCGATGCGCAGCTCGGTCGCGGAGGAGGGGTCGGTGCCCGGCTCGAGGGGAATGCGTGCGCGGGCGGGGCCGCCGGGGGGGAGGTCGAGCCAGGCGTCCCAGTCGGCGTCGCCGTCGGTCACCAGGCCCTCCTCGTCCCAGAGCTCGAAGAAGTCCTCGCGCACGAGGAGCAGCTCGAAGTCGCGGCCGAGCACGGCGGCGTGGATGCGGTGCAGGTCGGGCGCCAGGCGCTCCTCGGAGACGACCTCGGCGTTGGCGAAGAGCCGCAGCCAGGGGCGGTCCTCGAGCAGCTGCTCGCGGCCCTCCGCGTAGGAGAAGAGCGACAGCTGGTGGTCGCGCCGGAAGCGCAGCGACCAGCAGCGGTACTCGAGGTCGACCACGTCGGCGGCCAGGGCGGCGCGGAAGCTGCGGAAAGTCCTTCCGGGGTCGCGGAAACCGGCGTCCACCAGCTCCAGGGCCTCGGGGGGGCGGACGGCGCAGCAGGCCAGCGCCAGGCCGGCCAGGCAGGCCAGCGCGAGGGCCCGCGGGCCGCTGGGGACCCGACCGGGGGCGCGCGCCCCTCGGCGCCGCTCGAGCTCCTCCGCGCGCGTCGGCATGGGACGGCATGGTAGCGGCCGCGGCGGGGCCCCGCGCGCTCGAACTTTCCGCGTGCCCGCGCTAGCGTGCTCGGTCCTCCCCCCGTAGCCGGGGTCGTCCCAGCGTCCGCGGCGGCCTCCCCCGAGGTCCCCGGAACGACTTGCATACCGTCCGCGGGCCCGTCGGGGGTCGCAAGCGCTAGACTCCCGCCCATCCTTCGGAGAACAGACCCACCCATGAAGAATCGAGCCGCCGGGGCCCTCGGACGCCCCGCCACCACCGCCGCGATCCTGGCCCTGACCGCCGTCCTCGCGGGCGCCCGCCCGGCCGAGGCCGCCGCCTCCACCGCCGGGGCGACCGTCCAGGCCGAGACCAAGCCCGAGCTCTGGATCGACAACCGCGACCACAGCTTCGGGACGGTCCTCCAGGGCGAGGTGCTGGACCACACCTTCGAGATGATGAACTCGGGGACGTCCGACCTCGTGATCACCCAGGCCAAGCCGACCTGCGGCTGCACGGTCTCCAACGTCCTGGTCCAGGCCGGCGACGGGCAGTTCGTCGAGTACAGCTACGGCGACCCGGTGACCCCGGGCACCAAGCTGCGCCTGTCCGCCCAGCTCAACACCAAGAACAAGTCGTCGGTCGCCAAGAGCAAGATCAACGTCTTCTCGAACGACGAGCGCGGCCTGATCCAGCTCAGCCTCCACGCGGACGTCACGACCTACTTCCGCGTCTCGCCGCAGTCGGTGAACTTCGGCGACATGACGATGGGGGACACGGCGGAGCAGATCGTCGAGGTCACCGGCCAGCGCGGCGAGCCGTTCGAGCTCGAGGTGCCCGCCAAGACCTTCCCGCCCGGCCTGACGGTCGAGCTGGAGCCCGTCGACGCCGCCGAGGACGGCCGGGCCAAGCGCTGGAAGGTGAAGATCGCCTACGGCGAGGGCAAGCGCGACGGCCGCCTGGGCTACCCGCTGCAGCTGAAGAGCGACCAGCCCATCAAGGGCGCGCCGCTCGACGCGGCTGGCGAGGCGCCGACCTACATGACCACGGTGATGATCAACGCCAACGTCAAGGGCCTGATCACGTTCCAGCCCGCGTACCTCTCGTTCGGCCTCCTGCGCCCGGGGCAGCTCGCCTCGCGCACCGTGA
>JAUIDW010000222.1 GCA_030428395.1 bacterium | reverse complement strand
CCAGCCCTGCGCGAAGCCGAGCGCCAGCACGACGAGCGCCGCGGGGAACGCCGCCCGGCGCGGGCGCACCGCCAGGGCGGCGGCGGCCAGCACCAGCGCGGCCGCGCCGGCGAACAGGTTCCACTCGAGCGGGTTGGCCTCCTGCGCGGCCGCGGCGTCGTCCGCGCCGGCGACCCACCAGGCGGCGGGCAGGTGCGGGGCGAACACGGCCTCGCCGGGCGCGCCGAAGAAGTCGGGCACGGCCAGCGAGGCGGCGGTCTCGAGCGGCAGGCTCTGCCGCGCCACGGCGGCCGCGCCCTGGGGGCCGCGCAGCGACTCCGCGCTGGCCGCGGCGGTCGGCAGCAGCTGCACGGCGGCGACCGCGACGCCCAGCGCCAGGAACGGCAGGGCGCGCGGGGCCCGCGCGAGCGCGTAGGCGCCCGCGGCGACGGCGCCGAAGACCGCGATGGGGGGGAAGCCCGCCAGGAACGGCAGCGCGGCGCAGAGCGTCAGCTCGAGCCCCGCGCGCCGCCCGCGCGCGCGCACGGCCTCGACCGCGGCGAGCTGCCACGGCAGCCACAGCGCGGCGTCTACCTTCATGCCGTCGTGGAGGTTGACCACGACCCAGCCGCCCGCCTGCACGGCCGCGGCGCCGACCAGGCAGGCGCCCGGGGAGAGCCCGCGGCGCGCCAGCAGGCGCGCGGTCCCCAGGCCCGCGAGCCCGAGCGCCACGAGCGCCAGCGGGCCGGCGGCGCGGTCCGGCGGCAGGGCGAGCTGCAGCCAGTTCGGCGGGTACAGGACCCCCGCCATCGTCCCCGCGAAGAGCGGCGCGCCCAGGCCCAGGTCGGGGTCCCACGTCGGCGGCTCGCCGGCGAGCGCGCGTCGGCGCAGGACGACCTGGTCGGAGAGCTGCGGGAAGACGCGGTCCGCGGCGAGGTAGTCGGGCCGCTGCCAGGCCGCAGCCGCGGCGTCGGGGCGCTCGGAGGCGAGCGGCTCGAAAGCGACCGGGTGCAGCGGCAGGAAGCGCTGTCCGGGCCGCAGCGCGGGGCCCACGAGGAGCAGCGGGACCACCGCCAGGGCGAACAGGGCCCACCCCGGGAGGCGCCCACCCTCGGCGTCCGGCGGCGAGGGGCGCGGGTCGTCCGGCGGCATGGCCGGGTACTGTAGCGTCGCCGCGGCGGGCGTCCCTAAGATGCCGCGATGAAGACCCCGGACCGCCCCGCGACGCTCTCCCTCCTCTGCCTGGCCCTCGCCGCGCCGCTCGCATGCCGCGGCGCCGACCCCGCGCCCGCCCCGGCTCCCGCGCCGGCCGCCGTCGCCGTCACGCCCGACGCGTCGGCCGCGGAGCGCCTGCACGCCGACGTGGCCTGGCTGGCCGACGACGCGCGCGCGGGTCGCCGCGCCGGGACGCAGGGCGAGCGCGACGCCGCGGTCTGGATCGCCGCGC
Organism: bacterium; assembly: GCA_030428395.1. Taxonomy (GTDB): domain Bacteria; phylum Planctomycetota; class UBA1135; order UBA1135; genus JAUIDW01. Next base: position 7,298 of record JAUIDW010000222.1, on the reverse strand, counting down.
GCTTCGAGGAGCTCGGCCTCGAGCCCGCCGGGGAGGACGGCACCTGGTTCCAGGTGTTCTCCGTGCCCCTGCAGCCCCGCGACGGCGGCGAGTCCTCGGTCGCCGCCGGCGACGGGCCGGCCTTCGAGGGCGCCTACGTCGAGCCGCTGTCCTGCTCCGCGCGCGGCGACGTCACCGCGCGCCTGGTCGACGCGGGCTACGGCATCCAGAACGAGGAGCTCGGGCGCGACGACTACGCCGGGCTCGACGCCGAGGGCGCGGTCGTCCTCGTGCGCCGCGGCGCGCCCCCGGCCCCCGCCGACGAGGGGGGCGAGGAGGACGAGGGCGACGAGGCCGCGGAGGGCGAGGAGCACGCCGGGCCCGCGTGGGGCGAGAGCGTGACGCTCTTCCACAAGGTCATGACGGCCCGCCGCCAGGGCGCGGTGGCCGTGGTGATCGTCCAGGCGGAGGACCGGGCCGCGGAGGAGCTGCCGTCGTTCGAGGACGGCCGCACGGCGCGCGCCGGGATCCCGGCGCTGATGGTGCGGCCCCAGGTCGGCAAGGTTCTCGAGCGGGCGGAGACCTGCCGCGTGGTGGCCGACGTCCACCGCGAGACGGGCGAGGCGCGCAACGTGCTCGCCCGGCTGGCCGGGCGCGCGTCCGACCGGACGCTGGTGCTCGGCGCGCACTTCGACCACCTGGGCGTGGGAGGCGTCGGCTCGCTGGCGCCCGACGAGGTCGGGGAGATCCACAACGGCGCCGACGACAACGCCAGCGGGACGGCGGTGGTGCTCGAGCTCGCCCGCCGGCTGGCGGCCGGGCCGGCGCCCGAGGGCGACGTCGTGTTCGCGCTGTGGTCGGGCGAGGAGCTGGGCCTGCTCGGCAGCGAGCACTGGGCCAAGCAGCCGACTGTCCCGCTCGAGCAGGTGCGCGCGAACCTGAACTTCGACATGGTCGGCCGCGCGGGCCGCGGCCGGCTGGCGGTGCTGGGAGCGGGGTCCACGCCGCTCTTCGCCGAGGTCCTCGAGCCGGCGGGCACCGCCGCGGGCCTCGAGCTCGACGTCAACCTGTCCGGCCAGGGCGTCGGCGGCAGCGACCACCAGACGTTCCTGCGCCGCGAGGTCCCGGCGCTGCACTTCTTCAGCGGCGTGCACCGCGACTACCACCGCCCCAGCGACGACGTCGAGCGCTTCGAGGCCGACGGCGCGGCGCGCGTGACGGACCTGTCGCTCGCGCTGGTCCCGGCGCTGCTCGCCGCCGACGAGCTGCCGTTCACCGCCCCGCAGACCGACGACGAGGCCACGCCGCGCCCGGCGCGCTGGAGCGTGTGGTTCGGGACGATCCCGGACTACGCCGCCGCCGACCGCGGGCTGCGCCTGGCGGGCACCTCCGCGGGCAGCCCGGCCGAGCGCGCGGGCCTGCTGGAGGGCGACGTGATCGTGCAGGTCGACGACGTCGAGATCGACGACATCCACGCGTTCATGTACGTCCTCCAGATCCACAAGCCCGGCGACGTGGTCCGCACGCGGTACCTGCGCGACGGCAGCGAGGAGGAGGTGCTGGTGACGCTGGGGACGCGCGACCGCGAGTAGGCGTCCGCGCCCGCCCGGAAACGAACGAGGGGGCCCCGCCGCGCCGGCGGGGCCCCCTCGTGCATCGTCGGCGTCGACCTCAGTTGCAGATGATGAAGTCGATGCCGTCGGTCAGGTTGTCGCCGAAGCCGGCGGGCTCGCTCGGGTCGCGCTGGCGCAGCTGCATGTAGACGCGCTGGCCGGCGGTCAGCAGCGGGTCCGAGCCGTTCTGGATCCGGTTGTTGAAGTTGGTGAGGATCCGGCCCGAGCAGGGCGGGGTCATGGCGTCCGTGGCGAGCTTGGCGGGCAGCAGGCGCTGGAAGGGGGACTTCACGCACAGCTTGCCGCCGTGGAAGTTCAGGTTGCTGCGGCCGTTGATGCCGTAGATGTAGAAGCCCGCCTCGCCGAGGACCAGGTCGTTCGACGTGACGCGGAAGGGCACCGTGGACGTCACGCTGGGCACGCCCTGGGCGGTGAGGAACGGCACGCAGCCCTGCGACGTCGTCTTGCCGGCGCAGTAGAAGGCGCCCGCGTCCTGCCCGTCGCCGGGGACGATCTTGTAGATCTCGCCCTGGCCCGGGGCGCCGAAGCTCGGCCCGAAGTCGAGGATGTAGATCTCGCCGTTGCCGTCCTCGCCGAAGCCCGAGACGGTGTTGATCGCCAGGCCGCCGCCGGGGGCCAGCTCGGCCGTGCGGTCGGTCGCGTTCATCACGGTGCCCGAGGTCGAGTCGTACTCGAGCGACCAGATGCGTCCGGAGCAGAAGTCGGCGTAGAAGTACGTGCCGAGCAGGGTCGGGATCGCGCAGCCGCGGTACACGTAGCCGCCGCTGATCGAGCAGCCCAGGCCGTGGCTGTAGTCGATGATCGGGTCGGTGAGGCCGATCCCGCAGGTGCAGCCGGAGAGGCCCGTGCAGTTGAAGCCCTCCATGCAGCGCCAGCCGTAGTTGCGCCCGCCGGCGCCGGCCGGCTCGAAGTTGACCTCCTCGCGCTGGTTCTGGCCGACGTCGGCGATGTACAGGTCGCCGGTCTCGCGGTCGAAGCTGTAGCGCCACGGGTTGCGCAGGCCGAGCGACCAGATCTCGTCGCGGACGGTGCCGTCCAGGATGAAGGGGTTGTCCGCCGGGATGTACGGCGCGGCGATGTCGACGTCCAGGCGCAGCATCTTGCCGAGCAGGTTGCCGCCGAACTGGGCGTTGCCGCCGGCCACGTGGCCGGTGCCCTGGTCGTTCGAGGCGCCGCCGTCGCCGGTGCCGATGTACAGCTTGCCGTCGGGGCCGAAGGCCAGGTGCCCGCCGTTGTGGTTCGACTGCGGCTGGTTGAACGTGATGATCGTCGGACCCGGCGTCGGGTTGGCGACGTCGGGGCTGGCCGCGGTGTACTCGACGACGAACGTGTCGCCCGAGCCGAGGGTGCCGGTGTAGTTGACGTAGAACTTGCCGTTGTTCTGGTAGTCCGGGTGGAACGCGAGGCCCAGCAGGCCCTGCTCGTTGCCGCCGCCCTGGACGCCGGAGACGCTGAGGAACGGCGTCGGATTGATGACGCCGTTGTTCATCACGAGGATCCGCGCGGAGTTCTGCTCCACGATGTAGATGCGCTCGTACTCGCCCGGCGGCGAGGTGGCGGTGACCGGGCGGTACAGCCCGGAGGCGACGCGGACCGTCGTCAGCGCCTGCTGCGCGGGCGCCGTGGCCGCGAGCACGCCCGTCAGGGCGGCGGCGAGCGCGAGGTGGGGGGTGCGAATCATGGGGAGGGATCCCGGAGGGTGAGGGATGCGAGGGAACGGGGCGCGCGTCGCGGCCGGTCCGGGGGGGAGGCCGGGACGGGGATACGGACGGCGAACGGCGGGCTGGCGGCTCCGCTCGTCGGGGCGACCCCGTGAACGGAAGCATCTTCCGGGGGGGCTCGAAGGCTGTCAAGGCGGCCCGCGGGGGGCCTCCAGGGGAAGCGTACCCCGCCCCGGCGACGCGCGCCGGTGGCCGCGCCGCCGTCCCGGCGCAGCGGCCGCCGCGGGTTTCGCCCGGTGTCCAGGGTTGGCGCGAGGGGCGTCCGCGCGCGGCGCACCGTAGGCTGGCGCGATGGACGCGGGCCGAACCTCGACGGACCCCGGCGGCGGGGGGCTGCGCCGCGTGCTCGGCCCGTTCGACGCGACGATGATGGTGATGGGCTGCATCATCGGCGCGGGCATCTTTCGCACGCCGATGCACGTGGCGGAGGGCATGGGGTCCGCCGGCGGCATCCTCGGGCTGTGGCTGCTCGGCGGGGTGCTCGCGATGTGCGGCGCGTTCGTGTTCGCCGAGCTGGCCGGGATGTTGCCGCAGGCCGGGGGCCAGTACGTCTTCCTGCGCGAGGCCTACGGGCGCTTCGTCGCCTTCCTGTTCGGCTGGCTCCTGCTGGCGGCGATCAACTCGGGCGCGATCGCGTTCATCGCCACGGTGTTCGCCGACCACCTCGACGCGCTGCTCGCCGGCCTCGACCCCGGGCTCGCGCTGTCGGGGACCGCGCGTCGCGCCGTCGCCATCGCGGTCGTGGTCGGCCTGACGGTCGTCAACGCCCTGGGGGTGCGGCTCGGCGCGACGCTGCAGAACGCCGCCATGGTCGCGAAGCTCGCCGGCCTGCTGGTCGTCGTCGCCCTGGGCGCCGCCGTCGCCGCGGGCCTGGCCGACGCGGCCGAGGTCGAGTCGACCGCCGCGCCCCCCGCGTTCTCCTGGCACGGCCTGGGCGCCGGCGTGCTGGCGGTCGTGTTCAGCTACGGGGGCTGGCAGAACGTCGCCGCCGTGGCCTCCGAGGTGCGCGACCCCGCCCGGACGCTGCCGCGCGCGATCCTGCTGGGCACGACGGGCGTGATCCTGCTCTACGTGGCGCTGAACGCCGCCCTGCTGGCCGTGCTGGGGCCCGCGGGCCTGGCCGCCACGGCGACGCCGGCGGCCGAGGCGGCCGGGCGGGTGGTCGCCGGCGGCGAGGAGCTGGTGGCGGGCCTCGTGGTGCTGTCGACCTTCGCGATCGCCCAGGTGCTGCTGCTCGTGACGCCGCGGATCTACTACGCCATGGCCCGCGACGGCGTGTTCCTGCGCGCCGCGGGGTACGTGTCCCCGCGCCGCGGGACCCCGGTCGTGGCGATCGCGCTGCAGGGCGGCATGGCGATCGTGCACCTCTCCACGGGGAGCGCCCTGGACCTGCTCCAGATGACCGTGATCTTCGACTGGGTGTTCTTCGCCCTGTCGGGCGTCGCGCTGTTCGTCCTGCGGCGCCGGCGGCCCGACGCCGCGCGCCCGTACCGCGCCCTCGGCTACCCGTGGCTGCCCGGGGTGTTCGTCCTGGTGGCCGTCACGATCGTGGTGCAGTCGCTGTTCACGGCCCAGGCGGTCGCGGTGCTGCGCTCGGGGGGCGTCCTGGCCGTGGGCCTGGTGCTCTACGCGCACTGGACGCGGCGGGCGCGGGCCGCGGGTTGACCGGCCCGGCGTCCCCGCGCCACCCTGGGGCGATGCGCGCGCTCCCCCCGGTCCTCGGCGTCCTGGCGCTCGTCGCCGGCTGCGCTCCCGAGGCGCGGCGGCACCTCGACCAGGAGACGGGCCGGGTGTTCGCCGAGAACCAGTGGTCCCAGGGACGCCGCCACGGCACCTGGGCGTTCTGGCACGAGAACGGGCAGCAGGCCTACGAGACCGAGTGGCGCGACGGCCTGCGCACCGGGCGCTGGACGTTCTGGTACCCCGACGGCTCGGTCGAGCGCGTCGAGTCCTACGCCGGGGGGATGCGCGACGGCGTGTACGAGGAGTGGCACCCCGGCGGCCAGCGCGCCTGGCGGGGCGAGTACCGCGCGGGCGACAAGCACGGCACCTGGACGCGCTGGGACGAGGAAGGCCACCGCGTGGCGGAGGAGAGCTGGCGCGCCGCCCTGCGCCACGGCCCGGGGACCGGCTGGTACCCCGACGGCCAGGTCCTCTACGAGAACTTCCACGAGGACGGCGAGCGCGTGGGCGCCTGGCGCTTCTTCCACCCCGACGGGACGCTGCGCAAGGAGGAGCACTACGAGCGCGGTCGGCGCCACGGCCCCTACCGCGAGTGGTACGCCTCGGGCGAGCCGATGCTCGACGGCCACTACGTCGAGGGGCTCCAGCACGGCGCCTGGACCCACTTCGACGGCCGCGGGCGCAAGGTCCTCGTGGAGGACTGGCGCCGCGGCGAGCGGCAGGCCATCCGCGAGCTGGACCCCGAGGACGACCCGGGGTCGGCCGCGCCGCGCGCGCCGGCGGACGGCGGAGGCTAGGCCGGTCCGCGGCCGGGCCCTCGGCCAGGTCGTCGCCACGGTTCCCGCGCGGGCCGCTACGCGGACGCCGGCGCGGGCCCCGACCCCGGGCGCCGGAGGGGCCGCCGGCGTGCTAGATTCGGACACGCGGCCGCCTTCCCTCCCGGCCGCAGGAGTCCTCCCATGAGCTCTCTCGAGCGACGCGTCGCCGACCTCGAGCGCCGCCTGCGCGCGCAGCGGCGCCTGACGCTGCTGGCCACCCTCGGCCTCGGCAGCGCCTTCCTCCTGGCCGCCACCCGGCAGACCCTCGAGCCCGACGTCGTGCAGGCGCGGCGGTTCGAGGTCGTCGACGAGCGCGGCCGCGTGATGCTGCGGGCCGGCACCACCGAGACCGGCGGGATGCTCGAGATGCACGGCGCCGACGGCGGCGTGGTGCTCCAGCAGTTCGCGAGCCCGCTCGGCGGGCAGCTGTCGCTGAACGAGGCGACCGGCGACCCGCGCCTGCGCCTCGGCGCCACCGGCTCGGGCGGCCAGCTCACCATGCTGCGCCGCGGCGGCTCGATCGGGATGGCCGCGTCGGTGGATCCGATGACGAGCGACCTGGCGCTCTTCACGAATCAGGGGCGCCGCGTCTTCCAGGCCACCAACGACACGCAGGGCAGCGGGCGCGTGGTGGTCTCCGACTGGCGCGGGGCGAACGCGCACGAGCTCGGCTTCTCTCCGGGCCCGCGCGGGGGCGGCTCCGCGCGACCCTCCGGGGCGTCGAGCGCCGCGGGCGCGCCGCGCTCGGCCGGCGCGTCCGGGCGGCCGGAGCGCGTCCCCGTCACGAGCACGGTGCCGCGCAGCGGGGTCCCGCCGGTCAGCGGCGGCGCGAAGAGCGCCGTGTTCAACGGCAAGACCAGCAACACGAAGGCCGCCAAGTCCGGGGGCGGAAAGAAGAAGGGCGGCGGCAAGAAGAAGGGTGGCGGCCGCCGGCGCGGGGGGCGCCGTCGCTAGGGCGGACGCGCCCGACGCGGTCCGTCAGCCCCTCCGGGAACCGGCCCGTGCACCGGTCCGGCGCGCGAGCAGGCCGGCGTGGCCGTCCGCCTCGCGCTCGAGCAGCGTGTCGAAGCCCGGGAGGCCGCGCGCCAGCTCGCCCGGCCGCAGGCACCACGCGTCGCGCGGGCGCGGCGCGAGCCGGTCGGTCGTGAACGTGGCGAGGACCAGCGCGCCGCCGAGGGGGACGAGCTCCAGCACGCGCGGCAGCGCCGCGCGGTCGAGCCAGCGCACGAGCACCACCAGGTCCGGCGCGCCGGCCGGCGGCCACGACGGGGCCAGCAGGTCGACGCGGCGGGTCGCGACGGCGAGACCGGCCGCCTCGGCGCGCCGGGCGAGCTCCGCGAGCGCCTCTTCGGACACGTCCCAGGCCGCGGTGCGCCAGCCCGCGCGGGCCAGCGCGAGCGCGTGGCGCCCGCGCCCGCAGGCGAGGTCCAGCGCGCGCCCGCCCGCCGGGGACGTGGCGCAGG
>JAUIDW010000221.1 GCA_030428395.1 bacterium | reverse complement strand
TTTTCCCCGAGCCGGCGCCCGCCAGGATCAGCAGCGGCCCGTACTCGTGCGTCACCGCCTGCCGCTGGGCGGGGTTGAGGCCCGCCAGGACCTCGGCGGCGTCCACGGCCCCCCCCGCGGCGCCCGACGGCCCCGGCCCGGCCGACGCCCGCTCCGCCGGGCCCCCGCGCCCGCCCGCGGGCTCCGCCCGGTAGGCGGCGAACGGGTCCTCGGTCGCTCGTTCGGTCTCGGCCATGCGGCGCGCCATTGTAGGCCGCGACGATGACGAATCCCCCTCCGCCCGCGATCTCGATCGGCCGCGCCTCGCCCCTCGGAGGTCGCCCGCGCGCTGCGTACGATGGGCGCGTGATGACCCGCCGCGCTCGCGCGTGCCCGGCTCGGCCCGTCCGGGTCCCCGCGGCGCTCCTCGCCGCCGCCCTGCTCGGCTGCGGCGGCGGCCCCGACGGCTCGACCGGTCGCGCGGACCGGCCCGACGTGGTGCTGATCTCGATCGACAGCCTGCGGGCCGACCACCTGGGCTGTTACGGGTACGCGCGCGACACCAGCCCGACGCTGGACGCGCTCGCCGCCGACGGCGTGCGCTTCGAGAACGCCGTCAGCACGACCTCGTGGACGCTGCCCTCGCACGCGGCGATGTTCACCGGGCTCTACGACTCGACGCACGGCCTGGTCGACAACGGCCTGCGGCTGGCCGACGCCCACGAGACCCTGGCCGAGCGCCTGGCCGCCGCCGGGTACCACACCGCGGGCTTCTTCGGCGGCCCCTACCTGCACCCGACCTTCGGGCTGGCGCAGGGCTTCGAGGTGTACGAGAGCTGCATGACGACCGTCGACGCCGCGCTGCCCGAGGCCGACGTCCGCGCCGAGTCGCGCGCGCGCGACGGGCGCTCCCACGTCGACGTGACCGGCCCCCGGACGCTGGAGGCCGTGCGCGGCTGGGCCGCCGACCTCGACGAGCGCCCGGTGTTCCTGTTCGTGCACCTCTGGGACGTGCACTACGACTTCCTGCCGCCGCCGGAGTACGTCGAGCGCTTCGACCCCGACTACGAGGGCGACCTGACCGGCGAGGGGTTCCTCGACAACCCGCGCATCGCGCCCGGCATGCCGCGGCGCGACTACGAGCACCTGCTGGCGCTCTACGACGCGGAGATCCGCTTCACCGACGACGTGCTGAAGGGGATCCTCGACGCCCTGGACGCCGCGGGGCGGCTGGACGGGGCGCTCGTCGTCGTCACCGCCGACCACGGCGAGGAGTTCCTCGAGCACGGCCGCAAGGGCCACCAGAAGACGCTGTTCGAGGAGGTCGTGCGCGTCCCGCTGATCGTGCGCGGCGCGGGCGTGGCGGCCCCGGGCACCGTGCGGCCGGAGCAGGTCCGCCTCGTGGACCTCGTGCCGACCGTGCTCGACGTCGCGGGTCTCGGCGCGCCCGACGACGTCCAGGGCCGCAGCCTGGCGCCCCTGCTGCGCGGCGAGTCGCTGGCCGAGGAGCCCGCCCTGCTCGAGCTCCTGGCCGACGGGCGCGCCTTCCGCGCGTTGCGCACGAACGACGGCAAGGTGATCAGCTACGCGCCGACGCCGCCGCGGCGCTACTACGACCTGCGCGGCGACCCCGGCGAGCAGCGCTCGCTCGAGCGCGGCGACCCGGTGCTGGAGAACGCGCTGGAGGAGCTGCGGCGCGCGACCCTCGACGCGGCGGAGCTCGGGCACCGCCTCGGGCGCCGGGCCGTGGCGGTCGAGCCGGACGCGCCCGACGCGGAGGCGCTGGACGCGCGCCTGCGCGAGCTCGGCTACGTCGACGACGGCGCGGACGACGAGGGCGCGGGGGGCGACGGCCCCCGATGAGCGCGTCCCGCGCCCGCGCCGGCCGGCTGTTCGCCGCGCTCCTGCCCGTCGCCGTCGGCCTCGGGATGCTGGTCTGGACGTGGGGCAAGTGGCCCGACGTGCTGGTCGACTTCGGGCGCGAGCTCTACGTCCCCTGGCGCCTGCTCGAGGGCGAGCGCCTCTACGCCGAGCTCGCCTGGTTCAACGGCCCGCTCTCCCCGCACCTGAACGCGCTCTGGTTCCGGCTGTTCGGCGTGAGCCTGTGGACGCTCGTCGGCGCGAACCTCGCCCTGCTCGCCCTGCTCGCGACGCTGGCCTGGCGCCGGCTCGACGCCGAGGCGGGGCCGTGGGCCGCCGCCGCGGGCACGGTGGCGTTCCTGGTCGTGTTCGCCTTCGGGCACCTGACGGGCATCGGCAACTACAACTTCGTCACGCCCTACTCCCACGAGCTGACCCACGGCCTGCTCGCGGCGGTCGCCGCGCTGGTCGCCCTCGGCCGCTTCCGGGCGACCGGGCGGACGGCGCCGCTCGTGCTGGGCGGCGCGGCCCTGGGGCTCGCCTTCCTGACGAAGGCCGAGGTGTTCCTGGCCGCCGCCGGCGGCGCCGCCTGCCTGCTGCTGCCCGCGCCCGCGCCCGCCCCGGCCCCGCGCACCCCGGGGACGCGCGGGCGCGCGGGCCGGCTCGCCCTGGCCGCCGGCGGGGCGCTGGGGGTCGCCGCCCTCGCCTTCGCGCTGCTCGCCGCGCGGTTGCCCGCGGCGACGGCGGCGCGCGGCGTGCTCGGCACGTGGGCGGCGCTCTCCACCGGGGGCGGGACGCCGGACCTGGTCTTCTACCGCGAGCTGCTCGGCATCGACGAGCCGGCCGCCAACGCGCTCGCCCTGGCGACGTGGAGCGCGGCGCACGCCGTCCTGTTCGGCGGGCTGTGGCTCCTGGACCGCCGGGTCGGACCGCGCGCCGGCACGCCCGCCGCCGGCGCGGCGGCGTTCGCGCTCCTGGCCGCCGCGGGCCTGATCGCGCCCGCGCTCGGGGCGCCCGTGGCCTGGGTCGAGGCGCTGCGGCCGCTGCCGCTCGTCCTGCTCGTCCTGGCGCTGGCGCGCGGTGCGCGGGCGGCGCGGACGGCCGACGCGGACGAGCGCGAGCGCGCCGTGCGCGACCTCGCCTGGACGGTCTTCGCCCTGCTGCTGCTCGCGAAGATCGCCCTCGACGCGCGCCCGTCGCACTACGGCTTCGCCCTGGCGCTGCCCGCGACGCTCGTCTACGTCGCCTGGCTCGTCGGGCGCGCACCCGCCGGCCTGCGCGCGCGCGGCGGCGGCGCGCTGTTCCGCGGCGCGGTCCTCGGCGTGCTGCTCGCCGCGCTCGTGGGGCTGTCGCGCACCACCGCCCTGCAGCTGAGCCGCAAGACGTTCGCCCTGGGCGAGGGCGCCGACCGCTTCGTGACCGACCCCTACCGCGGCCCGGCGGTCGCGCGGGCCCTCGAGCGCGTCGAGCAGACGTCGGGCCCCGACGCCACGCTGCTCGTGCTGCCCGAGGGGATCTCGCTGAACTACCTGGCGCGCCGCCGCACGCCGACGCCGTACCCGAACTTCATGCCGCCCGAGCTCGCCATCTTCGGCGAGGACGCCATCGTCGCCGCGCTCGAGGCCGCGCCGCCGGACACGATCCTGCTGGTCCACAAGGACACGTCGGAGTACGGTCTGCCGTTCTTCGGCACCGACTACGGGCTGGCGATCGCCCGCTGGGTGGTCGCGCGCTACCAGGTGGTGCACGCGATCGGCCAGCCTCCGCTGCAGCCGGGCACCGTGTTCGGCATCCACGTCCTCCAGCGTCCATGACCGCCCGGAACGACCGGACCGCCCCGCCTCCGCTGGCCCGGATCGCGGCGCTCGCCGCGGCGGCCGCGGTCGTCGCCGCCCTGGCGTGGGCGCCGCGCACGGCCACGAACCTGACGGTCCCCCACGACGACGCGGAGCCGGACCGGTGGTTCACCGTCGACCCCGACGGCCTCTACCACGCGCGGCGGCTCGCCCGGCTGCGCGACGAGGGCGCGCCGGTCGCCGAGCGCGACCCCTACCTCAGCTTCCCCGACGGCGCGGCGATCCCGTGGCCGCCGTACTACACCTACGTCCTCGCCGCGGCGGTCGGCCCGGGCCTGCCGCGCGCCGACGGCGTCGAGGAGCGCGAGCGCATCGAGCGCGCCGTCGCGCGCGCCCCCCGCGCGTGGGCGGTCGCCACGGCCGCGCTGCTGGCGCTCTGCGCCTCGCGCCTCGCGCGCGCGGCTCGGAGCGGGCCCGCCGCCCAGGACGGCGCCGGTCTCGCCCCGGCCCTGGCGGGGGCGATCGTGGCGGGCGGCACGTTCGCGCTGGCGCGCGCGTCGATCTGGGTCAGCGCGCTGGGCGTCGGCGACCACCACGCGTGGATCTCGCTGCTGGTCGCCGCGTTGACCGGGCTCTTCGTCGTCGCTCTCTCCGGTCCCGGGAGCGCGCGCCGCGACCCGGCCCTGGGAGCGGCCGCCGGCGTCTTCGCGGGCGTCGCGCTGGGCTCGTGGGTCGCCTCGCTGGTGTTCGTGCTGCTGCTGCAGGCGGCGCTGGGCTGGATGCTGCTGCGGCACGCGCGCGCGCCGCGGCCGGGGCTCGTCGGCTTCGGCCTCGCCTTCCACCTCGCGGCCGCGGCCACGCTCGCCCCCGCGGTGCTGTCGAGCCCGTGGAAGGAGCAGCTGCCCTGGATGGTCGTGAACCTGTCGTGGTTCCACCTGGCGCACCTGCTGCTGGGCGCGGCGGTGTTCGTCCCGCTGCTGCGGCTGCCGGCGGAGGCGCGCGCCTTCCGCGCGTACCCCTGGATCGTCGCCGCGGCGCTCGGGTTGCTCGGCCTCGCCCTCGCGGCGGTCGACGCCGGCCCGGGGCGCGGCATCCGCGAGGGCTTCGCCTGGGCCGGCCGCACGAACGCGTTCATGGGCTACGTCGCCGAGTCGCAGCCGATGTGGGGCGGCGGGCTGGGCGGCCTGCAGGCGCCGCTCGACCACCTGGGACTCGGCGCGCTGCTGCTCGCGCCGGCCTGGGCCTGGGCGGCCTGGCGCGCGCTGCGCGGCGACAGCGCCCTGGTCGCGCCGGTCGTGCTCGCGCCGGTCCTGCTGTTCCAGGCGCTGGTGCAGCGGCGCTTCGCCGACAACCTGGCCGTCGTGGGCTGCCTGCTGCTGGGCTGGGCCGCCGCGCGCTGCGTGGCCGCGCCGCGCTGCCCCGCGCTGCTGCGGCGCGCGCCGGTGGCCGCGGGGCTCGCGCTGGCGTTCGTGCTGGCGGCGAACGGCCCGGTCGTCGCCGCCACCTGGCCGGCGCTGCGCGCGCCGCGGGGCTTCGAGACCGTGCCCGCGCTGGCGGAGCGGCACCGCGCGAACCGCGACCTGTACCGGTGGCTCGGGCGGGACGCCGGGTCCCCCGCCGACCGGAGCGTGCTCGCGCCCTGGAGCCACGGCCACGCGCTCGAGCAGGTCGCCGACCGGCCCACGGTCGCCACGAACTTCGGGCTCTACGTGGGCGAGGACGCCTACCGCGACCCGTACCGCTTCCTGCTCACCGACGACCTGGCCGCCGCCGAGCAGCTCCTCGTCCGCCGCCGCGCGCGCCACGTGCTGGTGACCGGCGCGTTCCCCGAGACCCTGCCCATCGCGATCGAGGTCGCGCGGCCGGGCGAGGCGGCGCGCTACCTGGCCGACGCCGACGGCGACGTCGCCGCCCCGGGGTGGTACGCCTGCCTCGGCGCGCGGCTCCTGCACGGCGGCGCGGCGCTCGACGCGGGCGGCGCGGTCGCCTCCACGAGCGTCGACTTCCTGCGCCTGGTGCACGCCTCGCCCGGACGAGTCGCGGGCATGGCACTGGACCCGCGCGCGGGCGCCTGGCCCTGGGGCTACGTGTGGGAGCACGTCCCGGGAGCTCGTCTGGTCGCGCGCGGCGCGCCCGGCGAGACGCTGCGCCTCGCGCTGGACGTCGAGTACCCCGGCGGATACGCGCTGCGCTGGACTGGCGCGGCGACCGTCGGCGCCGACGGCGTGGCCGAGCTGCGCGTGCCGTACAACACCGACGAGCCCAACGGCGACGGCCGCGTGGTCGGGCGCCCGGTGTGGGAGCTGGGCGAGCGCCGCGGGCGCGTTCTGATCGCCGAGGACGACGTGCGCGAGGGCAGGAGGGTCGAGCTCCGTGGCGCCTGACTCCGCTGGACGGCGGCTGCTCGCCGGGCTGCTGGTGGCGCTCGTCGTCGCCGCGCTCGCCGTGTGGACGCGCGACGTGGACGGCCAGCGCCGGCCGTGGCCGGAGGGCGCGCCGCGGCCGGAGGGCGCGCCCGCCGCGTACACGCTCGAGCCCGACGGCCACTACCACATGCGCCGCGTCGACCGCTTCCTCGACGAGGGCGTCGTGGCCGGGACCGACCCGTACCTCAGCCACCCCGACGGCGCGGTGATCCCGTGGCCGCCGTACTACGACCGCCTGCTGGGCGAGGTCGCGGCGCTCGCGGGACCGCCGGCGGAGGAGGACGCCGCGCGGCGCCGCCGCGTCGAGCACCTCGTCGGGGCCGCGCCGCTGCTCTTCGGCGTGCTGACGTCGCTGGTCGCCGCCCTGGCCGGCGCGCGGCTGGCGGGCTGGCGCGGCGGGCTCGTGGCGGGCGCGTACCACGCGCTCTGCTTCGGCTCGATCAACTACAGCGTGGCGGGCAACGGCGACCACCACGCGTGGATCTCGCTGCTGAACGCGCTCGTGCTGCTCGGCGCGACCGAGGCCCTGCGCGCGCCCTCGCTCGCGCGGCCATGGCGCTCGGCGGCGCTGGGCGCCGTGCTCGGGGTGCTGGTCGGGCTGCAGATCGGCTCGTGGGTCGCCGCGCTCGTCCACCTGCTGCTGCTGCAGCTCGTCCTGGGCTGGATGCTCGTGGTGCGCGGGCGCGAGCGGCTGCCCGGCCTGGCGCCGCTCGGCCTCGCGCTGCACGCGGCGGCGGCGGCGACGCTGTGGCCCGCGGTCGCGAGCAGCCCGTGGAAGGACGAGCTGCCGTGGATGGTCGTGAACCTGTCGTGGTTCCACCTGGCCTTCCTGGGGCTGTCCGCGCTCGTGTTCGTGCCGCCGCTCGTCGTCCCCGCCCTGCGCGGCGGCTCGCGCGGCGCGCGCGCGTACCCGTGGGCGGCCCTGGCGGCACTCGTCGCGCTCGCGGCCGTGCTGTTCGCGCTCGGCGCCGGGCCCGCGCGCGGCGTGCAGGAGGGCTTCGCCTGGGCCTCGCGCACCGACCGCTTCATGGCGGTCGTGCAGGAGTCCTGGGGGCTGCTCGACGCGCGCGGCGGCGGCTGGTCGGACCTGCACCTGGCGCTGGGGTACGGCGCGTGGCTCGCGCCGCTCGCCTGGTGGCTGGCGGCGCGCGAGGCGTTCGCGCGGGGCCGCCACGAGCTGCTGCCCTGGGTCGTCGCGCTGCCGCCCATGCTGCTGCAGGCCTTCCAGCAGCGCCGCTTCTCCGACGCGCTCGCGCCGGTGCTCGCCGTCGTGCTCGGCGCCGGCGCCGCGCGGCTCGTCTCGACCTGGCGTCCGGCGGCGCGCCTGCCGGCCTGGGCGCTCGCGCTGCTGCTCGGCGGCGCGGTCGGCGCGGCCCAGGCGCCCGCCGTCGCGCGCACCCTGCGCCTGCGCGCGGCGACGCCGGTCGACTGGCACCTCGACGCGCGCTTCGGCCAGCGCCTGCTGCTCGAGTGGCTGCGCACCGAGGGCCCGCCGGGCGCCGTGCTCGCCAACTGGGACCTCGGGCACGGCCTCGAGTGGGTGGCCGACCGCCCGACCGTCGCCACCAACTTCGGCAGCTACGTCGGCCCCGAGGCGTTCCGGACGCCGGCGGAGTTCTTCCTCGCGACCGACGAGGCGGCCGCCGAGGCGCTGCTCGTCGAACGCGGCGTGGACACGGTGCTCGTGACGAGCGCGCTGCCGCGCCAGGTGCGCTCGCAGGCCTTCGCGCTGGGCCAGGCGACGCCGGAGCCGTGGCTGACCGCGGACGGCGCGGCCTTCCAGGAGGCCTGGTTCCGGACGCTCGGCGCGCGCCTGCTGGCGGGCGGCGTGGCCACCCTGCCCGACGGGCGCACCGGCGGCGAGTCGCTGCGCTTCCTGCGCCTGCTGCACGTCTCCCCCGTCGCGGACCCCGGCGCGCGCAGCCCCCACTCCGGCCAGCGCGGCCTGCCGTGCGGAACGGTGTGGCGGCGCGTCGCGGGCGCGCGGCTGGTCGCCGAGGGCGAGCCGGGCGAGACCCTGCGGGTCGAGCTGCGCCTCTCCTGGCTCGACGGCGCCTTCACCGTGCGCTGGTTCGGCTCCGCCCCGGTCGGCGCGGACGGGCGCGCGCGGCTGCGGGTCCCCTACGCCACGACGCGCAACGGCGACGGGCGCGTGGACGCCGCCGCGTGGAGCGTCGGGGACGAGCGCGGCGCGCTCACGATCCCCGACTGGGCCGTGCGGCACGGGGCCGAGGTCGAGGTCTTCTAGCGCGGCGCGCTAGGATCCCCGCGTGGACGGCGTCGCGGAGCGCTGGCGGTCGGAGGGCGCGGGCGAGAGGTACGCCGGCGAGCGCTGGCGCAGCGCCCGCGCGCGCGGCCGGGACCCGCGGCTCGTGGCGCGCCTGCTGGCCCCGCTGGACCTCCCGGCGGGGGCGCGCGTGCTCGACGTGCCCTGCGGCGCGGGGCGCCTGGCGGACGAGCTCGCGCGCCACGGCTCCTCGGTGGGCGTCGACGCCTCGCCCGCGATGCTCGCGGCGGCGGCGCGCAGGACGCCGCGTCCGCACCTGCTGGGCGACGCCGCGCGCCTGCCGTTCCGCGACGGCGCCTTCGACGTCGTCGTCTGCTGCCGCTTGCTGCACCACCTGACCGACGGCGACGAGCTCGAGCGGGTCGTCGCCGAGCTCGCGCGCGTCGCGCGCCGCCACGTCGTGGCGTCGTTCTGGGACGCGGCGTCCTGGCACGCCTGGCGCCGGCGGCTGG
>JAUIDW010000220.1 GCA_030428395.1 bacterium | reverse complement strand
CGCCGTGCAGCGCAGGCCCCAGCCCTTGATCGTGTGGGCGATGATCACCGTGGGCACGTCGGCCTGCTCGCGGCTCTCCTCCAGCGCGGCGATCAGCTTGCGCACGTCGTGGCCGCCGAGGTCGTGGAACGCGTCGATCAGCTCCTGGTCGGACAGGGACTCGACCAGCTCGCGGCTCTCCGGCACGTGCTTGATGCAGTGCGCGCGCATCTCGGCGGCGTCGCGCTTGAAGAGGTGCATCTGGAACTCGTGGTCCGACATGCCCCCCTCGAACAGCTTGCGCAGCCCGGCGCCGCCGGGGCGCTCGAACAGGCCCTCGCGCAGCGAGCCGTGGTGCAGCTGGATCACGCGCCAGCCGTTGGCCTCGCACGTGCGCTCGATGCGCTCGTTGTCGGCGCCCTGGAGGCTGCGCTCGTTGGGGATGCGCGTGCCGTCCAGGTTCTGGCGGTTGTAGTCGATGATCCACGTCACGTTCCCGAGCTGCCGCTCGGCGACGTCGGGCAGGCACTCGAGCAGCGAGCCCTCGCGGAACTCCGAGTCGCCGATCAGCGACCAGAAGTGCGCCTTGGGCGGCACGTTCCAGCCGTGGTCGCGCGCGTAGCGGTGCGCCAGCGCGAGGTACACGGACACGACCGGCGGGATGCCGACCGACCCCGACGGCAGGAAGTGGAACGAGTCCGGGTCGCTGCGCGCGTGGTAGCTCTGGAAGACGTACTCCGCGCCGGGCTCGGGGAACTTGCGCAGGCGCGACATGACGCCCTTGGCCTCCTCGGGCTCCATCCACGTGCGGTCGACGTGGCGGAAGAGCTGCAGGAGGTAGTGCAGCGAGTGGTCGACCGGCGAGGCGTGCGGCTTGCAGCAGATGTAGTCCTGGGGCTCGCGCACGGCGAGGTGCAGCGCGGCCAGGATGTGCATCGCGCTGGCGCAGCTCGCGGGGTGGCCGCCGACCTTGGGGTCGCCCGGGAGGGCGTCCGGGCGGTGGTTGGCCTCCCAGATCATCTGCATCGTCTGCCCGTAGGCGCGGCGCGCGATCGAGTCCACGAGCTGCGGGTCCACGGCCTCGGCGGGGGGCTCGGTCAGGCGCGTGATCGTCGTCTCCGACAGCGCGGCCGGGCGGTTCGGCATCGGGGCGGGCGGCTCGTTGGACATCGGGCGAGCTTCGTCCTTGCGGGTCTTCATCGTGGGGGGGCCCGCGCGGGGGCGCGGGGCGTGCGGACGGAGGTCCGGGATCGGGCGGGGGCCGGGAAGGGACGGGGGGACCGGCCGGAGGGGGTCCCCGACGGGGAAGGTAACCCGCGGGAGCGCGTGATCCACCGCCGCGCCGGGCCCGTCCGACTCCCCTGGCGCCCGGCCCGGCGCGGTCCCAGCCCCGGATCGGGGAAAACGGCGCCGGCGACG
This sequence comes from bacterium, assembly GCA_030428395.1. GTDB lineage: Bacteria > Planctomycetota > UBA1135 > UBA1135 > JAUIDW01. Next base: position 7,428 of record JAUIDW010000220.1, on the reverse strand, counting down.
GCCTCCGCGGGGGTCGCGGGGCGGCGGGCGCCCCCTGCGGGGTCCGGGGACCGGGCGTCTCGAGGCGTCTCCGCGCGCTCTCAGCCGTCCGCCGGGATCGGGCGGCCGTCGTCGGGCACGCGGGCGCGCGGGGGCACCGGGGCGAGCAGGCGGCCGACCTCGACCAGGCCGTCGGCGGAGAAGGCGTAACCCGGCGGCGTCCGCCGCAGGCGCGCCTGGTCGCGGCGGGCGAGCTCCGCGCCGGGGTCCCCGGGCGGGACGGCCGCGAGCGACGGCCGCAGCTCCGCCTCGCCGTCGGGCAGGCACACCATCATCCACAGGCGCAGCGGCATCAGGTCGCCGCGCCGGTACGCGCCACCCACTGGACGCCACGGGCGGCCCTCGAACATCGCCTCGGCCGCGGGGACGAGCAGGTAGCTCTCGGCCATCACGGTCCCCGGCAGCCACCCGGACGTGGGGCTGACGCCGTACTGCGGGCCGTGGTTGTTCTGCCAGGCGTTGCGCTCGTCGGGCGCCGTGGCGCGGTCGAGGAAGCGGTGGTCCTCGCTCAGGCCGGTCGGCGTCGTCCACCAGTACGTGATCCAGCCGTGCCGGTCGGGTCCGTCGGGCGGGAGCTCCTCGTACGCCCAGCCGAGCAGGTGCAGCTCCTCGTCGCCGGCGGCGAAGCGCGTCGAGGGCGGCAGCGCGTCCAGGTCGAGGTCCTCCAGGGACGGCGTGCCGAAGAAGCGGCGCCCCTCGCCCCGTTCGGCGCGCACCAGCAGGAACACCGGACCGAGCCGCGCGTGGAGGGCCTGGTCGTAGAAGGCCGCCTCGACGCGGAAGCGCCCGTTCACGAACAGGAACAGCGTCGGGTGCTCCGTCAGCTGCGCCAGGTGCACCGCGAAGGCGTCGAGCGCGCCGAGCTGGTCGAAGAGCTCGTCTCGCGCGTCGACGCCCAGGCCGCCCCAGGCCTCGAGCGGGTGGGCCAGGCGCGTCCACTCCAGCCCGCGGCCGGCGCGGCCGAAGGTCGCCCACGGGTAGGCGCTGGCGAACCGGACGGGCCGCGAGCCGTCCTCCGGCGCCAGCGCGCGCGCCGCCTCCGCCGCGCGCCAGTAGCCGCCGTGGACCGCGTCGGGCTCGCGCGCCCGCGCCGCGACCCCCAGGACGAGCGTCACGGCCAGCAGCGCGACGGCCCCCGCGCGGCGCAGCGACCGGGCGCCCTCGCCGGCGGCCAGCGCCGCGAGCGCCCAGGCCCCGACGGGCAGCACCAGGGGGAGCAGCGGCAGCCACAGGCGGAACGACTTCGAGCCCTTCGTCGACAGCACGGCGACGTTCAGCAGGAACGCCGCGCCGAGGATCGCCACGTCCGCGCGCGGCCGCCGGACCCAGCGGACCACCGCGAGCGCGAGCAGCGCGAGCACCGGGACGGCGAGCATCTCCGGCAGGTGCGTCACGTACCAGTCCACCGGCATGCGCTGGCGCACCGCGGGCGGCGCGCCGCGGACGCCGTAGTCCCACCCGCGCAGCTCGTGCAGGAGGTCGTAGATCCACACGGCGACGGCGTCGAGCTTCAGCTCGAGCGCGACCCGCCCGAGCACCCCGCCGACGTTCTCGACGACGTAGCGCCCCAGGCTGACGCCCCACGTGCCGTAGACCCAGCGGTCGAGCGCGACCTGCACCGCGGCGCCGGCGCCCAGGCCCGCCAGGGCGCGACCGACCGGCGCGAGCGCGCGCCGCCGCCCGGCCACTAGCTGGAACAGCAGGACCGCCGCGCCGACCGGCAGCGTCTTGTAGGAGACGAGCAGCGCCGCGCCGAGCCAGAGCCCGCCGCGCAGCGGTCGCGGCGGGGGCGCGTCCGGCCGGGCGTCCGGGCGCCGCGGCAGCAGCTCGGGCAGCGCGTGCGCGACGCACAGCGCGGCCGCCAGGTCGGCGACCGGCACGGCGCCGTACAGCAGCCAGGCGGGGTTGGCGACGACGAGCCAGCCGGCGGCGAGCCCAGCGTCGCGCCCGGCGAGCCGGCCGGCGAGGCGGGCGACCGCCTGCACGAGCCCCAGCGCGAGTCCGACCTGCAGCAGGCGGCAGGCGGTGGCGGCGACGCGCTCGTCGTCCAGCCCCAGCGCCTCGGCCGCGGCGAACACCGGCACGAACACGAGCGAGAAGGCGAAGCTGCGCACCGCGTGCGCCGCCCCGAGCCCCTCGCCGCGCACGAACGAGCGGGCGCGGTCCATGTACTCGACCGCGTCCGCGAGCGGCCAGCCCTCGACGCGCCACCACGACCACGCGAGCAGCGCCAGCCCGGCCGCGTGGACGGCCAGCATCGCCCGCTCGTTCCAGCGCGGCTCGTCGGGGAGGGCAGGGCTCATGGCGGCGTCGTCCCGTCCGGGCGGGCGCGCGCCAGCGTAGCGCCGCCCCGCGGGCGCGTCAGCGCAGGGCGGCCAGGATCGCCTCGGCGACCACCGCGTGTCCCGCCGGGTTCAGGTGCGTGTCCACGAGCCGCGGCGGGTCCCCGCGCCAGTGCGCGTAGGCGCGCAGGTAGGCGGCGCGCGTGCGCTCGGGCAGGCGCGCCTCCAGCGCGGTCGTCGCGTCGACGAGGCGCGCGCCCGGCAGGCGACCGACGCGCTCGTCGTCGCGCGGGGTGGCCGCGCCGATCCGGACGACCAGCAGGCGGCCGCGGTTCACGGCGCACGTGCGGGCGACCTCCCCGAGCAGCGCGTCGAGCACCGCCTCCCGGTCCGGTGCCGCGGGCCCGCGGCCGAGCGCGCGGCCCAGCCGGTGGGGCAGCGCGCGGAGGTCGTCGTGCACGAACAGCGCGCCCCCCGGTCCGGTGACGAACCCCAGCAGCTCCCCGGTCGAGGCGGGCCCGCGGCGGTAGCGGTCCACGGGCAGGCCGACCGCCCGCGAGGGGAACAGCGGCGGCCGCAGCACGTCGTCGAGGGGACGCCCCGCGGGCGGGGCGGCGATCCAGGGGACGGGGACCAGGCCGAAGTACGACTCGGCCCAGGGCTTCAGCGCGCGCTCCCAGAGCCACGGCGAGGTCTGGAACAGCACGACGTCGGGGCGGTAGCGCGGGACGAGGCGCCGCGCCAGGAGCACCATCTGCGCGTACCCGTAGCCGCAGACGCCGGCGTTCAGCGACGTGCCGCCGAGCTCCGCCGCGACGCGGTCCGCGAACGTGTCCTCGGCGAGGCAGGCGTCGCCGTAGGTGAACGAGCACCCCAGGGCCAGCACGAGGGGCCGGCGCAGCTCGAGCTCCTCGGGCGCGTCGACGGGCACCCGGAAGCCCTCGGCGGAGAAGCGCATGGGGACCGGCGGCCCGAGCGGGAACACGTGCGCCGCGCGGACGCCGGGGATCGGCGCGTACCCGAGCTCGGGGTCGACGCGGTGCACCGGCGCGCTCCAGCCGCGGTCGTTCCGCTTCAGCGAGCGGTAGAGGGCGCGCGAGCGCAGCGTCACCGAGCCCGCCCAGAGCGCGAGACCCAGCGCGAGCGCGACGGCAGCCCCCAGCTGGACCCGGCGGCGCATCGTCCAGGAATCCTACCCGTGGACGGGCCGGCGCGGCACCTCAGGCGGGCGCGCGGGGGGGCTCGGCCGCCCGCGACGCGAGGGCCGCGAGGTAGAGCTCGCGGTAGGTCGCGACCATGCGCGCCTCGTCGTACTCCGCCTCGACGCGGGCGCGGTTGCGCGTCCCCGCGGCGCCCCGCAGGCCGGGGTCGGCGGCCAGCTCGGCCAGGGCCTCGGCGAGCTCGGGGCAGGCCACGACCCCGCGGCGGCAGGGGACCACCCGGTGGCGGTCCACGTCCGGCAGCATGGCGCGCACGTCGCCGACGTCGGTGCCGGCGGCGGGCAGGCCGGCGGCCATCGCCTCGAGCAGCGCGATGGGCATCTGCTCGGTGTCCGAGGACAGCGCGAACACGTCCATGGCCCGGTAGAAGGGCCGCGGGTCCGCGTGGTACCCGGCGAAGTGCACGCGCCCGGCGAGCGCGGGGCGCGCGGCGTGCGTCTCCAGGCGCGCGCGCTCCGGCCCGTCGCCCAGGAGCAGCACGTGCAGGTCCGCGCCGGGCGCGCGCTCCGCGGCGCGCTCGACGGCCCACAGCAGGCGCGCGACGTTCTTCTCCGGCCGCAGGTGACCGACCGCGCCGACGACGACGGCCTCCGCGGGGATCCCGAGCGACGCGCGCAGCTCCGCGTTGCCGTCGCGCAGCGGGAACTCGCTCGCGCGGATGCCGTTGGGCACGTACGCCACCTGCGCGGGCGGCAGGTGCCACTCGCGCAGGGCGACCTCCTGCAGCGTGCGCGAGATCACCACGACCCGGTGCGCGGCGGGCAGCACCAGGCGGCGGAACAGCGCGCGGTGCGGCTTGCGGCGCACGGCCTCGTCCGGGCGGAAGCCGTCCTCGTGGTGGATCAGCGGCCGGCGCGGCCCGGCGCGCACCGCGAGCACGGTGTCGACCGCGCCCCAGTTGTAGGTCAGCACCAGGTCGGGGGCGAGCTCCTCCAGGCGGCGGCGCATCCGCAGCGCCGTGCGCGCGGAGCCCGCGGGCGGGGGCGGCGGCAGGACCTCGAGCGGGAAGCCCGCCGGCAGCAGCTCGCGCGCGTCGACGCGCCCGTCCATCGCGATCACGGCGTGCGCGAACTCGTCGCCGAGCGCGCTCATCAGCTGCGCGGTCCGCACCTGCGGCCCGGCTGCGGTGAAGGTGGCGAAGACGTGGAGCAGGCGCGGCGAGGTCACGGGTCGCGCCGGGCGTGGACGCGGATCGCGCGGTCCAGGAAGGCCTCGCGGTCCTCGACGGGTCGCCACCCGAGCACCTCGCGCGCGCGCCGCGAGGGCACGGCGGGGGCGAGCGAGCGGCTCTTCAGGTCGCGCCACGAGGGGAACTCCGCGTCGCGGCGCCCGCCGGCCTTCTTGACCAGCCACTTGCCGATCTCCATGGCCTGCGAGGCGCCCAGCGGCCGCGGGTGGAAGACGAGGCGGCGGCCGGTGGCGCGCGCGAGCTCGGCGACGACCTCGCGCGCGGTGAGCGGCGGCGAGGCGCACAGGTTGAAGGCGCGGCCGTCGAGCTCGGCGCCCTGGTGCAGCGCCGCCGCGACCAGGGCGTCGGCGACGTCGTCGACCCAGACGAGCGGCAGCGCGTGGTCGCCCGGGCCCCAGCCGACGCAGTGGTTGTCGCGCACCCACAGGCCCAGGCCGGAGTGCTGCATGGGCGTGCCCTCGCCCAGCACGACGCCGGGGCGCGCGACGGTCACGGGCAGCCCGCGCTCGCGCGCCAGGCGGAACAGCTCGTTCTCGGCCGCGATCTTGCCGCGGGCGTACAGCGCGCGGTCCCCGGGGCGCGGGTCGGGGCCGACGTCGTCCTCGACGGCGCGCCCGGCGTCCTCGCCCAGGTAGAGCGCGGCGGTCGAGGAGACGTACACCAGCCGCTCCACGCCCAGGTCGATGCAGGCCTCGCCGACGGCGCGCGTGCCCGCGACCATGGACTCCTGGATCGCCTCCCACGAGGCGCCGCCGCCGGTGGCGAGGTGCACGACGCAGCGCGCGCCGCGGATCGCGTTGCGCAGCGCCTCGGGGTCGGCCAGGTCGGCGCGCACGAGCCGCACGCGGCCCTCGCGCGCCGCGTCGGTCACGACCGGCGGCAGGCTGTGCGCGCGGCGGACGGTGCACGTCACCGGCGCGCCCTTCGCCAGCAGCCCGGCCACGACGCGGCGGCCGATGAAGCCGGTGCCGCCGAGCACGACGACCTCGCCGTCGCGGACGGGGCCCGGCTCGGGCAGGGCGGGGGCCTCGGCGGACTCGCCGGGCACGCCCGCGGCGACCGCCTCGCACCAGGCGAGCACCTCCACGGCGTCGCGGCCGTCCGACGGCGGGCGCCGCCCGGCGCGGAAGGCCTCGTGGAAGCCCTGGATCGAGCCGCGCATGCCGGCGAAGAAGGCGTCCTCGCGGCGGCCCAGGCCGAGGGTCTGGCGGCTCCAGTAGAAGAGGTTGCGCAGCGCCCAGCGGCGCAGGCCGCCGCCCCGGCGCCAGCCGGCCAGGAACGAGTTCCAGAAGTCGAGGAACTGGGTCTTGTCCTCGTGCTGCACGGCGCCGTGGTGCAGGTCGGCGGTCAGCGCGCCGTCGCTGCCCAGCACCTCGATCTCGCTGCGCGTGAAGTCCTGCCCGAAGGCCAGGTAGACCTCGGCGGTGCCGCGCTCGCCGCGGGCGGCCACGAGCCAGCGCTCGTGGAACACCTGGCCGGGCAGCAGCTCGCGCGAGCCGAGCAGCGTCGTGTGCGCCTCCTCCACGGCGCCGACCAGCGCGTGGACCTGCGCGAGGGGGTGGGGCGCCTGCTCGAACACGATGTTGCGCGGGGCGCGGAACATCCAGTGGGCGAAGTCCCCGGCGTCCAGCTGGCGCAGCGGGACGCACAGCGTCGCGCGGACGTGCTCGACGCGCCCGATCGCGCCGGCGCGCACGCGCTCGAGCAGCGCGGCGAAGGCCGGGTGGTGCAGGGCGTTGTGGTTCGCGGCCAGCACCAGGCCGCGGCGGTCCGCCTCGTCGGCGAGCTCGCGGGCCTCGTCGCTCGACAGCACGAGCGGCTTCTCCACGAAGGCCGAGATCCCCAGCTCGAGCAGCTCGCGCGTCACCCCGGCGTGCAGCGGCGGCGGGACGAGCACGTGGGCGACGTCCACGCGGTGCCCGGCGAGCTCCGCGACCGAGCCGACCGCCGCCTCGACGCCGAAGCGGCGCGCCGCCGCGCGGGCGCGCTCGAGGTTCGCGTCGCACACCGCGACCACCTCGACGCCCGGCAGGGCCCCGAGGATCTCGAGGTGGAAGTCGGCGATGAACCCGGCGCCGACGACCGCGACGCGCGTCGGGCCGCCGCCGGAGCGGCTCGATCCGGACGGGGCGTCGGCGGGGCGCGCGGTGGGCTGGGCGGGAGTGTCGATCGTCGTCGTGGAGCTCAAGCGTCGGCCTGTTCGGTGGGCGCGGTCGGCGGGTCGTCGCGCGGTCAGGGTATCCCCGGAGTGCAGGCGCACAACGCCGCGACCGACCGGCGCCCCCGACCGGACCGGGGAGCCGACACGTCCGCGCGCCGCCGCCCCGCAGCGGCCGGCGATCCGCTGGCCCTCCCATCGGTCGCCCGCCCGCGCCGACGTGAGCCCCCGGCCGTCCCCGGACCCGCACCGCGCGCGCCGGGCGCGGCCCCTCCGCGTCCGCGTCCCGACCCCGCGCACGCACCCGCAGCGGGGCGTGAACGGCCCTGGCGGGCGCCCGGGGGCGTTCCTGGGGCCAGGAAGAAACGCGGAAGCCCGTTAAGAGCCCCGCGGGGCTGGTCGAAAATCGAGCATCTCCTCCTTCTTTGGGCCCGGCATTTCCCTTCGGGGGGTGTCGGGCCCTCTTCGTGTCGGCGCGCCGCTCGCGGCCGAGGGCCCGACGGCCCCTCGGGACACGCGCGACGGCGGCTCCCGCCCGCG
>JAUIDW010000219.1 GCA_030428395.1 bacterium | reverse complement strand
CGTCGCCCGGGCACGCGGCGGCGGCCGGCGCGGTGCGCAAGCTGCTCGCCGCCTGGGCCGAGGGCCGCGACCTGGTCGAGATCGGCGCGTACCGCCCCGGCACGAACCCGGCGCTGGACGTCGCCATCCGGCTGCGGCCCGCGCTCGACACGCTGCTGCAGCAGGGCACCGGCGAGCTGTCGCCCTTCGCGCAGACCGTCGAGATGCTCGAGCTGGTCGCCGGCTCCGCGGAGGCCGTCGCGTGAGTCGGTTCACCTTCCGGCTCGAGCGCGTGCTGGGCGTCCGCCGCGTGGCCGAGGCCGCCGCCAAGAGCGAGTGGGCCGCCGCCGTGTACGCCGCCCGCAGCGCCGAGGAGGCCGAGCGGAGCGCGGGCGACGAGCTGCTCGCCGCCGAGCAGGACCTCCGCGGCCGCCTGGCGTCGGGCCCGGTCGACCCGCGCGCGGTCGTGGCCGCCCAGGGCCTGCTGGACGGGCTGCGCCGCGGGCTGGCGGCGGCGCGCGAGCGCACCGCCCGCGCCCGGGCCGAGGCCGAGGCGCGCCGCGAGGCGTGGGCGGTCGCGCGCGCCGAGCGCCGCGCCCTGGAGCGCCTGCGCGAGCGCGCCCGCGCCCGCCACGCCGCCCAGGCCGCCCGGGAGGAGGCCGCCGCGGCCGACGAGCGGGCCCTGGCCCGCGCGCCCGCCCCCGATGCCCCCGATGCCCCCGACGCCATGGGAGCGCCGGACTCCAGCCGCGCCCCCCATCCGGCCGACACGTCCCTGGAGGACCCCGCGCCCCCCCTGCCCGCTCCCCCGCGGGCCCGGACCCACCCCACGCCATGAACAAGGTCGTCAAGCTCGTGGCCATCGGCCTCGGCGCCAACGCGCTCTTCGCCGTCGCCTTCGTCGGCTCGGCGCTGATGCGCGGCGCCGCGTTCCACGAGATCCCCGTGATCGGGAAGCTCGCGCAGGCCCCCGAGGCGACCCCGGCGGGGCCGGCCGAGGAGCTGCCCGCGCCCGGCGAGCTGCAGCCCGAGAAGCCCTTCCCGCCGCGCCGCGCCGCGCAGGCGGGCGTGTTCGACGTCTTCCGGCTGCAGTCCCCGTACTCCAACCGCGAGCTCGCCAAGCTCGTGGACGAGCTGAAGGGCAAGATCCTGGAGGCCGACCTGCGCCTCGCGGACCTCGAGGAGCAGGAGGAGCACCTCGCCGAGCGCCAGGAGGTGCTGGACGAGCAGTTCCGGACGCTGCAGCGGATGCGCACCGACCTCGAGGAGTTCGAGGCCGAGCTGGAGGCGCGTTCGGCCGAGATCGCCCGCGACGAGGCCAGCGCCGCCCAGCGCGGGCAGGAGCGCTGGAGCACCCTCGCGGGGCTCTTCGCCGAGGGCGACCCGGAAGAGCTTTCCACGCGTCTGCAGGACTACGCGCCCGGCGACGCCGCCCGCATCCTGCACGCGCTGCCCGAGGAGCGCGCCCGCCAGCTCCTGGCGGCGCTGCCGGAGGCGCAGTGGAAGGACTACGCCGAGGCCTACAGCGCCGGCGAGTGATCCCCGGGAATCAAGCCCGGCGGCGGGGCCGCCGATAAGGAGGGCGAACCCCTCCGTCCCGCTCCTCTCCCCGCCCCCGAGCCCCCTCCCCAGCCCCACCCGCGCCCCCCGCGCGCGCCGCCCTCCGTGGACCTCGCAACCGTCGTCGGCCTGGCCCTCGCCATCGGCCTGCTCTTCTTCTCGATGCTGTCGGGGGGATCGAGCATGGCGCTCTTCGTCGACATCCCCTCGCTGCTCATGGTCGCGGGCGGGACCATCGGCGTGACGCTGGTCAACTTCCCGATGAACGAGGCGAAGTTGATCTCGAAGGTCGCGATGCGCTCGGTGCTGTTCAGCATCCCGACGCACGAGGAGATGATCGAGCGGATCATCTCGTACGCGAACCTGGCGCGGAAGGAGGGCCTGCTGGCGCTCGAGAACAAGCTGCAGGAGGTGGACGACCGCTTCTTCGCGAAAGGCGTGCAGCTCGTGATCGACGGCTTCGCCGCGGAGACGGTGCGCGACATCCTCGAGCTCGACGCGGACTGGGAGCGCCAGCGCCACGCCAACGGCAAGAAGATGTTCGAGCAGATGGGCTCGTTCGCGCCGGCCTTCGGCATGATCGGGACGCTCGTCGGTCTGGTGAAGATGCTCGCGAACCTGTCCGACCCGTCGATGATCGGCGCGGGCATGGCCGTCGCGCTCCTCACGACGCTCTACGGCGCCGTGCTGGCGAACATCTTCTTCCTGCCGATCTCGGGCAAGCTCGACCAGCGCGCCAAGGAGGAGGCCGCCCTCCGCGAACTGATGATCGAGGGCATCGTCGCGATCCAGTCCGGCGAGAAGCCGCAGCTGATCAAGGAGAAGCTCAAGGGCTTCCTGGCGCCGCGCGCGCGGGAGGCCGTGGGTCAGTAGCCGTGGCGAAGCGCGACGAAGAGGACGACGGCCCGGCCGGCGCGCCCGAGTGGATCGTCACGTTCGCGGACATGACGTCCCTGCTCGTGACGTTCTTCGTGATGCTCATGACCTTCTCCACCATGGAGGAGCTCGAGCTGATGCTGATCCAGGGCGTCAAGCTGATCGGCCGCGGCGGCATGTCCGACCCCGAGAAGGGGCCCACGCCGTACGACCCGTCCTCCTACGACATCGCCTCCGCGACCAATCCGCGCGACGGCGCGCCGATCCCCCACTCGCGCCCCGAGTGGGAGCTCGAGGACGCGGAGGAGGACGAGATGGGGCAGCGCCGGGACCCCGACCAGCTGGAGCTGGACCTGCGCAGCATCGCCGACGGCCTGCAGATCACCTTCCCCGCCGACGCCGGCTTCGCGCCGGGCTCGGCCGAGGTGACGCCGGCGCTGCGCGCGCGCCTGGTCGAGATCGCCGAGGTCCTGTCGCACTACCCGCACCTCGTCGTCGTCGAGGGGTTCACCGACGACCGCTTCCAGCCCACGCCGCAGACGCCCACGGCCGAGGCCATGGCCCTGGCGCGCGCGGCGGCCGCGGCGGACGTGCTGCTGCGCACCGCGCTGGCCCCCGAGCGCCTGCAGATCGCCGGTCTGGGCGCCCGGCGCTTCCTGGCGGACAACGAGACGGCGCTGAACCGCGGCCTGAACCGCCGCGTCGAGCTGCGCGTGCTGGCCACGGTCCCCGGCGACCCGCGCCGGGGCGACTACCCCGTCGACGACTCCGACACCGGGAGGCGCTAGACCGTGGCCAGGAAGAAGCCCCAGGACAAGAAGCTCGGCGTCCCGGGCTGGATGGTCTCGTTCGGCGACATGATGACGCTGATCCTGACCTTCTTCATCCTGCTCGTGTCCATGTCGCACGAGCGGCAGGCCGGGCTGATCGCCAAGGGCCTGGGGTCGTTCGCCGCGCGCCTGCAGTCGTACGGCATCGACTCCGTGCTGCCCGACGCGAAGCGCCAGGAGATCTTCGACGAGTACCGCCGGCGCTTCAAACTGCCCCCCGAGCAGAACCCCGAGCGGCGCGAGGAGCCGGTCGACGCCAGCAGCCTCGAGCTGATCCGCGCGCAGGCGGCCCGCAACCTGCGGCCGCACCGCCAGATCTTCCAGCCGGAGGTCGCGCGCTTCGCGGAGGACTCCGCGCTGCTGACCGAGGCCGCGCGGCGCTACCTCGACCAGCTCGCCCCCACCCTGGTCCCGACGACCGGGCAGATCCTCGTGCTGGAGGGCCACGCCGACGACGCGGGCCCGCGCCACGGGGGCGACGACCGGCGCCTGGCGATGCAGCGCGCGCAGGCGGTGCGCGACTACCTCGTCGAGGAGCACGACCACGACCCGCGCCGCGTCGAGGTACGGCTCTGGATGAAACCGTACCCGGGCGGCGACGCGCGCGGCGTGGACGCCCGGCTGCTGACCCCGGTCGACCCGCGACCGGGGACCCCCTCGCAGGAGGAACGCTGATCATGGCCGACGAAGAGAAGCCGGACGTCGAGGAGCCCGAGGACGGCGAGGCCAAGCCGAAGAAGGCCGCGCCGAAGATCGTCGGCGGGCTCGTGGGCGTCGTCGCCCTCGGATACCTCGTGGCGACGATGGCGATCCCGGCCAAGTTCGAGCCGCGCAAGTTCAGCGGGCCGCTGATGACGCCGCTGACCCCCGACCGCATCACGGTCAACCTGCGCGACGACTCGAACAAGCGCATCCTCGTGATGAAGCTGAACGCCGAGGTCGACTCGTACGAGGCGAACTACGTGCCCAACCGCACGATGAACCCGCTGTACATGGCGCAGATCAAGGACGCGCTGCTCGGCCTCGCGTCGGAGAAGTCACGTAGCGAGATCCTCGGCCCCGACCAGCGCCCGATCTTCCTGGAGGAGCTGCGCTCCTTCGTCGAGCCCATCGTGTTCCCCGTCCACGTCGGCAAGGGTACCTCCGCGACGGACGTGGATCCGGAGTCGGGCCTCGCGCCGGGTCTCTCCGTGGCGAAGAGCGACTTCCGCGGCGCCTTCGACGAGCACGTGCTCGTGGTCGACGCCGCCGAGCAGACCATCGCCCTCGACGGCGGCGAGCCCGTCCGCTACCACGGCGACGAGCGCGACCTGCGGGTCGTGGACGCCTTCGGCAAGGCGCTGTACGTCGACGTCACGCGCGTGAAGCCCGAGTTCCAGGGCGAGGTCCGCGTGGGCGTCATGGGCTGGCTCCGCCGCGTCCTCCTCGACGAGATCATCGTCCAGTAGAGCCCGTGAGCGCCGACCTCGAGCCCGAGGAGGTCCAGGCCATCCTGGAATCCTCCGAGACGGATCCGCGCGGCGGGTCCGAGCTCGAGCTGCGCGACTTCAGCCGGCCGCGCCGGCTGGGGGCGCAGCGCCTCGAGGCGCTGGTCCGCGACCTGCGCGCGGGCGGCCTCGACCTGGCGCGCCGGCTGAAGGCCGTGCTGCCCACCGCGGGCGACGTCGAGCTGCTCGAGGTGCACGAGGTCGCGGCCGACGGCCTCCTCGGCGACCTGGAGGAGCCCTGCTGCCTGGTCGAGTTCGACGTCGCCGGCCAGCCGGGCTGGATCGTCTGGCAGGTCGAGGCGGCCATCCGCGCCATCGAGGTCGTGCTCGGCACGGCCGAGGCCCCCGACGAGGTCGAGCTCCGCCGCCTCTCGCGCGTGGAGCTCGGCGTGGCCGAGCGCCTGCTCGGCGCCCTCGGCGCGGGCGTGTGCGCGGCCCTCGGCGTCGAGGCCACGGGCTTCCGCGCCGTGCCGCGCGCGGAGCTCGCCACCGACTGGCGCGCCCCCGGCGACTCCGCCGACCCCGCGCGCGCCGCCGTGCGCCTGCAGCTGCACGAGGGCGAGCGCGCGAGCGAGGTGCGCCTCTACGTCCCCGGCGTGCCGACGGGCGCGCGCGACTCCGCCCACCCCGCGCACCTCGACCCGCTGCCCGCGCACCTGCGCGAGGTGCAGCTCGACCTGGTCGGGCACCTGGGCTCGGTCGACGTGCCGCTGGCCCAGCTCCTGTCGCTCGAGGTCGGCGACGTGATCCCCCTGCGCGCGCCGGTCGGCACGCCGCTGCGCGTGTCCGCCGAGGGCCGCGCCTGGGCCGAGGCCCACCTCGGCACCGTGTCCGGCCAGCTCGGCCTGTCCATCCTCCGCATGCTCTCCCCCGGCGACGACGAGGTGTCCCCATGACCGACGAGACCCGAGATACCGTGATCGACGAGGCCAAGGCCGCCGAGCAGGCCATCGACGACGCCACCCAGGCCGTCGAGGTCGCCTCCACGCACCTCGACGAGCTCGGCGCCGGCGCCGCCTCCGGCGAGGCCATCGGCATCGACCACCTGATGGACGTGCCGGTGCGCGTCACCGTCGAGGTCGGCCGCACCCGCCTGCCCCTCGCCCGGCTGGTCGAGCTCGCCCCCGGCTCCGTCCTCCAGCTCGACCGCGAGGCCCACGAGCCCGCCGACATCCTCGTGAACGGCAAGGTCGTCGCCCGCGGCGAGATCGTCACCCTCGCCGGCAACTACGGCGTCCGCATCACGAGCGTCCGCGCGGAGGGCTGAGCTCCGCGCGGGCCGGAATCCGCGGAATTGGGCGGGCAACCACCGGGTTCCCGCGATCCTGTCCGGGTGGTGGACCGCGGGCCCCCGGGTCGCGCGGCTCCGCGCCATGGACACCGGACCCGGATGGGAGCGCGCCAGGGAGGAGTTCCTGGCGCTCGTGGACGCGCCCGCGGAGGCGCGCGCGCGCGAGCTCGAGCGGCTCGAGGCGGAGGATCCGCGCCTGGCGAGCTGGGTGCGGGACCTGCTGCGCCACGACGCGCCGACCGACCCCCGCGGGGGCGGTGACGGCGGCACGCCGCGCAGCTTCGGGCCCTACGAGGTCGTGCGCCCGATCGGGCGCGGCGGCATGGGCGAGGTGTTCGTCGCCCGCCGCGCCGACGGCGAGTACGAGAGCGAGGTCGCGGTCAAGCTGCTGCGCGGCGGCGCCGCGAACCGCGAGCTGGTCCAGCGCTTCCTGCGCGAGCGGCAGATGCTGGCGCGCCTGGACCACGAGTACGTCGCCCGCCTGCTGGACGGCGGCACGACCGAGGCCGGCGAGCCGTACCTCGTCATGGAGTACGTCGAGGGCGAGCCCGCCGACGTCTTCGCCGCGCGGCTCGACGTGCGCGCGCGGCTCGAGCTGTTCCTGCGCATCGGCCAGGCGGTCCAGCACGCCCACGAGCGCGGCTTCGTCCACCGCGACCTGAAGCCCGGCAACATCCTGGTCCGCCCCGACGGCACGCCGCGGCTGCTGGACTTCGGCATCGCGCGCCTGGACGGCGAGACGGCGGCGGAGACCACCGACGAGCCGCTGACGCGCACGGGCCACCGCCTGTTCACGCCCGAGTACGCGAGCCCCGAGCAGGTCCGCGGCGAGGTCGCCACGGTGCAGAGCGACGTCTTCGCCCTCGGAGTGATCCTGTACCAGCTGCTGTGCGGCGCGCGGCCCTGGCCGTCGGGGGTCAGCCTGCACGAGCTCGAGCGGACGATCTGCGAGGCCGACCCGGTGCCGCCGAGCCGGCGGGTGCCCGGCACGGCGCGCGCGCGCCTCGCCGGCGACCTCGACGCCATCGCGTTGCAATGCCTCGCCAAGCGCCCCGAGCGCCGCTACGGCTCCGTGGCCGAGCTGTGCGACGACGTCGGGCGCCACCTCCAGGGCCTGCCGATCCGCGCGCGGCGCACCGGCGTGGTCGGGCGCGCGCTGCGCTACGCGCGGCGCCGCCCGGCGGTGCCGGTCACCGCGGCGCTGATCGCCCTGTCGCTGCTGGCGGTGGGCTTCGCGTGGGACGCCGAGCGCCGCGGCGAGCGGCGGCGCGAGGAGCTGGCGGCGGCCGTGTCCGACCACGTCGAGGACGCGCGCCGCCGCTGGGTCGACGGCGAGCTCGAAGCGGCCAAGGCCGAGCTGGACGCCGCCCGGGTCGCGCTGCGCGAGCTGCCCGACGAGCCCGGGCTCGCCGCCGAGGTGCTGGCCCAGGCGGCGGTGTTCGCGAACCTCGAGGACGACTGGGAGCGCGGCCTGGACCTCGTCGAGCGCGCCGAGGCGCAGCTCGCCCGCGTGGCGGAGCCCGCGCCGCGCACGGTCGCCACGCTGCTCAGCACGCGCGCCTACGCCCTGCACCGCGTCGCGCCGGGCGAGCGCAGCCGGGCCGCGGCGGCCGCCGCGCTCGAGCACGCCCGCGCGAACCTCGAGCCGGGCGACGCGCTGCGCGTGGACGCGCTGGCGGACTGGTCCGACGAGCAGCGCCGCGCCGGCGACGCCGACGGCGCGCTCGCCACGCTGGCCGAGGCGGTCGAGGAGGCGCGGCTGCGCGACCCGCGCGGCGAGACGCTGAGCCGCCTGCTGAACGAGCGCGCCGTGGCGCTGGCCGGCGTCGGCCGCTACGCGGAGTCGGTCGAGCACTACCGCGAGGCGCTCGGCATCCTCGCCTGGCACCGCGGCGACGGGCACGCCGCCGTCGCCAAGGTGCGCCTGAACCTGGGCACGACCCTGTTCCGCCAGGGCGCGCTGGAGGAGGCGCGCGCCGAGCACGAGCGCTCGCTCGCGGCCTTCCGCATGCTGGGCGACGAGGTGCTCGTCGCCAGCAACCAGCACTTCCTCGGGCGGATCCACTGCGCCCTGGGCGAGCTCGACGCCGCCGAGGCCGCCGCGGGCGAGGCGCTGGCCATCCGCGCGCGCCACGACCTGGGGATCCACGTGGACCGCACGCGCTGCCTGCTGGGGATCGTGCTCGCGCGCGCGGGCCGCGCGGAAGAGGCGCGCGCGCTGCTCGCGCCCGTGCTGGCGGACCCGGCGCCGGGGACGTTCCTGCCCGACATGGAGGCGGACGGCCGGCACGAGCTCGGCGCGCTGCTCGCCGACGCGGGCGAGCCCGCCGCCGCCCGCCCGCAGCTCGAGGCGGCCCTGGCCTGGAAGCGCGCGCACCTCGGCCCCGACCACGCCGACTGCCGCGACCTCGAGCGCCGCCTCGACGCGGCGCGCTGAGCCCCTGCGACCCGCGCCCGGGACGCGCCGCGGGTCGCCGCCGGGATTCCGCGGATCCCTGGCGGCCGGCGCCGGCGCTCCGCACGGGTCCCGGGTGAGCCCGCGCACCGTTCCGCGCGGCACACCGGCGAACCCCCGCGCGATCCCGCGCGGGGGGGACCCCCGACCCGGACGAAGCCATGAAGCACGCCAAGATCGTCGTCTCCCTCCTCTCCCTGCTGGTCCTCGCCGCCCTCGGGGTCGGCGTCGTGTTCGCGCTGCTGCTGCTGGACATGCCGGTCAGCGTCGTCGTGTTCCTCGGCGGCATCCTGCTCGCCGGCATCGTCGTCAACAACGCGATCGTGCTCGTCGACTACGTGAACCAGCTCAAGGCCCGGGGGATGG
>JAUIDW010000218.1 GCA_030428395.1 bacterium | reverse complement strand
CCGGGCGCCCGGCCGCGTGGACCAGCAGCTGCTCGAGCCGCGTCGGGCCCACCACGGTCTGCTCCGGCGGCATGCGGTCGGCGTACACCGTGTGCTTGTTGGGCGCGATCGCGTACACGTACGCGACACCGTGGGCGGCGAGCCGGTCGCGGCGGTCCTCGAGCATGCGCGCCCAGCCCTCGAGCTCGGCCGGCGACAGCGGCAGCGTGCCGCGGAACACCTCCAGGCAGTGCTCGTCGGCGAAGAAGGCCCAGCCGTCGCGGCCGCGGACCATCACGGGCGTGGGGGAGAGGCCCAGCCCGAACCAGCGCAGCAGGCACACGCCGCGCACCAGCTCCTCGCGGAACCCGAACGTGTCCGCGTAGAAGGCGTCGAAGCGCTCGGGGAAGCTGCGCACCGAGTCGACGGTGGCCTCGAGCCGCGCCGGGGGCGCCGGCAGGCGGCGCTCGAGCAGCAGCGCGCGGTCCTCCTCGGCCACCGCCGGCGAGCGCGCCGCGAACGGGGCGACGAGCGTCGCGAGGAACGTCGCGATCAGCGCCCACTCCGCGCTCGCGCGCCGCGCCTTGCCGGACTCCGCGACCATGGGCAGCGATTGTAGGGTCAGCGGGACCCGCGCCCGCGCGCGTCCGCCGCGCCCTCCGCGACCCGGTGGACCGTCCGCAGCTCGACCCCGTCCGAGAACCAGCGCACGCGGCGGCGGTTCGGGTCGACGTAGGTCAGGTAGGCGACCCGGACGGGCCGGTCGGCCAGCCGCGCCAGCCGCTCCGGCCCCAGCACGACGCCGACGGGCAGCGAGGCGCGTCCCTGCTCGTCGAAGGTCCCCGTCAGGACCGGCAGGTCGAGGGTCTCGCGGTACAGCGCGTCGTCGCGGACGGGCAGCACCAGCCCGTGGAGCTGGGCCGGCGGGCCCTCGTCGGCGTTCGAGAGCACGAGGCGGAAGGTCCGGCCGGGTTCCTCGCCGGTGATCTCGAGCCGCACCGCGTCGGCCGAGCGGAGCGACGGTCCCGCCGGGTCCTCCGGACGGCGCACGAGGCGCACCGGCGGCGCCGCGCCGGCGTCGACCGGCAACCCCTCGAGCGGCGACCCGGCTGTGTCGAGGAGCGCCGGGGCGGGCGGGCCCGGGGCGATCCCCGCGGCGAGCAGCGCGTCGAGCACCAGCCGCGCGACGAGCTCGTAGCCGGCCGCCCTGGGGTGCTGGTCGGGGTACAGCAGGGCGTCGTACCCGTGGCGCGCGATCGCCGCGGCGGTCGGGGCCGCGCACTCGACCAGCGGCGCGCCGAGCTCGTCCGCAGCCGCGCGGATCGCGGCGTTCGCCTCGCCGTAGGCCGCGCGGTCGCCGGCGTAGGTCAGCAGCACGAGGGGCGTCCCCGCGGCGTCGGCGAGCGCGGCCGCGCGCGCGAGGTCGCGGCGCACGGAGCGGCGGTGCTCGTCGGGGGCCAGGTTCTCGTCGCGCGCGTGCACCTCGAAGCGCAGCGTGTCGCCCTGCCGCCCGCGGCCGTCGATGCGCTCGCCGCGCCCCGGTCCCGCCGGCGCCGCGGCGAGGTCGCCGGGGCGGACGCGGCCGGCCGGGTCGAACGGGTCGGCCGCCGCGCCGCGCGTCGCGAGCCGGTGGCGCAGCAGGCGCGCCGTCTTCCACAGCCGCAGCTCCTCGTACCAGGGCGGCTCCGGCGCGGCGCCGCGCTCGACGTCCTGGTCCCCGCGCCAGCCCCAGGCGTTGTTCACGCCGGCCAGCACCAGCACCGCGTCGGGGCGCGAACCGGCGAGCTCGCGCTCGAGCAGCTGGACCACGTGCCCGGTCGTCATCCCCGGCATGCCGAGGTTGCGCACGGCGTGCGGCGCGCCGGCGACGCGCTCGTCCAGCAGCGCCTGCAGGCGCGCCGGCCACGCGTCGGCCGCCTCCTCGAACATCCCGAACGTGTTCGAGTCGCCGAGGCACAGCAGCGTCAGCCCGTCGGGTCCCGCCGCCCGCACCTCGGATACGCGACCCGCGCCCGCGAGGTACGCGCGACCCGCCGCGCGCAGGCCCAGCTCGGCCAGCGCGAGGCCGAGGACGACGGCGGCCAGGACGCGCGCGGCCCTAGCCATCCCCGAGCGCGGAGCCGTTCGGATCGCCGGCCCCCTGGCGCTTGCGGATCGAGGCCTGCAGCTCCTCCTTGTAGCGCTGGCGGATCGCCTCCACGCGCTTGCGGTTCACGCCGAAGTCGCTGTGCCCGACGCGCGAGGCCGAGCGGATGTGGATCCAGCCCGCGCCGCGGTCGATCAGGAACTCGACGTCGTCCTTGAAGCGGAAGAACGGCGTCGTGAACTCGACGTGCAGGTAGCGGTCCGAGGCCTGCAGCACGCGCGTGCGCGGCATCGACTCGACCGCCGTCCGCAGGATCTCGAAGTGGCGCTCCGGCGACCCGTGGAACACGATCGGCGGGACGATCTTGCTCTCGTCGCCGTCCATGCTGCTGACGCAGTTGGGCGTCTCCGGGCAGGGCGCCAGGCGGTTGCCCTGCAGGCCGACGTCGACCGGCGCGCCGGACAGGATGCTCAGGGTGAACATGCCGGCCAGCAGCACGGCGACGGCGATCAGGGCGATCTTGACGAACAGGGTCACGGGCGGCTCGCGGGGACGGGGTGGGCTTCGAGCATAACCCGGCGCCGCGCCGTTCCGCGCGCGTCGCGCGGCCCGCATCCGGGACGCGGCGCGCGGGCGACGCGGGCGTCAGCGGGCGCGGAGCCCCTCGAGGTACCGCGCCATGTCGGGGTTGCCGGCGTACTCGAAGATGCGCGCCAGGTCCGCGAGGTCGCGCCGGGGCACGCGGATCCAGCGGCCGCCGGTGAGGGCGGTCGTCAGGTCCTGGTCGGGCGGCGAGCGACGCAGCGACTGCAGGTCGGCGTTCACGACCGCGGGGTCGAGCTCGCCGACGTACACCGCGACCAGGTGGCCGCCGGGGTCGAACAGGAAGCTCGTGGGGAACGGGACGGCGTGGAAGAAGCCGAGCACCTCGAGCAGGGTGAACTCGAAGTCCTGGATCGCGCGGCCGTCGGCGAAGCCGGCGTCGGCGGCCCAGGGCGTGTCCTCGAGCGCGCGCCGCGCGCGGGCGAGGTCGCGGCCGGAGTCCGTCGAGATCGGCACGACGCGCAGCCCGGTGCGCGCGAGCTCGCCGCCCTCGCGGGCCAGCGCCTCGAACGCGCGCCGGCTGGCGGGCGCGTCCACCGACCACGCCACGACGAGCACGGGCCGACCGGCGAAGCCCGACAGCCGCCGGCCGCCGTCGGTGAACGACGGCAGGGCCAGGGCGGCCAGCGGCAGGCGCACGACCGGCACGATGCGGCTGGCGGGCCCGACCAGGGTCGGCAGCGGGGCGTCGCCCTCCGGCGCGTCCGCCAGCCAGGCGGGCGGGGTGGTGCGCTCGCGCCGCACCGGCGCGGCCTCGCCCTGGCGCAGCAGGTAGCGCGCGCCGCTCGCCAGGTCGGCGTACTCGGTCTCGGTCCCGTCCGGCCACGTCACGACGACGCGCGCGGCGCGCTCGGCGTCGCCCAGGCCGAAGAAGAGCCGCTTGCTGGACTGCGCCAGGTAGCCGTCGCCGGCGTACAGCCGCCGCCGCAGCGTGCGCCCGCCCGCCTCGACGCGCACCAGCGCGCCGATCGCGTCGCGGTTCGCGCCGGCGGCCTCCAGCTCGACCACGAGCGTCCGCTGCCCCGCGTCCAGGCGGTTGTGCAGCAGGCGCAGCCGCGGCGCCGTGCGGTTCTTCACCGCCAGGTCCGGCAGGCCGTCGTCGTCGAGGTCGATCGTCGCCACCGCGCGCGCGTCGTCGACGTAGTCGACCCCCGCGGCGCGCGACACGTTGGCGAAGCGCCCGCCGCCGAGGTTCAGGAAGGCCGTGTTGCGCTCGTGCCCGCTCCACGTGGCCTCGCCGTACATGCTCATGTGCGTGATGGCGCTCCAGGCGTCCTGGTAGGCCTGCGTGCTGACGCCGTCGGGCGGCGACTGCGACGTGACGCGCCGCCAGAAGTAGCTGTTCAGGTCGCCCGGGTCCGCGCGGCTGGTGACGAAGCCGTTCGGGACGTACAGGTCCTCGAGGCCGTCCGCGTCGAGGTCCACAAAGCGGCCGCCCCATCCCCAGCGCCCGAGCATCGCGCCGGACTCGACCGACAGGTCCTCGAACGTGCCGTCGCCGCGGTTCGCGAGCAGCGAGTTGCCCGCGGCGTGGCGCTGGTACGCGGGCAGCAGCCCCGGCAGGGCGCCGCCCAGGAAGCGGTCCGCGTACGCCGTCACGCGCAGCCCCGGCGCCGACCACATGTTGGTCACGTAGAGGTCGACGTCGCCGTCGAGGTCGTAGTCCGCGCAGGTCGCGCCCATGCCGGCGGCCATGTCCTCGGCGCCGACCTGCGGGGCCACGTCCTCGAACGTGCCGTCGCCCGCGTTGCGGTACAGGCAGTTGCGCCCGAAGTCGTTGACCACGTACAGGTCGAGGTCGCCGTCGGCGTCGAAGTCCTCCCAGATCGAGCACAGGCTGAAGCGCGTGTTGTTCGCGTCGAAGCCCGCCTCCTCGGTGGCGAGGGTCCACTGGCCGTCGCCCTCGTTGCGCCAGTACATGTTCGACGCGCCGTTCTGCGCGTCGTGGTACGGCGTGGGCACGCCGCGCATGACGCCGCCGGTCCCGTAGCGCGTGGCGAAGAGATCCAGGTCGCCGTCGCCGTCGGGGTCGGCGGCGCTCAGCGAGTAGACCTGCTCGACGCCCACGCCCGGCAGCAGCCCCTGCTGGGGGAACACCGCGCGGCCGTCGTTCAGCGCCACGAGCACGTCCGAGCCCACCGCGATCGCGAGGTCCTGGTCGCCGTCGTCGTCGAGGTCCAGGAACAGCGCGCTGCGCGACAGGTCCAGCAGCCCGACGCCGGACCCGCCGGTCGCGTCGCGGAACCCGCCGTCCTCGGTCTGCAGGAACAGCCGGTTGGGCAGGCCGCCCTGCTGGCACACGTACAGGTCGTCGCGGCCGTCGCCGTCGGCGTCGCCCACGGCCAGGCCCTGCATGCCCTGGGCCGAGCCCGCCGCCAGGCGGTCGAGCCGGCCGTGGTACTCCTCGACGCCCGTCGCGAGCTCCGGCCGCAGGCCGCGGTACGGTGCGAGCGCCAGCCCGGCGACGTCCGCGAAGGGCGCGCGCGCGAAGCGCACGGTCTCCCACGCGACCAGCTCGAGCCGCTCGATCCGCAGGTCGTCCCCGCGCGCCTCGACCCGCACCGTCGCGGTCACCTGCACGGGGCTCGCGCCGTCGCGCGCGCGCAGCTCGACCAGGGCCTCGGCCTCGACCGTCTCGGCCCCGGGCTCGCCGCGCAGCACCAGGCGCACCGGCTCGACGGCCGCGTCCACCTCCGACGCCGCGGGGGCCAGCTCGGCCAGGCGCGCGCACCGCGCGCCCGCGCCGGCGGCGTCGAGGCCGGTGGCGGCGGAGTCGGGCGCGTCCGCGCGCGCGACCCGCACCGAGCCGTCGTCGCGCAGGACGGTCCGCTCGTCCGGCAGCAGCGCGGCCACGGCGCGCGGCGCGTCGACGAAGCGGCGGGCGGCGGCCTCGGCGTCGCCGCGCAGGGCCTCCTCGAAGAGCCCGGCGAGCTGGGCGGCGACGGCGTCGCTGCGGCCTTCGCTGGGCCAGCCGTCCGCCGCCGGGTCGCGCCGGCGCACCTCCTCGACCTCCGGTCCCTGCAGCGCCGGGACGTGGTCGCCGAGGAAGATGCGCGCGGGGTCGTCGCCCCAGACGGGACCGGCCGGCGCGCGCGCGGCCGCGGGAGCCACGGCCGGCGCGGGGGCCTGCTCCGCGGGCGCGTCGGACGGTCCGCAGGCGGTCGCCGCGAGGGCGAGGAGCGTGAGGGCGGGGGGCTTCGGGGCGGGGGCCTTCAATGGGGAGTCGGGGAGGCGGAGTCGATCCATACCGCGGGCCGGGGCGCGCGTCACCGGCCGGGGTCCTCGGGGGCCTGCCACTGGAAGCGGGTGTAGAAGTCGGCCAGGTCGTCGCGTCCCTGCTGCGAGTAGCTGCGCGCCAGGGAGCGCAGGTCGCGCAGGCGCACGCGTTGCCACGTCCCGCCGGTCAGGTCGAGGGTCAGCGGGTTCCACGGCGGGAGCTCGCGCAGCACGGCCTGGTCCTCGAGCAGGCGCTCGACGTCCACCGGGCCGAGCCACACGACGGCGAGCTGGCCGTGCGCGTCCACGTGGAAGGCCGACGGCAGCGGCACGCGGTCGAAGAAGCCGAGCACCTCGAGCATCACGGCCTCGAGCGCGCGGCGCATGCGGCCGTCGGCGTAGCCGGCGTGCTCGCCCAGCCCCAGCTCGTCGAGGCGGGCGCGCGCCACGGCCAGGTCGCGGCCCTCGTCCACGACCACCGGGACGAGCCGCAGGCCGGCGGCCTCGAGGTCGTCGGCGCGGTCGGCGAGGCGCTCGAGCTCGGCCACCGAGTCGGCGTGCAGGCCCGAGCCCAGCACGACCAGCGCGCCGGTGCCGAGGCTGCCGAAGGTGCGGTCCGACTCGCGGAAGCCCGGCAGCTCGATGGGGGCCAGGGGCACCTTGTTGACGAGCGCCAGCCGGCGCACGGGCTCGGGCCGCGGGGGCGCCACGGCCGCGGGGTCGTCCACGGCGAGCTCGACGCCGGGCTGCGCCGGCACGGCCTCGGCCGCCTCGGCGCCGTGGACCAGCCGCCAGCGCGCGTCGAGCGCCAGGTCCTCGAACGCCTGCGTCGAGCCGTCGGGCCAGCGCACCGTGGCGCGCGCCGGCCCCGTCGCGTCGCCCAGGCCGAACAGCAGGCGCTTGCTGGACTGCGCCAGGTAGCCGTCGCCGGCGTACAGCCGCTTCGACCAGCGCCGCTCGCCGACCTCGACGTCCACGCGCGCGCCGATGGCGTCGCGGGCGCCGCCCGGTCCGACCAGGTCCAGCGCGAGGAAGCGCCCGGGCGCGGGGTGGCGGTTCAGCAGCACGCGGACCCGCGGCGCGTTGCGGTTGCGCAGCACCAGGTCCGGCAGGCCGTCGTCGTTCCAGTCGAGCACGGCCGCGGAGCGCGCGTCGTCGGCGAAGTCGGCGCCGGACGCCCCGGAGACGTTGACGAAGCGGCCGTCGCCGAGGTTCAGGTACGCGCAGTTGCGCTCGCGTCCGTTCCACGTGCGCTGGCGGTACATCACCAGGTTGTGGATGGTCGTGAAGGCGCTCTTGTACGACTCGGTCGGCGTCCCCCCGCGCGGCGAGCGGGCGATCACGCGGCGCCAGAAGAAGTTCTCGAGGTCCCCGTCGGGGTCCGCCGCGCTGGTCGTGCTGCCGTTGGGCACGTAGAGGTCCTCGCGCCCGTCGTTCTGGAAGTCGAGGAACTTCCCGCCCCAGCCCCAGCGCCCCATGGCGACGCCGGCGCCCTCGGTGACGTCCTCGAACGTCCCGTCGCCGCGGTTGGCGAGCAGCGTGTTCCCGCGCGCGTGGCGCACGTAGTGGTGCTGGAGGTCCTCGGCGCGCCCCTCCATGAACTCCGCCTGCGACGCGATGCGCAGCCCCGACGCCGCGAACATGTTGGTGACGTAGATGTCGACGTCGCCGTCGCCGTCGTAGTCGGCCGCGCTGGCGCCCATGCCGGCGGCCATGTCCTCGACGCCCGCCTGCGCGGCGACGTCGACGAACTGCCCCGCGCCGTCGTTCTGGAACAGGTTGTTGCGGCCGAAGTCGTTGACGACGTACAGGTCGAGGTCGCCGTCGTCGTCGTAGTCCACCATCAGGGCGCCCAGGGTGAAGCGCGAGCTGGCCGCGCTCAGGCCGGACGTCTCGGACACCTCGACGAAGCGCGTGCCCTGGCGCACCCACAGCGCGTTGACCGCGCCGTTCTCCGCGTCGTGGTACGGCGTGGGGTAGCCGTGCATGACCCCGCCCAGCGCGTAGCGGCCCGCGAACAGGTCGAGGTAGCCGTCACCGGTCACGTCGCCCGCGCACAGCATGTAGATCTGCTCGGAGCCCGGCGCCGTCAGCGTGAGGCGCCGCGAGAAGCGGCCGTCCTTGCCCTGGTAGGCGATCACGACCTCGTTGGCGACGGCCAGCACCAGGTCCTGGCGGCCGTCCGCGTTCATGTCCACGATCAGCGCGGCGCGCGTCAGGTCCAGCAGGTCCAGGAAGAGCTCGGGCGCGCGGTCGGTGGCGGTGCCGTCGGGGTTGCGCACGAACAGGCGGTTGGGGATGCCGACCTGCTGGCAGACGTACACGTCGTCGAGCCCGTCGCCGTTCACGTCGCCGACGGCGAGGCCGTGCATGCCCTGGAAGCTCAGGCCCGCCAGCCGGTCGACGCGCATGAAGTAGTCGGAGACGCCGCGCTGCATCTCCTCGCGCCAGAAGTCGTGGTCGGCGAGGGCGGCGTGGGTGACCTCCTCGAACAGCGGGCCGCCGGCGTGGACTTCCTCGTGGCTCAGGACGTCCAGCCGCAGCAGCCGCGGCGCGCCGGCGTCGTCGTTCCAGCGCGCGCGCCACTCCTCGTTGACCTGCACGCCGTCCGCGTCGAGCTGGACCTGGGCCCGCGTGGTCCAGCCGCCCTCGGCGCGCTCGACGCCGACGCTGCGCAGCTCGATGCGCGCGGGACCGCCGGCGCCGGCTCGCACCCGCGCGGCGGCGGCGGCGAGCTCCCCGCGGTCGTGGTCGCGTTCGCAGCGCGCGGCGCGCGCCACGCGCATCAGGCCGTCGTCGCCGGCGGGGACGAGGTCGTCGGCCGCGAACGCGCGCACGCCCTCGAAGGCGGGGTCGAGGGTGTCCGCCAGCGCGTCCTCGTCGACCGACGGGCCGCCCAGCCAGGCCTGCGCGAAGGCGGCCAGCACCGGCTCGGCGCCGGCGTGCCAGCGCTCGCTCGCGAAGTCGTCGTCGGCGGGGTCGACGCGCCCGGCCAGCTCGAGCTGGGGCGGGCTCAGCGGGGGCGTCC
>JAUIDW010000546.1 GCA_030428395.1 bacterium | reverse complement strand
CCTCCGGCTCCGCGGCCGCCAGCTCCGCGCGCGCCGGCCCGTCCGCGACGGACTTCGCCTCCGCGTCCACGCCGCGCAGCGCCGCCGCGTCCCGCGCGTCCGCCAGTTCCTCCGCGGGCGCGCGCCCCGCCGTCTCGACCGGCGGCGCGTCCCCGACGAGCCACCACGCGAGCGCGGCCAGCAGGACGAGCGGCAGGAGCAGCAGCAGCTTCCTCATCGATCCTCCGCGGCCTCCGGGGCGCCCCAGCGCAGCTCGACGACCTGGCCCGACTCGCGCAGGTCGATGCTCTCGGGCTCGGGCCGCGGCGCACCCTCGGGGACCAGCAGATGGTAGGTCCCCGGCGCGAGGCCGCGCAGGCGGGCGACGCCGTCTCCCCGGTCGACGGTCCGGCGTCCGAGGTCGATCGTGGGGGGCAGGGTCGGGCGCGCGACGGGGCGGCCCTGGTTCCAGGTGACGGCGCCGGCGTGCTCGGGCTCGAGCAGGACCAGGGAGCCGCCGTCCGCGGGGCCGTCCGGGCGGCGCAGCTCGAGCACCAGGCCCCGGTCCATCCGGACCTCGACCTCGGCCGCGCCCTCCTCCGGGACGACGGCGCGGAGGCCGCCGACCGGTGCGTACGTGCCGCGGGCGTCGCGGACGGCGAGCTCGACCCCGCCGGTGGGCACCGCGTAGGCGCTCCAGCCCTGCACGTCGGGCACGCCGTCGAGCTGGCGGCAGACCTGGAAGCGCGTCTCGCCCTCGCGGCGCGCGAGCAGGGCGACGCGCGCGAGCGGCTCGCCCGTCGCCCGGTCGAGCGCCCGGAACCGCAGCTGCCCCGTGGCCAGGACGACGAGGACGACGTCGACGTCGCCGGGGTGAGCCGTCGCGGTGGACGGACCGTCGCCCAGGCCGCCGGGGGAGAGGGCCATCAGGTCGCAGGGGCCCCCCGCGCGCGGGACGTCGAGCGCGAACGCGCCCGCGTCGTCGGAGGATGCGTACGCCACCAGCGTCCGGGGATCGCCCTGCATGGCCATGATCCTGGCGTCGCTCGCCGGCGCGCCCGCGGTGGTGACGACCCGGCCGCGGATCTCGGCGAGGTCGGACGCCAGGTCGAAGTCGTGCTCGACCACCTCGCCGTCGGGGACGAAGACGCGCGCGCGGCTGGACGGCGTCGAGCCGGCCGGCCGCTGGCCGCCCATCGGCCAGACCGTGAGCTCGACCTCCCCGGCGAGCCCCTCGATGCGGTACTCGTCCCGGGCCGTGACCTGGCCCCGGCGCTCGCCGCAGCGGAAGCTGACCAGGGCGCTCGAGCCCGTGTGCTCGATCCGCCCCGTCACGACGCCCGTCGGACCCTGGTCGCCCGTCCGGTCCAGCGCGACGTCCAGCCGCAGCCGCACGCCGGGCGCGGGGAGGGGCTCGAGCCGGACCTCCGCGTCGCGGTGGCCGTCCGCACCGGACACGGCGAGGACCATCCCGGCGGTGTACGCGCGCAGGCTGTACAGGCGGAAGGAGCCGTCCCGGTCCGTGGTGAACGACGCCGCGTCCCCCGGCAGGATCGACCAGCCCGGGTTGGCGTCGGCCACCGGGTCCACCGCCGTCTCCGGGTGCTTCCCGGTGTTCGGGTCCCGCTCGCGCACCGCCGCGACGCGCGCCCCGGCCACGGGTTGCCCCGCGGCGTCGGTTACCGTGCCCACGATCGAGACGCTGCGCG
>JAUIDW010000217.1 GCA_030428395.1 bacterium | reverse complement strand
GCATCCTGCCGGAGCGCGGGCGACCGCTCCCTACGCAAGGGTGCGCAGGGATCGCCGCTCGGCCGCCCTCAGTCGCCTTCGGGCCGCGGGTGGCTCTGCCAGAGCACCTGGACGATCTTCCACGTCCCGTCCTGCTTCTCGAGGTGCATGTAGTCGATGCCCCACTTCGCGCTGAGCTTCGCGGCGGCGGTGACGTCGAGCACGTCGAGCACCTCGATCTCGTAGGTCAGGTCGTCGCCCTGCTGGCCGTTCGCGTTCCAGAAGGAGGCGAGCTCGTGGAGCTGCTCGTAGCTCATCGCCCCCGGCGCGCGGTAGGCCTCGGCGCCGTCGGGGCGGTAGAAGCCGCGCTTGACGAGGGCGGGGGACACGCTGCGCTCGATGCGCTCGGGGGCGACCTGGTAGACGCCCTCGACGTAGTCCTGAACCGCGCGCTCGACCGCGGCGTGGTCGGGGGACGTCGCGTGCGCGTCGAGCGCGCGCAGCGGGAACAGCAGGACGGGGGTGGCGAGGGCCAGGGCCAGCTTCTTCACGGGTCTCTCCGGGGTTCGGGTGGACCCGGAGATTCGGAGGCCGGACCGCGCCATTCCAGCGCTTACCCGCTTTTCACCACGCGTCCTCGGCCGGCGCCTCGGCGGGCTCGTCGGGGAACAGGCGCCAGGGGCCGCCGAGCTGCTCGAGGAAGTACAGCGAGAACGAGCGCTCGAAGACCGACAGCGGCAGCAGCAGGATCGAGCCGACCACCGGGATGGCCATGATGCAGAAGCCGATGCACAGCGTCCCGCAGCCGAAGGCGACGACCAGCACGGCCATCGCGATGGCGATCACGATCTTCATCAGCACGTACAGCACCGTCGTGCCGACGCGCGGTCCGATCACCTCGTCCAGCACGACGCGCCACGCTTCCATCACGCCGATCCGCCGGGCGTACATCGCCGGCACGACGAAGTCCTTCAGGAAGAGGCCGATGACGGCGTAGGCGGTCACCACCAGGAAGCCCCCTGCGAACAGGAGCGCGAACACCCCCCAGCGGTCACCGAGCTCGCCGCCCTCGGACAGGATCGGCACGACCGTCATCGCGGCCACCACCATGGCCAGGACCACGAGGACGAGGCCGGCCATGCCGAGCAGGAACTCGAAGCCGAACAGGCTGTTGGCCTCGGCGCGGTACTCGCGCCAGGGCGCGGCCACGGCGCCGCGGTCCTTCACCACCCCGTCGAGCAGCATGAAGCGCCCGCGCGCGCGCAGCCAGACGACCAGCGCGACGAGCCCGAGGATCAGGAGCAGCACTCCCGAGACCAGGAGCACCGCGAGCCCGGTGTTGGCCTCCAGCCACTGCCCGGCCTCGTCCAGCGCCCGCTGGGCGTCGCGGCCGATGTCCTGTCCGTCCCAGCCGTCGCCCTCGAACTGGGCGCCGCTCCCGCCGCCGCCGCCCTCGCCGAGCGTGGCGAGGAATGCGCAGAAGCCCAGCTTCACCCACTTCTCGAGGTTGAACGGCGCGAACAGCATGCTGCGCACGCGCTCGAACGCCGGGCTGATCGGCGTCGTGACGGAGATCGTCGGTTCCAAGGCGGTCCTCCCTGCTGGCCCCGGGCAGCGTGGGCGCCGCGCCGGCCAGCGTCAAGGAACGCCCGCGCCGGCGACTCCCGCGCGGCCGCGCGGGTGCGCGACGCGGGCTCCCGGCCCCTGCGCTGCGGGCGCCGGCGCCGGGGGGTCGTGCGGACTTTCCACGTCCCTTACGCTCGGCGGTGGAGCCGGCTCCCGGGGCCCCGGAGGCCGTTCGCTCGCGTCTTGCGATCCCCGCGGCGCCCTGCGTCCGGCGACCCACCGGCTCCGAATCCAACCCCGGCGTCACGCCGACCGTCCGACCCCGTACCGCCTGCCATGAAGCTCTCGCACACGCCCTGGGCCCTCGCGGCCGTCCTCTCGCTCCCGTCCCTCGCCTGCGCCGCCGAGGCGGGCGGCGCCCCGCCCGCGCGCGGCGAGGTGCCCGCCGTGTCCGCCTCGGGGCACGACCTGCGGCCCCTCGACGCGGAGCGCATCGCCGCGATCGTCGAGACCCTCGAGCCCCTGCAGGTCGAGGTCACCCAGCGCGCCGGCACCGAGCGCGCCTTCACCGGCGCGACGTGGGACGAGAAGCGCCCGGGCACCTACGTCAGCGTGGTGGGCGGGCTGCCGCTCTTCCGCTCGGAGGACAAGTTCGACTCCGGCACCGGCTGGCCCTCCTTCACGAAGGCCGTCGACCCCGACCACGTCGTCGCGCGGCGCGACGCCAGCCACGGGATGGTGCGCACCGAGGTGCTGGACGCCCGCAGCGGCGCGCACCTCGGGCACGTGTTCCCCGACGGCCCCGAGCCGACCGGGCTGCGCTTCTGCATCAACTCCGCGGCGCTGCGCTTCGTCCCCGACGGCGAGCCGCTGCCGCCGGAGTCGGCGCCGCTCGACCTCGCGCGCGCGTACTTCGCCGGCGGGTGCTTCTGGGGCGTCGAGGACGTGTTCCAGCAGATCCCCGGCGTGACCGCGGCGGTCTCCGGCTACATGGGCGGCGCGGTCGACCGGCCCTCCTACAAGGCCGTCTGCCGCGGCGACACCGGCCACGCCGAGACGGTCGAGGTGACCTTCGCGCCCGCGGTCGTGGGGTACGAGGCGCTGCTCAAGGTCTTCCTCGACAACCACGACCCGACGACCCTGAACCGCCAGGGCCCCGACGTGGGGACGCAGTACCGCTCGGCGATCTTCGCCGCGGACGCCGAGCAGGAGCGCGCCGCGCGCGCCTTCCTGGCGGCCCAGGCGAAGACCGAGCGCTTCGCCGGCCGCACGATCGTCACGCAGGTCGTCGCGCCGGGCCCGACCTTCTGGCCGGCCGAGGAGTACCACCAGGACTACCACGCGAAGCACGGCGGCTCCTGCGCGGTGAAGGTCTACTGACCGGCGACCTCACCGCGACAGCCGGCGCGCCGGTCGGACGCCGAGCGCGTTGTAGCGCAGGTCGGCGTTGATCTCGGTGCGCTTGGCGACGCGCTGGTCCGGCGCGCGGGCCGTGGCCGCGCCGCCCCGGTAGACGCGCGTCTCGGAGAAGGACGGACGCTCGCCGTCCCCGGGGCGCGGGACGACGTGATACGAGGCGAAGCGGTCGCGGACCCACTCCCACACGTTGCCCGTCGTGTCGTGCAGGCCGAAGGCGTTCGGCTCGAACGAGCCGACCGGCGCGTGCACGACGAACGGGTCGACGTGCTCCGGGCTGAAGTTGGGCAGGACGCCCTCGACCTCCGCGCCCGCGATGTTCGCGAAGCGGCGCAGCTCGCGCAGGTCGGAGGTGCCGGTGTAGACGGTGTCCGCGCCGGCGCGGGCCGCGTACTCCCACTGCGCCTCGGTCGGCAGCTCCAGGCCGAGCCGCCGCAGGGCCTCGGCGCAGTCCAGCCAGCTGACGGTCTCGACGGGATGGCGCAGGTCGATGGGCGCACGGAGGTGAACGCTGGAGTAGCCCGCCTCGTACGAGCTGGGGTTCGACCCCTCCGCGCGCAGCCACTGCCCCTGGGTCAGCTCGAACTTCGAGACGAGGAACGCGTCCAGCTCGACCGCGACCACCGGCTCCTCGTACGGGTCCGCCCCGGGGTCGTGGTTCGGCCCCTCCGCGTCGGACGCCTGCGCGCCCATGAGGTAGGTGCCGGAGGGGACCAGCACCAGCACGACCCCCGTCCCGTCCTCCGGAAGCAGCCGCCCGTCGGCGTCGCGACGCGGCACCGCGTCGGGCTGCGTCTGCCACACCAGGAGCTCCTCGAGACCGGAGCGCGGATCGGGCCCCAGCGGGACGAGGCCGACCTGGGGCGGGACGTCCAGGCCGCGGTAGGCCGGGTTCGCCGCCACCCGCGCGCGCAGGTCCTCCCACTCCGCGGCGTGCCGGTCCACGGTCTCCGCCCGGACCCGGCGCGACAGCGCGAGGCGCTCCTCCACGTCGGCCACCACGCCGCCCTCGGGGTCGGTGAAGGCGCGCAGCTCGTCGGTCAGGCGCAGCAGCGCGTCGTGGCGGAACTGCCGGTCGACGTCGTCGCCGAAGTCCCAGCTGCGGCGCGCCGTGGTGTTCGCCTCGAGCGCGTCGATGCGCGCCTGCAGGGTCGGGCGCGCGTCGGGGCGCACGCCGGGCAGCGCGGCGCGCAGGCGCTCGGCCAGGTCCAGCTCCGCCGCGTAGTCGCGCCGGCGCGCCTCCTCGTCCCAGGGCAGCGCGTCGGCCCGCAGCGCCTCCAGCGCCGCCTCGTGCGAGGGGAGCCGCGCCAGCAGCGGGGCGTGCCGGCGCTGCCAGTCGAGCAGCCGCGGGACGAGGTCGGGGTGCACGGGGAACAGCGCGTCGGCCTCGCGCCGCGCGTCCGCGAGGCGGCGGGCGTCCGCCATGCGCTCGTACTCGGCCAGCGCGGCGGCCCTGGCCCGGGCCTCGGCCTCCGCGCGCCGCGAGCTGCGCTCGGCCTCCTCCGTCTTCCGCGCGAGCCGCGCGTTGCTGTCGAGCAGCTCCGCGTTCGAGCTCGACAGCGCGCGGTTCCTCTGCAGCGTGGCGGCGGTCCCGGCCAGGCCGACCACGACCACCGCGGCGGTGAGGCCCGCGACCACGGGGTTGCGCCGCGCCCAGCGGGCGAGCTTGCGCGCGCGCCCGAGCGGCCGCGCCGTCGTCGGCTCGCCCCGCTGCACGCGCCCGAGGTCGTCCGCCAGCTCCTCGGCCGTCGCGTAGCGACCGCCGAGCTCCTTGCAGAGCGCCGTCTCGAGCACGGCCGCGAGGTCGCGCGACACGTGGGGGGAGAGCCCGCGGGGGTCGGGCGGCTCCTCGTGGAGCACCGCGCGCACGAGCGCGTCCCAGCTCGGCCCCTCGAACGGGCGCCGCCCCGTGCAGGCCTCGTACAGCGTCGCGCCCAGCGACCACACGTCCGTCGCGCGACCGACCGGAGCGCGCCCGTCGCCCAGCTGCTCGGGCGACATGTAGGCCGGCGTGCCCAGGCTCGTGCCGGTGCGCGTCAGGGCGGGCCCCTCGTCGTCGAGCAGCGCGACCCCGAAGTCCAGCACCACGGGCTCGCCCCCCTCCTGGACCATCACGTTGGCCGGCTTGACGTCGCGGTGCACGACGCCCGAGCCGTGCGCGGCGTGCAGGGCGCGGGCGACCTTCTCGGTCCACGGGAGGATGCGCTCCAGCTCCGCGGGGCCCGGCGGCGTCCCCGGCCCGCGCTCGTCCGCGCGGGCGGCCAGCCACTCGGCGAGCGTCTGGCCCTCGACGTACTGCATCGCGATCCACGCGCTCGACCCGTCGACGCCGGCCTCGTAGAGCGCGCAGACGTTGGGGTGCTGGAGGCCGGCGGTCGCGCGCGCCTCGCGGGAGAACCGCGGCGACAGCTCGTCCGCTCCGGGGGCGCGCGGGACGACCTTCAGCGCCACCCGCCGGCCGAGCCGCGGGTCCTCCGCGAGCCACACGACGGCCTGCCCGCCGCGGCCCAGCTCGCGCACGAGGTGGTAGGGCCCGATCCGCGCGGGGCCGCCGTCCCCGCCGGGGCCGGGCTCCTCGGGAGCGGGCCGTGTGGCGCGCAGGTACTCGGCCGCGACCTGCTCCTCGTGGCCGGGGTACCGCTCCAGGTAGCGCGCCAGCGGCTCGACCTCGCCCGCCAGCCGATCGCTGGCCAGGCGCGCCAGGAAGTCGAGGACGGCGTCGCTGGACGGGCTCTCCACCGCGGAATTCTACCCGCGGCGGCGCGCCCCCCCCGGCGCTCGGGGAACGGCAGCGCCGCCGTCCGCACGTGCAGGGCGGCGGCCGCAGTTCACCGCCGGGCAGCGCGTCCTCGTGCGGGGGTCCCGCGATTCGCGGACCGACGCGGCGCGGTTCCCCCTCGCGACCCGAGGCGCGGGACCTAGGGGCGCGCGCGCAGCAGCAGGCGGGTGACTCCGAGGCGGTCGGGCGACTCCTCGAGCACCTCGTATCGCGCGCGGAGCGCCGCGAGGCGATCGCGGGTGTAGTGGGCGCCGCGGACCACGACGTGCAGGCGACCCCGCGTGTAGGGGCCGCCGGCGACGTCCTCCCAGTCGAGCACGGCGCCGAGCGGGCCGGGGGCGTCGCGCAGGTAGTGCTCGAGCGGCGCGCGCGACGTGCGGCCGGGCGTGCCGGTGATCGACAGCACGCCGTCGCCGGGCCGCCAGCGCGCGGCCACCTCCGCGAGCGCGGTGCGGTAGTCCTCGCGGTGGTTGGCGCGCCGGTGCTGGAGCGTCACCCCGAGGGAGCCGAGCACGGCGGCGGACGCCAGCGCGAGCCCGAGGCGACGTGGCGGCACCTGCGCCAGGCCGCCAGCGACGGCCAGCGCGAACCCGGGCGCGGCGGCGACGAGGTAGCGGGGGGTGAAGTTCGCCGGTCCCAGCGCCGTCAGGACCAGCGCGGCGACCACCGGCGTGGCCCAGGCGGCCGTCGCGATCCGCTCGGGGCCGCCCGCGCGGGCCGCGCGCACCGCGCTCCACGCCAGGCCGGCCAGGAGCAGCGCTCCGAGCCCCCAGACGAGCGGGGCGAGCGGCGCGGGCACGGCGTCGAGCTCGGTCAGGACCTGCCGGACCGGGAGCTCGGCCAGGTCGCGCGGGGCGAGGCGCGCCTGGAAGCCCCACTCCGTGGCGAGCTGCCGCGGCACCATCCACAGGATCCAGGGCGTCCAGGCGAGCGCCCCGAGCGCGACCGCGCCGGCGCCGGCGGCCTCGGAGCGCCACGTCGCCGGCCGCAGCGTGGCCCGCGCCAGGGCGACGCCGGCCGCGGCGGCGACGACGAGCACACCCATGTAATGGGAGCCGACCGCGAGGAACCCGCTGGCCGCGAGGGCGAGCAGCCGGGCCCGGCCGCGGCCGAGGGTCTGCGCGGCGAGGGCGGCGACGGCGGCGAGCTCGACGAAGGCGTACATCCGCACCTCCTGGGAGATCCAGACGTGGAACGGCGCGACCGCCCACAGCGCGGCGGCCGCGGTCCCGCCGCGCCGGCCCAGGAGGCGCACGGCGGCCAGGGCGAAGAGCGCCAGCGCGCCGCACCCGAGCAGGGCGGGCAGCAGGCGCAGGGCCGTGTCGCCGGGGCCGAGCAGGGCGGCCCAGCCGCGGAACGCCAGGAACGCGAGCGGCGGGTGCCGGTCCTCCGCGAGCCGGGCCAGCGGGTCCGCGTCGAGCGCGGTCTGGACGGTGGCGACCTCGTCGAACCAGAGCGAGTGGACGCCCAGCCCGGTCAGGCGCAGGGCGCAGCCCACCACGACGGCGACCGCGACGGCCACCGGCGGGCGCCCGCCGGGTCCGGGGTCCGGCCCGCGGTCCGCGGCGGGCGTGCCGCGGGGGGCGGGGGTCGTGTCCTGGGGAGAGGAGGGCTCGGGCACCGGCGGCCTCGCGGGACCGGGCGCGCCGCGGCACCCGGGCGGGGGAGGATCGGCGACCCCGCGGGGGCGCGCAAGCGGCCGCCGGAGCCGGGCCCCGGACGGCGGGGCCCGCGCCGGCGGTCCGCCGCCAGAAACCCGGCCCCCGCGCGGAAATACCGGGTATGCATACGCGGTAACCAAGACCGGAGGTCCCCGCATGTCCGTCCGACACAGCCTGCTCGCGATCCTGGCCGGCGAGCCCGCGCACGGCTACGGCCTGAAGTCGCGCTTCGAGGCGTCCACCGCCGGGACCTGGCCGCTGAACGTCGGCCAGGTCTACACGACCCTCGCGCGGCTCGAGCGCGACGGGCTCGTGGCCAGCGAGGGCGCCGACGAGAACCGCCAGACGTGGCGCCTCACCGACGCCGGGCGCGAGGCCCTCGAGGCCTGGTACGCGGAGCCGGTGGCGCACGACCCGCCGGCGCGCGACGAGCTCGCCATCAAGGTGCTGCTGGCGGTCGCGGCGGACGACGTCGACGTCGCCGGCATCCTGCAGCGCCAGCGCGCCGCGACGATGGAGCGCCTGCAGGAGCTGACGCGGCACAAGCGCGCCGCGGATCCCGAGCGCGAGCTGCCGTGGCTGCTGCTGCTCGACGCGCTGATCCTGAAGGCCGAGGCGGAGGTGCGCTGGCTCGACCTGTGCGAGGAGCGGCTGCGGCACCGCGACGCGGCCGGCGGCGACGGGACCCGGCGCCCGCGGCGGAGGCGCTCGTGACGGACCCGGTGGGGGCGGGCGACGCGCGGCTGCGCCTGGAGGCCGCCGAGCGCACCTACGGCGCGGGCGAGCACGCGGTGCGCGCCCTGGGTCCGGTCGACCTCGAGGTCGCGCCCGGCGAGTTCGTCGCGATCATGGGGCCCTCGGGCTCCGGCAAGTCCACGCTGCTCGCGCTCGCCGGCGCGCTGGACCGCCCGACGGCCGGGCGGGTGTTCGTGCGGGGGCGCGACCTGGGGCAGCTCGCTCCGCGCGAGCTCGCCGCGCTCCGGCGGCGCGCGATCGGCTTCGTGTTCCAGGACTTCAACCTGCTGCCGGGCCTGACGGCGGTCGAGAACGTCGCGCTGCCGCTCGAGCTGGACGGCGTGTCCCTGCGCGCGGCGCGGGAGGAGGCGCGCGCGGGGCTCGAACGCGTCGGCCTCGCCGCGCTCGCCGCGCGCTTCCCCGACGACCTCTCGGGCGGCGAGCGCCAGCGCGTGGCGATCGCGCGCGCCTTCGTCGGTCCGCGCGACCTGCTGCTGGCGGACGAGCCCACCGGCGCGCTCGACACCGTGACGGGCGAGCTCGTGATGCGCGAGCTGCGCGCGCAGTGCGACCGCGGGCGCACGGCGGTGCTGGTGACGCACGACGCGTCCCACGCCGCCTGGGCGGACCGGGTGCTGTACCTGCGCGACGGGCTGCTGGTGGACGACGTCCCGGCCGCGGGGGGCGCGCTGCCGCCGATCCTGCCGGGGCCCGCCGGCGCCGGCGCGGGGAGGGGAGGGCGTCGGGGTGGAGGGCGTCGGGGTGGAGGGCGCTGAGCCGGTGCGCCGCCGGGCGAGGGCGCTGCGCGCGCTGGCGCGCGTCGAGCTGCGCGGGGCCGACGCCGCGGAGACGGCCG
>JAUIDW010000216.1 GCA_030428395.1 bacterium | reverse complement strand
CCAGATGAACAAGCTCGGCCTCGGGGCCAAGCTGGGCGCCAAGGGCAAGAAGGAGACCCTCCGCGGGATGTCCCCGACCGGCGAGCTCGCCGGGAGCGAGGGCGGGGGCCTGCTCGGGGGCCTCGGGGGCCTCGGAGGGGGCCTGGGGGGCCTCTTCGGGGGGGGCGGCGGGGGCGCCGGCCCGGGCGCGGGACTGGGGGACCTGGCCGGCCTGGCGGGCGCCGGGGGCGGTCCGCGGCCCATGGGGTCGTCCTCGACCCGCAAGCGCGGCTCCAAACGGAAACGCAAACAGAAGCAGAAAAAGGGCGGACGCAAACGCTAGACTCTTCGCCCTTCGTCCGCGGCGACCGGCCCGCGGGCCGCTCCGGCGGCCGCGAGCGTCCCCTCCGGACGAGCCCCGACCCACCCACGTCCCGGGTCTCCCGGGTCACCCTGGGCCCCGGCCGGGGGCTCGCCGCGCCGGCGGGCTCCGCGGGCTCCCCGCTCTCGCGCAGTCTCCGATCACGCAATCCATGGCAGTCGTCATCCGCCTGAAACGGGGGGGTCGCCGCAACCGGCCCCACTACCGCATCACCGTCACCGACACCCGCTTCCCCCGGGACGGTCGCATCATCGAGAACCTCGGGCACTACGACCCGATCGCGACGCGCGAGGACCTGCAGCTGTCGCTGAACGTCGAGCGCGCCAAGCACTGGGTCTCGAAGGGCGCCCTGCCGAGCGAGACCGTTCGCTCGATCCTCGAGCGCAACGGCGTGTACGAGGGCCACGAGCCCCCGAAGAAGCGCGACCGCTCCGGCCGCAAGAAGGTCACGAAGACGCGCACCGCGCGCCGCGCCGCCCAGCGCGTGCGCGACGAGCGCCGCAAGAAGCCCGCGGCCGTGGCCAAGCAGCGCGCCAAGGCGCGCGCCGCCGCCACCGCGGAGGCGGCGGCGTCGAGCGCTTCGGCCGAGTCGAGCGAGTCCTAGCCGCCCGCGCGTGCCGAATCCCAAGTCGTCGCTCGTCGTCGACCTGCTGGATCGGATCCCGCTGCGGGCCCCGATCCCCGAGCCGGTCGAAGGGTTCGATCTGCTGCAGCACGGCATGGTCGCCGTCCTGCTGCGGACGCTCACCCACAAGCAGGCCGAGTCCGCGGTCCGCGCGCTCTCCAGGTCCTTCCCGGACTGGAACGAGGTCCGGGTCTCGCAGGCCCAGGAGCTCGCCGCCGTCATGGGCGGCGGCAAGAAGGGCGTGCCCGCCGCGCGGCTGGTGAAGGAGTACCTGCAGGAGATCTTCCAGAACAGCCACGGGCTCGAGCTGGAGTTCCTGCGCGAGGACGCCACCGGGGCCGCCCGCTTCGTGGCCCAGCTGCCCTTCATGGGCATGGCCGTGGCGAACTTCGTGCTGTGGATCGCCAACGACCGCGAGATGCCGATCACGCCGCCGCTGATCCGCGTGCTCGACCGCGCCGGTGCGGTGCCCCGGGCGGCCTCCGTGCGCAAGGCCCGCGCCGCGATCGAGCCGCTCGTGCCCGCCGGGCGCGAGCTCGAGTTCGTGATGCGCTTCGGCGAGGTCGCCTCGAACTGGTGCGACGCGCGCAAGCCGATCTGCTGGGAGTGCAAGCTGGTCGAGGTCTGCAAGCACGGCAAGAAGGTCCACAAGGACTGGAAGGACCAGCAGGCGCGGCTGGCCGCCCAGCGCGCGCGCGAGGAGGCCCGCCAGGCCGCCCTGCGCAAGAAGGAGGAGGAGCGCCGCCGCCGCGAGGAGGAGCGCGAGCGCAAGCGCGCCGAGGCCGCCGCGAAGAAGCGCGCCCGCGAGGAGGAGCGCCGCAAGGCCGCCGAGCAGCGGCGCCGCGACCAGCAGCGCGCCAAGCTCCAGCGCGAGAAGGAGCGCGCCGCCGCCCGCAAGAAGCGCGAGGCCGACAAGAAGAAGAAGGAGGCCGAGCGCGCCCGCAAGAAGGCCGCGGCCGAGGCCAAGCGCAAGAAGGACGCCGCGCGCAAGGAGGCGGCCCGCAAGAAGGCCGAGGCCAGGCGCAAGGCGGAGGCGAAGAAGAAGGCCGCCCGGAAGAAGACCGCGACGAAGAAGTCCGCCGCGAAGAAGAGCTCCTCGCGGAAGAAGACGCCGACCCGCAAGAAGACGCCGGCGCGCAAGCCCACCGCCAAGAAGGCCACCAAGAAGACCACGAAGAAGAAGCCGGCGGCGCGCAAGCAGACCACGCGCAAGTCCACGACCACCCGGCGCAAGTCGCCGGTGCGCAAGTCGGGCTCGACGAAGTCGTCCGGCGCCGGCAAGAAGAAGACGACGCGCAAGCCGACGGCTCGCAAGACGACCCGGCGCAAGCGCTAGGCCCCGCCGGCGGCCGCGCCGCGCCCCGGCGCCGACCCCCGCCCCCGCATGGAGCACGCGATCGTCCTGGCCTCCGCCTCGCCCCGCCGCCGGGCGCTGCTGGGGGAGGCCGGGCTGGCGTTCGAGGTCCGGCCCGTCGACGTGGACGAGGACCTGGAGCCCTACGGCGACCCGCTCGAGGCCGCGGAGCGCCTCGCCGAGCGCAAGGCGCGCGCCTGCGCGGAGGAGCTCCTGGGAACCGCGCCGACCCGCCGGCGCTGGGTCGTCGGGGCGGACACCGTCGTCGCCGTGCCCCGCGGAGGCGGGCCGGGGTGGGAGCTGCTGGGCAAGCCGGCCGACCCCGCCGAGGCGCGGGCGATGCTCGCGGGCCTGGGCGGCACCCGCCACGTGGTCGCCACCGGCGTGGCGGTCGTGGAGCTGCCCGCCCTGCGGGTCCGGGCCGAGGTCGAGGCGACCCACGTGACCATGCGGCCCCTCGACGCCCGCGAGGTCGAGGCCTACGTCGCCACCGGCGAGTGGCGCGACAAGGCCGGCGGGTACGCCATCCAGGAGACCGCCGACGCCTTCGTCGAGCGCCTCGAGGGCGGCGGCTTCGACAACGTCGTGGGCCTGCCCGTGGCCCTGACCCTGGCGCTCCTGCGCGCCGCGGGGGCGCCCGGCCTCCCGGCGCCGTCCGGCGGGGACCCCCGGGCCGGGGGAATCGCCCCGGGCACCGAAAAGCCGCGCCCGGGTTGAGAGGGCCGCGGGCTGCGGCTAGCCTGTCCGGCTCGATTCCGCGCGAGAGGACCCCGATGAAGGCCGACATCCATCCCGACTACCAGGACTGCGAGGTGCGCTGCGGCTGTGGCAACACGTTCAAGACGCGTGCCACGGTCAAGGAGCTGCGCATCGAGATCTGCAGCGTCTGCCACCCGTTCTACACGGGCCAGCAGAAGTTCGTGGACTCCGCCGGTCGCGTCGACCGCTTCCTGAAGAAGTACGGCAAGACGCGCGGCGCCGCCAAGTCCTGAGGCGCTCGCCCCGCGGCCCCGCGGCGGCTCCACCCTCGGGCCGAGCCGCCGCCAGGCCACCGCGGGGCCGCGCGCGCCGCGACGCCCGCCGGGCTCCGGCGCTCCCCATGGAATTCGCCCCCGCCATCGTCGCGAAGCTGCGCGAGCGCGCGGAACGCTTCCAGGCGCTGACCGAGCAGCTCTCCGACCCGGACGTCTCGTCCGACCCGAAGCGCTACCCCGCGATCCTGAAGGAGCGCGGCGCGCTCGAGAGCTCCTACGAGCTGAACCGCCGGCTGCAGGACCTGGTCCAGCGCCGGGCCGAGGCCGAGTCCATCCTCGAGGAGGACGGCGCGGACCCCGACATGGTGAAGCTGGCCGAGGAGGAGATCGAGCAGCTCGAGGAGGAGGAGCCGCGCTTCGACGACGAGGTCAAGGCCGCCCTGGTCGCCGACGAGGACGACCAGCGCACGAAGGTCATCGTCGAGATCCGCGCCGGCACGGGCGGGGACGAGGCCTCGCTCTTCGCCGCCGACCTGTTCCGCATCTACGGCAAGTACTTCGACGCGCGCGGCTGGAAGGTCGAGGTGCTCGACTCCCAGACCACCGAGGTCGGCGGCTTCAAGGAGATCTCCTTCGGCGTCACCGGCGAGGGCGTCTGGCGCCGGCTGCGCTTCGAGTCCGGCGGCCACCGCGTCCAGCGCGTGCCCCAGACCGAGACGCAGGGGCGCATCCACACCTCCGCCGCGACGGTCGCGGTGCTGCCGGAGGCCGAGGAGGTCGAGCTGGAGATCCGCCAGGAGGACCTGCGCATCGACACCATGCGCGCGGGCGGCGCCGGCGGACAGCACGTGAACAAGACCGAGTCGGCCGTGCGCATCACGCACCTGCCGACCGGCACGGTGGCCCAGTGCCAGGACGAGAAGTCGCAGCACAAGAACAAGGCCCGCGCGATGCGCATCCTGCGCTCGCGGATCCTCGAGGCGGCCATCCGGGCCAAGCACGAGGAGCGGGCGGCCCACCGCAAGAACCAGGTGGGCAGCGGCGACCGCAGCGAGCGCGTTCGCACGTACAACTGGCCCCAGAACCGCGTCACGGACCACCGGTTGGGGGAGAACTACTCCCTCGAGCAGGTCCTGGCCGGTAGGCTGGACCCGATCCTGGAAGCCCTGGAGGCCCGCGACCGGGAGGCGCGGATCCAGAGCCTCTGAGACCCCCCGAGCCGGTGCCCGGTTCCGCCGCGGACCGGGCGCACCGCGACGCGCGCGGAGGCCGGCTCGCAGACCCCCCAGGCGTAGCCATGAGCGAAGAATCGAACGAACTCGAGGAGCTCGACGAGCTCGAGGAGCTGGAAGAGCTCGAGGAGGCCGCTCCGGCAGCCGGCGCCGAGGACCGCCCGCGGTCCGCCGCCCCCGCCGGCCCGCGCGAGCTCGAGAAGGCCCCGCTCATGCTGCGCAAGGCGGCCCTGGTGCTGGTCGTCGCGTCGCTGTTCCCGTGGGTCTCGACTTCCGGCTGGGACCTGAACACGCTGATCGCGAAGGTCGTCGTCCTGCTGGGCGGCTACCTGGCGTTCAACTCGGTCAAGCTGGGCGCCGGCGAGGACGTCCCGGGCGTGTTCCGCGCGATCTCGGGCGGCCAGGCCAAGGTGCTGAACATCATCGGCCTCGTGCTGATGCTCGCCGGCGTCGTCGTGCCCTTCGTCGACCCCGGCGCGGTCGAGCCGCTCCGCCGCGCGATGGAGCTGATCTTCCTCGCGATCGGCCTGATCGTCGTCTGCCAGATCACCACGTACGAGAAGGGCGGCAAGTTCAACCCGACCCTCGGGCTGTTCATCCCCTTCGCCGCCCTGGCCGGCCTGGGCCGGCTCGTCACGCTGGCGGGCTCCTTCGACGTGTGGGCCCTGATCGGCGGCCTGCTCGCCACCGGCGCCGGCATCGTGGGCGGCTACACGCTCTTCCTCGCCATGAAGGAGGCGAAGGAGCACGGCCAGGCCAAGCGGCGCGCCCAGATGGAGGCCCGCCAGGCCGCCCGGAAGGCCTCGCGCCGCAAGGCCTGAGCGCCGCCGCGCCCTCCGACCGTGGCCCCCGCGGATCGCCCGGCCCCCGCGCGCGAGCGCCCCGGCTCCGCGCCGCCGCGGCCGCGGCCGCGGCCGCGCACGGCCGGGGACATGCTCGAGCTCGGGCGCGACTTCCTGCGCCGCCACGACGTGCCGGGCGCGCGCCGCGACGCCGAGCTGCTCGTCGCCCACGCCCTGGGCCTCGAGCGCCTGCAGCTCTTCCTGCAGCTCGACCGGCCCGTGTCCGGCGAGGAGATCGACCGCGCGCGCGAGCTGCTCGTGCGCCGCTCGAAGCGCGAGCCCGTCGCCTACGTCACGGGCGTCCGCGAGTTCTACGGCCGGCCCTTTCGCGTGGACCGCTCCGTGCTCGTCCCGCGCCCTGAGACCGAGCTGCTGGTCGACGTGGCCCGCGCGCGCCTCGCCCCGCGGGCCGAGGCCGCGAACCCGCCGCCCGACGACGCCCCGACCCCCGGCGTCACGTCGGAGCCCGGCGGCTCACCCGAGCCGGTCGAGGCGTCCGCGCCGGCCGCAGGCGCGCACGCGGACGACGCGCCGGGCCGGGGCGACGCGGCGGCGGAGGGCCCGGCCGTGGCCGACCTGGGCACCGGCTCGGGCTGCCTGGCGGTGACGCTGGCCCTCGAGCTGCCCGGCGCGCGCGTCGTCGCCAGCGACGTCTCCGCCGCGGCCCTGGAGGTGGCGCGCGGCAACGCCGAGCGCCTCGGCGCGGCGGTCGCGTTCGTCGAGGGCGACGGCCCCGCCGCGCTGGAGCCGGCCCGCGCGGGAGTCCCCGCCTGGGACCTGCTCGTGTGCAACCCGCCCTACGTCGACCCCGCCGAGCGCGCGGAGCTCGAGCCCGACGTGCGCGACCACGAGCCGGCCGGCGCCCTGTTCGCGCCCGCCGGCGATCCCGACCACTGGGTCCGGCGCCTGCTGGACGAGGCCCTGCCCTGGCTCGCGCCCGGCGGCGCGCTGCTGGTCGAGCTCGGCGCCGGCCAGGGCCCACGCGTCCTGGCCCTGGCGCGCGAGCGCGGCCTCGCCGCCCGCCTGCACCCCGACCTCGCCGGCATCCCGCGCGTGCTCGAGGTCTCCGCGCCGCGCCCGGGCGCGTGAGCGTGGCGCCCCGCGGGCCCGGGCCTTCCGGGGCCGCGCCTACTCGCCGCCCGCGTCGTTGACGAAGGCGTCGATGGCGTCGCGGTCGTCCTCGAGCATGTCGTGCAGGAAGACGGCGACCTCGTAGTGGTCGACGAGCTC
Organism: bacterium; assembly: GCA_030428395.1. Lineage (GTDB taxonomy): Bacteria > Planctomycetota > UBA1135 > UBA1135 > JAUIDW01. The sequence continues at coordinate 2,398 of JAUIDW010000216.1, read as the reverse complement.
GGCGATGCGCTCGCAGCGCACGACCGCGCCGTTGCCGCGGATGGTGCGCGTGCCGCCCTCGACCGGCAGGTCCAGCTCGACGCCCAGGAGCGTCATGACCGGGATCTCGCGGTCGAGGAAGAAGCAGACGCCAGCGCGGCTGACGTCGCGCACGCGGGCGGTGTGCGGGCCGTCGTCCAGGGCGAGCTGGAGCGGCCAGTCGGCCGGGGCGCGCGGGTGGCGACGGCGCTCGCGGCCCTCGAACGGGGCCGTGTCGGTGGAGGCGGACTCGTCGGAGCTCATGGGCGCGCGACCGGGGGGCGGGGGGACGGCCGGCGGCCTCGCGCGCGGGTGCCCCGCGCGCCGAACGAGGCCCGGCGCGAGGGCAGGATAGGGCGCGCGACCGGGGGGTGTCCACACCCCCCGCGGGGGCTACAATCGACGCTTCACCACGCCTCCAACGCGCTTCCAGGGGAGAGACGATGTCGAGCTACAACCGCGTGATCCTGATGGGCAACCTCACCCGCGACCCCGAGGTCCGCTACGCGAACAACGGGACGGCGGTGTGCCGGATCGGCCTGGCCGTGAACCGCCGCTTCAAGGACTCCCAGACCGGGGACTGGCGCGAGGAGCCGACCTTCATCGACGTGACGATGTTCGGCAAGCGCGGGGAGGCCTTCGCGCGCTACCACACCAAGGGCCGCACCGCGTTCATCGAGGGCAGCCTGCGCCTCGACACGTGGGAGGACAAGCAGAGCGGCCAGAAGCGCAGCAAGCTCTACGTCGTCGGCGACGAGTGGCAGTTCGTCGGCGGCCGCGGCGAGGGCCCCGGCGGCGGCGGTGAGCCCATGGCCAGCCGCTCGGGCTCCGGCGGCGGCGGCGGGGGTGGCGGCGGCGGCGGCGACGACTTCCTCGACGAGGACACGCCCTTCTGAGCCCGCGCCCCGCGCGGCGCGACGGTCCCATGGATGCCGCGGAGCCCGGGCCGGGCGGCGACGAGCGCGCCGAGGCGCTGTTCGCGGCGTACCTCTCGCGGCTCCGCGACGAGGACGCGCCCGACCCGCTCGAGCTGGCCGGCGGCGACGCGCGGCTGGCGGCCGAGGTCGAGCAGCTGCGCGGTCACTGGGAGCGCGTCCAGGGCGTGCTCGACCGGCTGGGCGCCGACGGCAGCGCCTCCGCGCGAGCGCGCGGCCTGGGCGACGCGGACCCCGGCATCACGCTGGACCCGGCGCCGTCGGGCGACGAGGCCGCGGGCGCGCCGACGCCCGACGACGTGCCGGAGCTGTGGACCAGCTACCACGTCCAGCGCGAGGTGGCGCGCGGCGCGATGGGGGCGGTGTTCCGCGTCCACGACCCCGCGCTGCGCCGCAAGCTCGCCATGAAGGTCGCCCTGCGCCGCGACGGCGTCGTGCCGAACAGCGGCGAGGAGCTCGACCCCGCGCGCCTCTCGCGCTTCCTCGAGGAGGCGCAGATCACCGGCCAGCTCGAGCACCCCGGCGTCGTGCCGGTCCACGAGCTGGGCCTGGACGTCAAGGGCCGCGCGTACTTCACCATGCGGCTCGTCCGCGGCGTCGACCTGCGCGAGATCATCGAGCGCGTGCACTCCGGCGACGCCGAGTGGACCCTGGCGCGCGCCCTGGGCGTGCTGCTGCGCGTCTGCGAGGCCGTGGCCTTCGCGCACGCCAAGCAGGTCGTGCACCGCGACCTGAAGCCGGGCAACGTCATGGTCGGGCGCTTCGGCGAGACCTACGTCATGGACTGGGGCCTGGCCAAGGTGCTGGGGCGCGAGGACCGGCGCGACCTGCGCCTGGCCGAGCCCGACGCGTCCGGCACGATCAGCGTGGTCGAGACCGACCGGCGCGACGGCTCCGAGGGCGGGCCGGAGTCCGCGCTGTACACGATGGACGGTGACGTGGTCGGCACGCCCGCCTACATGCCGCCCGAGCAGGCCCGCGGCCAGGTCGAGGCGGTCGGCACGGCGGCGGACGTCTACTCCGTCGGCGCCATGCTCTACCACCTGCTGACCGGCCAGCGGCCGTACGTCGGCCCGGGCGAGCGCGTGTCGCCGCGCACGGTGCTGGCCGCGGTGCTGCGCGGGCCGCCGCGGCCGGTGCACGAGCTGCGCCCGGACGTGCCGGCCGAGCTGGAGGCCATCTGCGAGCGCGCCATGCAGCGCGAGCCCGGCGACCGCTACCCCGGCATGCTGGCGATGGCCGGCGACCTGCGCGCGTTCCTGGAGGGGCGCGTCGTCGCCGCGTACGAGACCGGCGCCGCGGCCGAGCTGCGCAAGTGGGTGCGCCGCAACCGCGGCCTGGCCACGGCCTGGGCGGCGGTGCTGCTCGTGCTGGTCGCGGGCCTGGCCGGGATCGCCGTCGTGCAGTCGGCGCGGCGCGCCACCGAGCAGCGCCTGACGGCCGAC
>JAUIDW010000215.1 GCA_030428395.1 bacterium | reverse complement strand
CCAGCGCCCGGCGCTCGCGGCGCAGCAGCACCCGCGCCACGAGGCCGCTGCCGGGCAGGCGGCTCCCGCACGCGACGCGGCGGATCCAGCGCGCGTCGCCCGCCGCGAGCAGCTCGACGCGCCCGAACACGTCGCGCTTCAGCTCGCGCACGACGCTGGGCGTGCCCGCACCTTTCGGGGCCGCGCCGCCGGCAGGGGCCGCACCCCCGGGGGCCGCGCCGCCGCGGGGCTCCCCGTCCGCTCCGGGGGGTCGTCTCGACACGCTCTCCACGCCGCGCGGGGCGGCTATCCTGCCCCGCATGGACGCGACCATACCGATCTTCCAGGTCGACGCCTTCGCCGATCGCGTGTTCGCCGGCAACCCCGCGGCGGTCTGCCCGCTCGAGGCCTGGCTGCCGGATCCGGTGCTGCAGGCCATCGCGGCCGAGAACAACCTCTCGGAGACCGCCTTCCTCGTCGGCGGCGACGGCCGCTACGAGCTGCGCTGGTTCACGCCGGCGTGCGAGGTCGACCTGTGCGGCCACGCGACGCTGGCGGCGAGTCACTGCGTGTTCGAGCACCTGGAGCCCGGCCGCGGGTCGGTCGTGTACGACAGCCGCAGCGGGCCGCTCGAGGTCGTGCGCGAGGGCTCCCGTCTGCGCCTCGACTTCCCCGCCGCCGCGCCGCGACCGAGCCCGCACGCGGCGCGCCTGCGCGAGCTGTTCGGCGCGCGGGTGCGCGAGGCCCTCGAGGCCTCCGCCACCGGGTACGCGCTGGTCGCGCTGCCCGCCGAGGCCGACGTGCGCGCCGCCGCGCCCGACCTCGCCGCCGTGGCCGAGCTGCCGCACGCCGGCGTGGTCGTCACCGCGCCGGGGGACGCGGTCGACTTCGTGTCGAGGTTCTTCGCGCCCCGCGTCGGCGTGCCCGAGGACCCCGTGACCGGCTCGGCCCACTGCCTGCTGACGCCCTACTGGGCGGAGCGCCTGGGGCGCGTCGAGCTGCGCGCCCGGCAGGTGTCCGCCCGCGGCGGCGAGCTCGCCTGCGCGCTGCGCGGCGACCGCGTGCACCTCTCCGGCACGGCGGTGCTCTACCTGCGCGGCGAGATCCACGTCCCGACCGCGCTCCCCGCCGGCGCCGGCGGACCCCGGCCGCTTTCCGGCGGCCGCGCTTGATCCCCGCGCGGCCGGACGGGCACCCTCCCTGGCCTTGCTCCCCTCCCCCGCACGCGACCGGCGCATCGTCGCCCGCGGCCTGACGCGCCGCTTCGGCGACAAGCTCGCCGTGGACGCCGTCGACCTGGACCTCGGCCCCGGCGGGATCGTCGGCCTCCTGGGACCCAACGGCAGCGGCAAGAGCACCCTGCTGCGCATGCTGGTCGGCCTCGTGCGCCCCGACGCGGGGACGGCGGCGATCGACGGCGCCGCGCTCGCCGGCGACGGGACGGCCGTGCGGCGCCGCTGCACGTACGCCCCCGGCGAGATCGCGCTGTACGACGAGATGAAGGGGCGCGAGCACGTCGCCTGGCTCCTGCGCGGGCGCGGCCTGGGCGCGCTGCGGCGCGCGCTCGACCTGGCCGGCGCGCTGGGGCTGCCGATGGAGAAGCGCGTCCACACCTACAGCCACGGCATGAAGCGCCAGCTGCTGTTCGTCGCCGCCCTGGCGCCCGAGGCCGGCGTGCGCATCCTGGACGAGCCGACCGAGGGCCTGGACCCGTCCAAGCGCGCGCACATGCTCGGCCTGCTCGAGGAGGACGCCGCGGGCGGCACCACGGTGCTGCTCTCCTCGCACCACCTGGGCGAGGTGGACCGCTCCTGCGACCAGCTGCTGTTCCTGAACGCCGGCCGCGTGCTGTCGCGCGAGACGGCCGATTCGGTCCACGCCCGCGAGGCGCGGCTGCTCGTCGTCGACTGGGGCGACGGCGCACCCGACGCGACCCTGTCCGGCGCGCTCGAGGGCCTCGGCGCCGAGTCCGTGCGCGTCGCCGGCGGGCGCGCGGCCGTGGTGCTGCCCGCGCCCGACCCGCGCGCGTTCCTGGCGCGCCTCGCCGCCGACGACCGGCTGCCGGCGCCGCGCTCGATCGAGTACGGCGTCACGTCGCTCGGCGAGCTGTACCGCGACGTCTACGGCGTGGAGGGCACCTGATGTCGCCCGCCGTGCGGTCGTTCGTGTGGCGCGTGCTCGGCTACGCGCTCGTGCTCGAGGGCATGCTGGCCCCCGCGATCCTCTTCTGGCCCAACTTCCGCGACAACCTGGGCGCGCTGAAGACGCTGGCGCCGCTGCCGATGCTGAAGGACATGGTCGACGAGCTCGGCCAGGGCGGCGTCGGCGCGTACGTCGTCGGCCAGCAGTTCTTCAAGGGCTGCAACACGCTCGGCACCGCCGCGGCGGTGCTGTTCGCCATGGGCGCGGTCGCCGGCGAGGCGCACCGGCGCACGCTCGAGATCTGGCTGGCCCGCCCGGTCTCGCGCGCCCGCCAGCTGACCGAGCGCTACCTGACCGGCGCCGCCGCCCTGCTCGTGCCCGTGTACGCGACGACCGCGACCATCCCGTGGCTGCTCGCGCGGGTGGACGAGAGCATGGAGCTCGGCGAGCTTATGCTCTGCGCGACGCACCAGTCGTTCTCGCTGCTCGCCATCTACAGCGTCACGTTCCTGCTGTCGTCGCTGGGCCGGAACCCGACGGGCATCGCCGTCGCGATGCTGTTCCTGACGACCTTCCAGTTCGCGATCTACCTGGTGAAGCAGGTCACGCACTACTCGTTCTTCCGCCTGACCGACGTGCGCGTGTTCATGAAGATCCTCGGCAGCGGGGAGCTCCCCTGGCGCTTCGCCCTGCCGCTGCTCGCGCTCAGCGTCCTCTCGTTCGCGGGCGCCCAGCTGGCCTTCGCCCGGCGCGTCCCCTGAGGCCCGCGCCCCCGGCGGACCCTCCGCCGGCCTCCGGAACGGGGCCCCGGAACTCGCCATCCGCTCGACGCAAGCCCCTCCCTCAAAGGGACTTCGGGAGCCGGCGCGAAGATCCGGGAGAATTGTAACGTCCGTATGGAACGGGCATACGAAACAGTGTGCCCATGACCGAGCCCGAGACCTCCGCACCCGCCCGCGGCGAGGACACGCGCCGCCGCCTGCTCGAGGCGGCCGCGCGCGAGTTCGCCGAGCGCGGCTTCCGCGGCGCGACCGTGCGCGCCATCGCGGACCGCGCCGAGGCGAACCTGAACGCGATCAACTACCACTTCCGCAGCAAGGAGGAGCTGTACGGCGCGGTGCTCGCCGACATGCTCGCCAGCGGCCCGGGCGGCTCGCCTCCCCCGCGCCTGGCGGCGGACCCGGACGACCCGGAGGGCCGCCTCCGCGCGTTCCTCGACTGGTACGTGGCGCGCCTGCTGGTGGACCCCGGCGGCCTCGGCATCGACAAGCTGCTGCTGCACGAGATCAGCGACCCCACGCCCGTGCTCGACCACATGGTCGAGCGGGGCATGCGCCCGGTGTACGGCGCGCTGCGCGAGATCGTCGCGCGCCTGCTGCCCGCGGGCGCCCCCGAGGCGGAGCGGCGCCGCGCCTGCCTGAGCATCCTGGCGCAGTGCAACATCTACCGCCACGGCTGGCCGATGCTGCAGCGCCTGCTGCCGGAGCTGCGCCTGGACCAGGCGGAGGTGCACGCGATCGCCGGACACGTCGCCGCCTTCAGCCTGGCCGGCCTGCGCGCCCAGCGCGAGCGCCTGGGAGGCGAGGCGTGAGCCGCGCGGCGGTCGCGGCGCTGGCGCTCGCGCTGGCCGCGTGCAACGCGGGCCCCGACTACGAGCGCCCCGCGACGGCGGTGGACGAGCTGGCCTCCTACGTCGGCGCCCCCGACGAGACCGAGGCGCTCGTCGGCGCCGGCGGAGCGGCGGACGGCGTGGTCGACCCCGCCGACCTGGACGGCTGGTGGCGCGAGCTCGGCGACCCCGGGATGGACGCGCTGGTCCTCGCCGCCCTGGAGAACAACCTCGACCTGCGGGTGGCCGCGGCCACCGTGCTCGAGGCCGACGCCCTGCTGCGGCGCGCGACCGGGGACCGGCTGCCCACCCTGTCGGCGGGCTTCACGGCGCAGCGCACCTTCGGCCCGCTGCTGCAGTTCGGCGGGCCCCCCAACCGCGTCTACATCTCGGTGCTCGAGCCGGCCGCGCGGCTCTCGTGGCAGGCCGACCTGTTCGGGAAGCTCCGGCGCGCCGAGTCCGCCGCCCTGGCCGACGCCCTGGCGACCGAGGCCGACCGGGTCGCGCTGCTGCACACGGTCGTGGCCCAGGTCGTGCGCACGCGCGTGGCGCTCGCCACGACGACGCGGCGGCTCGAGCTCGCGCAGGAGATCATCGCCAGCCGCCGCGAGACGCTGCGCATCGTCGAGCGGCGCTTCGAGCGGGGGCTGCCCGACACGGCCACCGTGGACGTGCGCCTCGCCCGCGAGAACCTCGCGGCCGCGGAGTCCGACGTGCCCGCCCTCGAGCGCGAGCGGGCCCTGTTCGAGAACGCCCTGGCCGTGCTGCTCGGCCTCCGGCCCGGTGAGCTGCCGCCCGTCGAGGTCGCCTTCCCGACCGCGCCGCCCGCGCGGGACTTCTCGGTCGGCGTGCCGGTGGCCCTGCTGGACAACCGCCCCGACCTGCGCGCCGCGGAGTTCCGCGCCGTCGCCGCCAGCGAGCGCATCGGCGTGGCCGCGGCGGACCTGCTCCCCGACCTCTCGATCACCGCCTCCGGCGGCTGGCGCGCGAGCGAGTGGAGCGACCTGTTCCAGCCCGACGCGCTGGCCGGCGCGCTGGCGGGCGACCTGGTGTGGCGGCTGTTCGAGGGCGGCCGCCTGCGCGCGAACGTCGACGCCGCGCGCGCGCGCTTCGAGGCCGCGGCCGGCTCGTACCTGGCCGCCGTGCTGAACGCGCTGCGCGAGGTCGAGGACGCGCTGATCTCGGAGCGCCTGCTGGCCGAGCGCATCCGCTACCTGGAGCAGCGCGTGGACGAGATCCGGCGCGCCGAGCTGCTGGCGCGCGACCGCTACGGCCGCGGCATCGGCCCGCTGCTGACCGTGCTCGACACCGAGCGCCGCCGGCGCGTGGCCGAGGACCTGCTGATCCTCGCGCGCGACTCGCTGTGGAACGCGCGCGTCGACCTGGCCCTGTCGCTGGGCGGGGCCTGGGTCCCGTCCGTGGAGACCGACGACCCCCCCCGATCATGAGAGCCTCCCTGTCCCGACTCTACCGCTGGGGCCTGCAGCCCCTCCTGGTGCTCGCCGTCCTGGTCGGCGGCTTCGTCGTCGCGCGGCAGATGGCCCGGGGGCGCGAGCGCCCGGCCGCCGGGGACCGCGCCCCCTCCGCGCCGCTCGTGCGCGTCGCGCCGCTCGAGCCCGGCACCGCGCCGGTCCAGGTGCGCGGGCACGGCACGGTCCAGCCCGAGGTGCGCGTCAGCATCGTGCCGCAGGTCGCGGGGCGCGTGGTCTGGGTCCACCCCGGGCTGCGACCCGGCGGGACGTTCGCGGCGGACGAGGACCTGCTGCGCGTCGAGGCCGCCGACTTCGAGCTGGCCGTGCGGCGCGCCGAGGCCGAGCTGGCGACCGCGCTGGCGAACCTCGAGCTGGACGAGGCCGAGGCGGAGGCGGCGATCGAGGAGTGGGCCGAGCTGCACGGCGGCGACGGCGCGCCCCCGCCGCTGGTCGCGCGCGAGCCCCAGCTCGCCCGCTCGCGCGCCGCGGCCCAGGCGGCCGACGCCTCGCTGGCGAAGGCGCGGCTGGACCTCGAGCGCACGCGCATCCACCTGCCCTTCCCCGGCCGCGTGCTCTCGGAGAACGTCGACCTGGGCCAGTACGTGGTCGTCGGCCAGACCCTGGCCGAGGCCTACGCGACCGACGTGTTCGAGGTCCGCGTCCCGGTCGAGGAGTCCGAGCTGCACTGGCTGCGCTTCCCCGGCCGCGCGGGCGCCCCGGCGAACGGCTCCCCGGCGAACGGCGCGGTCGCCCGAGCGGACGCCGGGCCGAGCCGCGCGACGCTGCGCAACCTGGGCGACCCGACGATGCCTCCCTTCGAGGGCACGCTGAGCCGCATCGAGGGCCGCCTCGAGCCCGAGAGCCGCATGGCGACGGTCGTGATCGAGGTCCCCTCGCGCGACGGCCTGCGGCTGCTGCCCGGCGCCTTCGTCGAGGTGACGCTCGAGGGCGGCGAGCTCGAGGACGTGGCCGTCGTGCCGCGCGCGGCGCGCCGCGTCGGCGGCAACCTCTGGCTCGAGCAGGACGGCGTCCTGACCGTGTTCCGGCCGGAGGTCGTCCGCGAGCAGGGCGAGGAGCTGCTCGTGCGCGGGCTGCCCCCCGGCGCCCGCCTCGTCACGAGCGACCTCGAGGCCGTCGTCGACGGCATGGCCGTGCGCACGCCCGAGGAGCCCCGGTGAGCCCCCAGGCCCCTCCGCCGGCGCCGCCCCCCGCGCCGCCGCGCCCGCCGGGCGAGGCTCCCGCCGACGCGGGCGCGGCCGGCGACGCGCCCGCGTCCGCCGCGCCCCCGGCCCGGGAAGGCGGCGTGCTGCGCTGGTTCGCCGAGAACCACGTCGCCGCCAACGCCGTGATGGCGCTGCTGCTCGTCGGCGGCTTCGTGTCGCTGCTGCGGACGCCGGTCGAGGTCTTCCCCGAGATCGACCCCCGCACGATCTCGGTCAGCGTGCCCTACCCCGGCGCGACGCCCTACGAGGTCGAGGAGAGCATCAACCGCCGCGTCGAGGAGGCCATCAACGGCATCGAGGGCATCGAGCGCGTGCGCTCCGTCGCCACCGAGGGCGTGGGCACCGTCACCGCCGAGCTCGTGGACGGCGTGGACGACCGCACGGTGCTCGACGACGTGAAGTCCGCCGTCGACCAGATCACGCTGTTCCCGCCCCGGGACGCGGAGGACCCCAAGGTCGCGATCCCGCAGATCGAGAGCCGCGTGATCTCGATCGCGGTGTACGGCGAGGTGCCCGAGCGCACGCTGCGCGAGGCCGCCGACCGCATCCGCGACGACCTGGCGGCCCAGCCCGGCATCACCGTCGTCGACGTGGCCGGCGCGCGCGCGTACGAGGTCGCCATCGAGGTCAGCGAGGCCTCGCTGCAGCGCTACGGGCTGACCTTCCGCGAGGTGGCCGACGCCGTCCAGCGCTTCTCCGTGAAGCTCGGCGGCGGCTCGGTCCGCGGCAAGGGCGGCGAGATCCTGCTGCGCACCGACGAGCAGGCCTACGTCGGCAGCGACTTCGAGGAGATCGTCGTCCGCACGAACCCCGACGGCACGCGCATCCGCGTGCGCGACGTCGCGACCGTGGTGGACGGCTTCGAGGACGTCGACCTGGTCAACCGCTTCAACGGCAGCCCGGCGGTGTTCGTCAACGTGTTCCGCGTGGGCGACCAGAGCGCCCTGGCGATCGAGGCCGCCGTGAAGGAGTACGTGGCGGAGAGCCCCCTGCCCCGCGGGGTGTCCCTGGAGCTCTGGTCGAACTCGGCGCGCTCGCTGCGCAGCCGCATGAACCTGCTGACGCGCAACGCCATCGTCGGGCTCGTGCTGGTGTTCGGCTGCCTGGTGCTGTTCCTCGAGCTGAAGCTCGCCTTCTGGACGACCATGGGCATCCCCATCGCGTTCCTCGGCGCGTTCCTGCTGATCCCCGGCGCGGACGTGTCGATCAACATGCTGTCGCTGTTCGGCCTGATCGTCGTGCTGGGGGTCGTCGTCGACGACGCCATCGTCGTCGGCGAGTCGATCTTCCGCTTGCGCGAGCAGGGCGTCCCCGGCCTGCAGGCGGCGGTCCGCGGGGTGCGCGAGGTCTCCGCGCCGGTCGTGATCGGCGTCCTGACGAGCGTCGCGGCCTTCACGCCGCTGCTGACGACCAGCGGCACCATCGGCCAGATCGTGTACCCGATCCCGGTCGTGGTGATCTGCGTGCTGCTCGTCTCGCTGGTCGAGTCGCTGATCGTCCTGCCGGCCCACCTCGGCGGCGGGCGCGCGGAGTCGCCGCGCGGGCTGGTCCCGCTGGTCCAGGGCTGGTTCCGGCGCGGCCTCGACGCGTTCATCGAGCGCCTGTACGCGCCGGCGCTGCGGCTGGCGCTGCGCTGGCGCTGGGTGGTGCTCTCCTTCGCGCTGGCCTCCCTCGCGACCACCGGCGGCGCGTTCGTCGGCGGCCACGTGAAGTTCACGTTCCTGCAGGCGATCGACTCCGACGACATGTCCGCCATGCTCAGCATGCCCAACGGCACGGCGGCGGCGGAGACCGAGGCCGCGGTGGCGCACATCCTCGACGCGATGGAGCGCACGCGGCAGGAGTTCGACGAGCGCTCGCCCCCGGGCGCGGACTCCATCGTGCGCAACGTCTCCGCCACCGTCGGCGCGCGCCCGTTCTCCAGCCGGAACGGCCCCGGCCGCAGCCCGGACACCAGCCGCGGCGGGCACGTCGGCGAGGTGCGCGTGGAGCTCCAGAGCGGCGAGGAGCGCGAGTTCACCTCCGAGCAGATCGAGGCGCGCTGGCGCGAGCTCGTGGGCGAGATCCCCGGGGTGTCGACGCTGACCTTCCGCAGCTCGGCGCTGTCCGCCGGCGACGACGTGAACGTCGAGCTGGCCCACGCCGACTTCGACGTCCTCCTGGCGGCGGTCCAGGCGCTGAAGCAGCGGCTGTCCCAGTACCAGGGCGTGGAGGAGGTCGCCGACTCGTTCGAGCCCGGCAAGCGCGAGCTCCGCCTGGCCCTGTCGCCCCTGGGGGTCTCGGCGGGCGTCTCGCTCGAGGACCTCGCGCGGCAGGTCCGCCAGGCCTTCTACGGCGCCGAGGCGCAGCGCGTGCAGCGCGGCCGCGACAACGTCAAGGTCCTGGTGCGCTACCCCGAGAGCGAGCGCCAGAGCCTGGCGGACCTGTTCGCCATGCGGGTGCGCCTCCCCGACGGCACCGAGGTCCCCTTCCGGACGGTCGCGGAGGTCACCGAGGACCGCGGCTACGCCTCGATCGACCGCACCGACCGCCGCCGCGTCGTCAGCGTCACGGCCAAGGTCGACGAGGACCAGGCCAACGCCGCCGAGGTC
>JAUIDW010000214.1 GCA_030428395.1 bacterium | reverse complement strand
CTCCTCGGGGCGCTCGTCGACCAGCAGGACCATGAGGTGGACGTCCGGGTAGGTCTGCTCCATCCCGGCCGCGACCTGCTGCATCAGGATGGTCTTGCCCGAGCGCGGCGGCGCCACGATCAGGCCACGGGTGCCGCGCCCGATCGGGCAGAGCACGTCGACGATCCGCATCGACACCTCGCGGGTGCTGTCCCCGAGCGTGTAGTGGAAGTCGGGGTCGATGCTCGTCAGGTTCTTGAACGCCGGGACGCTGCCGGCCTCGCGCGGGTCGCGGCCGTCGATCTCGAGGATCTCCGTCATCTGGCGCTTGCCGCCGCCGGCCTGGAAGCGCCCCTTCACGATGGCGCCCGGGCGCAGCTTGTGCCGCTGCACCATGCGCTGGGTCACGGCGACGTCGTGCTTGGGGTCGGGCAGGTACTGGCGCTCGAGCTGGCGCAGGGTCCCGCCGCCCTTCTTCGAGAGCATGAACATGCCCTCGAACTCGCCGGCCGCCGGGGCGCCGCCGCCGCCCTTGCCGCGGCCCGGCTGGCCCTGCTGACCCTGATGACCCTGCTGGCCGCCTCCCGTGCGCTCGCGGCGGCCCCGGCGCCGGCGGCGCGGACGGCGGCCGTCCTCGAGCGCGGTCCCCCCGCCGGCCTCGCCGTCGGGGCGCGCCGTGCCGTTCGAGCCGGCGTTCGAGCCGGCGCCGTCGCGGGGGCCCTTGCCGGGTCCACCGTCGCCGCGCCGTCCGCGCCGTCGGGAGCGCCGCGGCCGGCGCTCGCCCTCGGGGTTCTCGGACCGCTCCGGACCACGCTCGGGACCACGCGCGGGCGCGTCGTCCGCCGGGGCGGAGGGAGCCTCGCCGTCCGCGGGGCGCGGCCGGGCGTTCTTGCGGGTGGTCTTCTTGCGCGCCTTGCGCGCGCCCAGGCGCGACCGGACCTCCCCGGTGGAGGGGTCGCCGATCGCCCCGAAGGGCAGGGAATCGGAGCTGGCGGGGGTGCTGGAATCTCGGGCCAAGCCTCGTCTCCTGGAAGCCCGCGTCGCGCGGGCGGGGGCGCTCCCAGCAAGTCGCGATGCGCCGCGCCGGGACGGGCCCCACGGGCCCGCGGCCCGAGGTCGCCGCGCGCGAGCGCGGGACGGGGCGCCGGACCGTCGGGACCCCCGCCGGGCTGGCGAGGTCGCGGTCGGGAGCATCCGAGGGCGCTCCGGCGAGTCGGAGCCGCCGGCCCCGTCAGGGGCCACCTCGGAGGGTGTCAAAGGGCGTCCGGGCGAGCTGCTCGGACGTGTACTCGTGAGTGCGGTCGGGCCCCGGTCGGGGGCCGCAGGAACCTGGAGAGGTACCTGTGGAGCGAGCGGGGAGGGGTGCCTGAGGGGTGCCTGGTCGTGTCGCGGTGGCGAGCGCTCGGCCCGCCCGGTTTCACGGCGCCGCGGGCGCCGCCTGGAAGCTCTCCGGCCGCTCGCCGGGCTCCCGCCTCCCCTGGGCAGGGTGTATCACAATCCCGGGTGCCGCGAAGGGCTTTTTCGTCATCTTGGAACGGCCCGGAAGGGCCTCGGAGCGGGCTCCGGGCGGGCCCGGAGAGCCGGTCTCGGCCGGCGCCGATCCCCGCCGGTCAGGCGGGCTTCCCGCGCTCCCCGCGCGGTTCGCCGCGGGCCGCGCCCGGCGCGGGCCGGGGTCTCCCGCGAGGCGATCATCGGCACGGGCAGTGCCGCGACTCGATCCCATCCGGCTAGCCGGGCCTCGGCCGGACGCCCTGGCGGGAACCAGCGGGCCCCGGCGGGCCCCGGCGGGCAAGGGGGCCGGGCGGAAAGGGTGGTCGGGGTGAGAGGATTTGAACCTCCGACCTCTGCGTCCCGAACGCAGCGCTCTACCAAGCTGAGCCACACCCCGGGTCGGAACCGACGCCGCGGGGGGCCGGGGAGCGTGTCCCCCGCCTCGGCGGCCAGGGAACGATAGGCCCCGCCCGGAGGCCCGTCAAGCTGCGGGGAGCGCCTTCCCGGGGGCGCCGCCGCCCGCGGGCCCCCGCGCCCGGCACCGGGCGCCGGTCGGGTCCGCGGGGCGGGGGGTCCCCGGTCCCCTCACGACCCGAGGTCGACGAACACGCCCCCGTTCTCGGTCGCGAGCCGCCGCATGAAGTCCTTCTTGAACTGGCCGATCGCGATCGTGTGGATGACGACGCGGCGCAGCTCGTTCGCCTCGCGCACCTCGCGCAGGATGTCGACCGGGTCCACGAACCGGCCGTGGGAAGGGCGCCCGTCCGACAGGAAGAAGATCGTGTCCAGCTCGACGGCGTAGTCGTCCTTGCGCGGGTCCTCGCCCGGGTCGTAGGCGAGCGCGGCCATCAGCGCGCCGAACGTGTTCGTCTTGCCCCCCTCGAGGTTGGCCGCGCCGACGAGCCCCGCAGCCGCCAGGTGCTCCCGGGAGTGCCCGCCGATCGCCTCCAGCCGGCGGGCGAAGTTCGACGCGCTCTTCTTGTTCAGCACGTTGGCGGGGACGAGGTCCTTCTTCCAGGGCCGCACCTCGGTCGCGAACGTCACGATGTTGAAGCGCGTGTTCTTCTCGAGCCGCGCGATCGTCCGCTCGAGCTCGGTCTTCACGATGTCGATGCGCTGCATCGAGGGGTAGTCGCCGGCGGAGAAGCGCTCCTCGTCGATCACGAGGTTCTCCATCGAGCCCGAGACGTCGATCACGAACACGATCGCCCGGCTGGGCGTGTCGATGCCGTGGAAGGTCGCCGCCGCCTGGACCGGCCGGTACTGCGCGGCGGTCTCGGCGCGGCGCGCGCGCAGGCGCTCCATCTCCTCGTCGGTGGGCAGCACGTAGCGGTCCCCCACCGAATCCCAGAACTGCCGCCACTGCTCGGTCCGCTCGCCGAACGAGCGGCCGGTCAGCAGCTCGAGCGACGCGCCGGCGTCCGCGACGAGGCGGCCGTCCTCGCGCTCCATCGAGGCGATCAGGGGCGGGATGGACTCGACCCGGCGCACGCGCCCCAGCGCCGCGATGGCGCTGGCGCGGACCTGCCACACCTCGTGCTCGAGGTCGGCGATCGCGTGCGGCACGACGGCCTCCGAGCCCAGCTCGGCGAGCGCGTCGAGGGCCGCGCACCGCACGCCGGGCTCGCGGTCGCCGCACAGCGGCTCGATCCGCTCCGCCGCGTCGGGCCCGCCGAGCGCGGCGACGGCCTGGACGGCGCGGCGCCGCACGGGCCACGAGCGGTCCCCGAGGAGCTCGGCGAGCACCTCGCCGGCGCCGGGATACGCGCCCAGGCGGACCGCGCGCAGCAGGCCGAGGCGCTCGGGCTCGCGGCTCGAGCTCTGCAGCGCCTCGAGCAGGGTCGCCACCGGGGGCTCCGTCTCGAACCCGCCCAGGACGCGGACGGCCGCGTCCACGACCTCCGGGTCGTCGTCGCCCAGCACGGGCACCAGCGCGTCGACGACGGCGCCGCTCTCGGTCCCCTCGAGCGCCAGGACGGCCTCGACGCGCGAGCCGGCGTCCTCGAGCTCGCGGAAGTACTTGCGGAACTCGCGGACGATCTCCTCGTCCCCGCCGGGGGACGGGGCGGCCAGCGGGAGCGCGGCGAGCAGCAGCGGGACGAGGGCGGCGAGGAGCGGCACGCCCCCACCCTAGCGTCGCGGGGCGCCGCGGTTGCACTCCGCGCGGCCGGGAGGCGCGCGGGCTAGCGCAGCGGCTCCTGACCCAGCAGCACCGGCGGGGTCAGGCCGACCAGGTCGACGTCGCTGGGCCGCACCGTGATGCGCGTGCCCCCGTCGGTCACGACGGTCGCGCCGCGGTCGTCCTGGTACAGCAGGCGGGCGGGGAAGCCGCCGCCCTCCGCCTCGACGCGGATGCGCGGCATGCGCGTGATCGGGGAGGCGTCGCTCTGCGCCAGCTCACCGCCGGCGGGCGCGACGTGGACGACGGCGTCGAGGCGGGCGGTCTCGAGCGCCACCACGCCCCAGCCGGTCGTGACCCAGATGCGGTTCTCGCCGACGGCGTAGAGGCGGCCCTCGAAGATGTCGCCGGAGTCCAGGACGGCGCGCACGTCGCCGACGTAGGGCGTCAGGAGGCGCTCGGGGCGGCCGTACTCGTCCACGGGGATCTCGAAGCCCGGCCAGACGTTCTCGAGGTCCTCGGAGGTCGCCAGGCGCAGGTTGGGGAAGGTCGGCACGTCGACGAAGTCGGTCTCCAGGCGGCCGCTGCGCCGCAGCAGCGCGGGCCCGCCCCCGGCCTCGCCCCGCGGACCCGTGCGCGGTCCGACCGGCCCGCCGCCGAGGTTCGGCAGCGCGGTCAGCAGCGTGTCGCCCCCCGCCGCGTCCATCCCGAGCAGCGAGCGCCAGCGCGCGCGCGCGGAGGGGCGCGGCTGGCTCCGCGCGACCCGCTCGACGGCGACCGGCTGCTCCGCCGGCGGCAGCTCCAGCTCGATCCCCTCGGCGGCGCCGCCCGCGAGCTCGACGCCGGTCTCGGCGCCCTCGCCGCGCACGGCGCGGCGGTTGCTGGGCGCGCCGCTCTCGCCGTCCGGCGAGTGCAGGCGCGGCGCGTAGCCGGGCGTCTTGTTCTGCTCGGGCGCCAGCACCTCGGTCTCCGGGCTGGACGTGAGGTCCCCACCCACGCCGTAGAGCTGCCAGCCCGCGAAGCCCACGCCGAGCACGACCACGGCGGCGGCGACGCGCACGGCGTGGCGGCGCAGGAAGCCCCCGGAGGAGTCGGGCTCGGTCCAGGACGCGTCGAGCGTCGAGGGCCCGTCCAGCCCGTCGTCGGCGTAGGCGGCCGCCGCGTGCGCGTGCTCGCCTTCGTCGCCCCCGTCGAACGAGCCGTCGTCGAACGACACCGTCGCGGGCGCCGCGGCGCCGGACGGGTCCCACGCGTCGGGCCCGATCGCGCTGCCCGGCTGCAGGCCCTCGGTGGGCGCCGCGAGGGCGCCCGCGGGGTCCTCGACCCAGCCGGCGGCCTCCGCCGGCGCCTCGGCCGATTCGGAGTCCTCGTCCAGCGTGAAGAGCCAGCTCGCGGCCTGCTCCTCGTCGCTGTACTCGTAGTCCTCGTCGTCGCCGAGCTCGCCGCCCAGGTGCGCATCGAGCCCCTGGCCGAGGCCCAGGAAGTCCCCGCCGGACGGGGACGCTCCGCCGGCCTCCGCCGACGGGAAGGTGGATTCGTCGAGCGGGTCCCCTTCCGAGGGGTCCCGCGAGGGGTCCAGGTAGGCGTCCATAGATCGCGATCGGCTCCGAACGGGGGACGGATTCGGGCTCCGGTGGCCGGGTGCTTATCGGCACGGGGCGGGCGCCGGCTCAGCACCGAATGCGGCCAATCTGCACCCCCTCCGGAGGGGGCCGCGCGGGGCCCCGGGCGGGCCCTCCGGCGGGCGCGGGGCGCGGTTTCCTCCTCGGCGCGCGGGGGACCGCGGCTGGACCCCGACCGCGACCCGGGTCCGGACGGGGCGCCCCGCCGGGTCGGACGGCGTGGAGGAGGCCCTTCGCCCTCCCCCGCGGGGCCGCGGTCGGGGAAGATGCGCCGGTGCGAACGCTCGCCCTCGCCCTGGTGGCGGCCCTCGCGCCGCTCGCCTGCCTGCGGCCCGCGGAGGAGCCGGCGGTCGCGCCGGCCGCCGCGCCGGGCCTCGACGCCGCCGAGCTCGCCCTGGCGGCGGCGGTGGACGAGGAGCGCGCGGCCGAGCGCGTGCGCGCCCTCGTCCGGCTCGGGACGCGCATGGGCGGCACCGCCTCGGGGGACGCGGCGGCCGAGCACCTGGCGGAGGCGTTCGCGGCGGCGGGCCTCGCCGTCGAGGTCGTGCTCGACCCGCCCACGTGGTCGCACGGGGAGGAGCGCTGGCGCGTCGCGGTCGCCGACGGCGACGGCGCGGAGACGGTGCTCGCGAGCGCCTGGCCGCTCGGCTTCTCGCCGGCTGCTCGCGGCGCGGCGCCGCTGTCGCTGGAGCCGGCGATCGACGTCGCCCTGCTCGCGGACCGCGCGCCGCGCTGGCTCCTGCGCGGGGGACCGCGGGCGGGCGGGACGCCGGCGGTCGTGCTGCTCGACGGCCGGACGACGCCGGACGGGCGTTACGCGCCGCTGCGCGACCTCCCGCGCGACGCCGCCTGCCCCGCCTTCGCCCTGAGCCGCGCGGACGGCGCGCGGCTGCGGGCGCTCGCCGACGGCGGCGGGGCGACGGTGCGCTACGAGCTCGAGACGGTCGTGCGCGAGGCCCCGCCGCACACCGTCGTCGCGCGGCTGGCGGGGAGCGCGCCGGGCGGCCACTTCCTCGTCTGCGCCCACGGCGACTCGGACTCGGGCGGCCCGGGCGCGAACGACAACGGCAGCGGGGAGGCCATCGTGCTCGAGATCGCCTCGGCCTGGGCCGCGGCGGTCGCGGCCGGCGACGCGCCCCCGCCGGCGCGCGAGGTGCGCTTCGCGATCTGGGGGAAGGAGATCCACTCGTCGCGCGCGTACCTCGAGCGGGCCCGGGCCGCGGGCGACGTGGTGCTCGGCGTCCTGAACTACGACCAGGCGGGCTTCGGCGACGCCGGCGACCGGCTGTTCGTCGAGCCCGACGACCTGCCGCAGAACGCCTCCCTGGTGGCGGCCGCCGCGGGCGTGCTGCGCGACGCCGCCGGGGCGGAGGGCTTCCCCGCGCGCTGGGTCACCAACCGCAGCCAGGGCGGCACCGACTCCTACGTCTTCAGCGGCGACGCGGGGCAGCGCGAGGCCGGGCGGCCGGCGGTGACGCTGTACGCCAGCGCCTGGGACCGCCCGCGCACCCTGCCGCGCACGCCGGGCATGCCGGGCGAGTCCTGGAACGACGGCGACGAGGTGCACGTCGACTTCGACCCCTACTACCACTCGAGCGGCGACACGCCCGCGAACACGACCGACCGCCAGCCCTGGCACCTGGGCTGGGGCGCGCGCGTGGGGCTGCTGACGGTCAAGCGCTGGCTGGAAGGTCTCGAGTAGCGCCGCTCACGCGCGCCGCAGCACGCGGCGGCCGCCCTGCCGCAGGGTGACGCCGACGGCGTCGAAGTGCTCGAGCAGGGGGATGAGCCACTTGCGCGTCGTGTCCAGCTCGTCGCGCAGCTCCGGGATGACGAGCTCGCCGTTGCGCTCGCAGTTGGCCACGATCGCGCGCTCGGCCCGCGCGAGGGCGTCGGTGGCCACGTGGACGTCGCCGCCGATGCGGCGCACCTCGCCGCGGTCCTCCAGGCTGGAGAGCGCGCGCCGCACGTCGTCCTCCGGCTCCCCGAGCGCCGCGGCCAGCTCGGCGGGCTCGGGCGGGCGCAGGCCGGCCGCGACCAGGAGTTCGAGCACCGCGGCGTGGCGCGCCGCCGTGGCCTGGTCGAGCTCGACCTCGCGCCCGGGCAGGCGCAGCTGCCCGCCGGGCTCCTGGACCAGCCCGCCGCGCGCGACCTCCGCCGCCACGAGGGCGGAGAGGAAGGCGGGCTCGAAGCCGGTGCGGCGCCGCAGCTCGAGCGTCTCCACCACGCCGCGCTCGGGGTGCTCCTCGAACCAGGCGGTGACGGCCGCGCGCAGCTTCAGCAGCGCCTCCTCGAGCCGGTCCGCGTGGATCCAGCGCTCGCCCGCCGCCGGGGCGGACACGCGGCCCTCGGCCGCCAGGCCCGCCAGCAGCTCGCGGGTCGCCGCCGGCGCGCGCTTGACGGCCACGGCCAGCTCCGCGGTGGGCACCAGCTCGGCGCCGCGCCGCGCCAGCACGGACTCGAGCAGGCGCGCGGGGTCGTCCAGGCTCGTCTCCTGGTGCGCCAGCTCCTCCAGGACGAACCCCTTGAAGCGCTTCAACCGGTAGCGGCTCTCCTCGAGGATCACCCCGCCGCCCAGGGTGACCGCCGGCGACGCCAGGCGCAGCACGAAGCGGTCGCCGGGCGCGCAGACGACCGGCTCGTCCAGGCGCAGCTGCACGAGGCCGCTCTCGCCCGGCGCGAGCTCGTCGGAGTCCAGCAGCACCACCTCGCCCGGCAGGTCCGCGGTGCCCGTGTGCAGGCGGATCGGCAGGCGGTTGCGCACCGGCAGCGGCGCGGCCGGCAGCACCGTCAGGCGCGCGCCCACCATCCCGACCGGGGCGAAGAAGTCGCGCGCGCACACGACGTCGCCGCGGCGCACGGCGTGGTGGTCCACGTCCGACAGGTTGAGGGCGGTCGAGTGGCCCGCGCGGGCCTCGTCGGTCGCCTCGTGGTAGGCCTGGATCCCGCGGACGCGCGCCGGGGCCCGCAGCGGCCCGGCCCGGCGCCCGCCGACGACCTCGAGGGCGTCCCCCACCGCGACGCGCCCGGACACGGGGATGCCGGTCAGGATCGTCCCGAAGCCGCGCGCGCTGAACACGCGCTGCACGGGCATGCGGAACACGCCCTCCGCCGCGCGCGGCTCGGCCTCGGCGGCCAGGGCGGCCAGCGCCGCGCGCAGCTCCTCGAGCCCGTCGCCGCGCACGGCGGACACGGGCACGACCGGCGCGCCCTCGAGGAACGTCCCGCGCACCGCCTCGCGCACGTCCTCCGCCGCCAGCTCGACGAGGTCCGCGTCCACGGCGTCGACCTTGTTCAGCGCGACCAGGCCGCGGCGGACGCCCAGCAGCCCCATGATGTCGAGGTGCTCGCGCGTCTGCGGCATCACGCCGTCGTCGGCGGCGACCACGAGCAGCGCCAGGTCGATGCCGCTCGCCCCCGCCACCATGTTGCGCACGAAGCGCTCGTGGCCGGGCACGTCGACCATGCCGACCAGCGCCCCGCCGGGGAGCTCGAAGCGCGCGAACCCGAGGTCGATCGTCAGGCCGCGCTCGCGCTCCTCCTTCAGCCGGTCGGGGTCGATGCCGGTCAGGGCGCGGACCAGGCTCGACTTGCCGTGGTCGATGTGCCCGGCGGTGCCGACGACGACGGGTTGGATGCGCATGGCCCCGGATCGTAGCAGGGGGGCGCGGCGGCCCTGCTACGATCCCCGGGCGACGCGCCGCGCCCCGTGGCGCGCCCCGCCCGCGCGATGTCCGCTCCGCCCTTCCTCACGCTGCGCCCGTGGCTCGTCGCCCGGTTCGGCCGGCCGCTCCACCGCGTCGCCCTCGACGCGGGC
>JAUIDW010000213.1 GCA_030428395.1 bacterium | reverse complement strand
GTCCGCGTCGGCCAGCAGCCGCCCCAGCCAGCCCGAGGCCGGCTGCGGGTCGTCGGGGTCGGCGGCGGCCCACACGTCCTGGCTGCGGAAGTGCGAGAGGTTCGTGCGCGGGTAGCCGACGCGCTGCACCACGGCGACGTGGCCGCGGTCGAAGCGCTCGCGCAGCCGGCCGAGCTGGCGCGGGAAGGCGTTCAGCCCGTCGGGCAGCGGCAGCAGCGCCCGGCGCGGCAGGGCCAGCCGCGGCCGCAGCGCGTGGTAGCGGTCGTCCTGGAACGGCACGACCGTGTTCAGCCCGTCGTTGCCGCCGCGCAGCTCGAGCACGACCAGCACGGTGTCGCCGGGCGGCAGCAGCCCCCACGGGCGCACGGCCGCGAGCGGTGCGACGGCGGCCGCGCGCAGCACGTCGCGCCGCGTCGGGCCGGTCGTCCCGGCGCCGCTCCGGAGGTCCGGGCGGGGCTCGCGGTCGGGGCTCAGCACAGCGCGAACTCCGGGGTGGCCATGAGCAGGTGCACGAGCGCGCGCGCCTTGCGGCGCTCGAGCGGCTCGGGGTTCTCGTGGAACTCGTCCTCGGCGAGGTACAGCAGCAGCTCGCGCCGCTGGGCGCGCCGCAGCGGGCGCTGGAGCAGGCGCCGGGCCAGCTCGTCGACCAGGCGCCCGTCGTCCGCCCCCGCCGGGGCCCAGGCATCGAAGTCGGCCGCGGCGGCGCCGTCGACCCGGCGCGTGGCGTGCGCCAGGGTCGAGACGGCCAGGGCGAAGTTCGCGCGCTCGACGACGAAGCCCGTCTGGATCCACGCGGGGCCGCCGTCCCAGCCGGCGACCGAGGGCGGCTGCAGCAGGTCCATGCCCATGCGGCGCAGCCACGCGGTCAGCGCCATGAGGTGCGGGCCCTGGACCCCGAGCGGGCGCAGGGCGGACACCGCCAGCTCGACCGGGCTCTTCAGGCGCGCGAACTGCCAGCGGGGGTCGTGGAACGCGCGCGAGCGGAACAGCGTGCGCAGCGTCTCCCGCACGTCGCCGTCGCGCGCGGCGAGCTCGGCGGCCACGGCCTCGGTCAGCGCGGACTGCGCCGCGTCGGCGGGGCTGCCCGCGTCGGTCGGCGCGTCGTGGACGAACCGGGACACCAGCCGGGCGGCGACGTAGCGGTGGCACTGCGGGTCCGCGAGGATGCGCGCGAGCACCTCCTCGCCCTCCTCGATCCCCTCGGGCCCGGAGCGCCCGCGCAGCCCGCGGCCGAACACGACCTTGTCGCCCGCGTCGTGCGAGTCGGGGTCGAAGCGGAACTCGAGCGAGTCGCGCGCCTTCGTGGTCCAGCCGGTGAAGGCGCGCGCGATCTCGACGACGTCCTGCTGCGTGTAGCGGTCGAGGCCCAGGGTGAACAGCTCGAGCAGCTCGC
Source organism: bacterium (assembly GCA_030428395.1). Classification (GTDB taxonomy): domain Bacteria; phylum Planctomycetota; class UBA1135; order UBA1135; genus JAUIDW01. The sequence goes on along the minus strand of JAUIDW010000213.1, from coordinate 7,639 downwards.
GCGCCCAGTTCTCGTTGGGGTTCGAGGCCACGTTCGAGCGCCCGTCCAGGAACACGAGCATGGCCGGGTCGCGGGCGACCGCGCGCAGCAGGTCGCCGAAGCGCCCGGCCCCCAGGCGGCGGAAGGTGCGGTTCTGGTGCAGCATCAGCCGCGCGTTCGGCGCGTCGCTGGTCTGGCAGGCGAAGTGGTCGTGCCAGCACAGGGTCAGCTTCTCCTGCAGCGGGGACGACCCGCGCACCATGCGGTAGAGCCACCAGCGGCGGACGGCCTCGGCCAGCCCGTGGGGGGGCTCGACGTCGCCGTCGAGGTCGGTCAGGTCGCCGCCGCGCAGCTCGATCTCGCGCTCGAGCGGCTCGTCCACCTCGGGGAAGTCGACGAAGGCGTCGACGGCGGCCTCCGGGCCCATGCGCACCAGCTCGGCGACGCGCCCGGGCGGCTCGCCGAAGCCCGCGCGGCGCGCCAGGTGCGCGGCCTTCGCGAAGTCCCAGGGGTCCTCCGGGGTCGGTTCGAACGGCTCGAGCAGCTCCATGGCCCGCGGCCGATTCTACCGGCCGCCGGGGACGCGCTTCGGCCCGCCGCGCGCGGGATTCAAGGAGATCGGCGGAACCAGCTCGGGGTCCGGGTAAGGGGTGCGCAGCCAGACGGCGCCGGTCTCCTCCCGCGCGGCGGCGTCGGTGAACGAATACCGCGAAACCCGAGCCCGAACGAAGCGCGGCGGCACCTCCGGGAAGGGGTCGTGCGCGAGCAGGCCGCGGACGTCGTCGGAGCCCTCGAGCAGCGACTGCAGTAGCCCGCGGAACCACGGGCTGTGGCGCTGCCACGACGCCCCGGCCAGCCAGGGGAACGGCAGGAACCACATCTGCCAGTCCAGGCGCGGCATGTGCGGCGCGACCCAGCCGGGCGTGCGGTCCAGGCGTCCGGGCTTGTACCGGAAGCGGTAGGCCTCCCATTCGACGCCGTCGGCGCTGCCCTCCACGACGACCTCCGCGCGCTCGGTCGTCATCACGCGGAAGAGCCCGTAGGAGTTCACCGCGCGCAGCGGCGCCGCGGCGCGCAGCGCGGGCGTCCCCAGGCCCGCCAGGTCCGCGCGGTCGAGCCCGTGGCCGACGGCGCGGACGACGTGCAGCGCCCCCAGCGGGCCGAGGACGAGCAGCGCGACGCTCGCCGCGAGCGCCTGGACGCGCCCGCAGCGCGGCGCCGGCTCGGGGGCCCCGCGCCCGGCGCCGCCCAGCCACCCGTCGTCGAGCAGCGTCAGGCACAGCACCGCCGTCAGCACGTTGAAGAACCCGTAGTTGCCGGTCAGCGCGATGACGACCTGCAGCAGCACGAGCGGCGGAACGGCCAGCCGGCGGAGGCGCCGCGGGGCGAAGGCGAGGAACGGCACGCCGAGCTCGACCGCGAACATGCCCCAGCAGGCCGCGCGCAGCACGCCCGCGGGCAGCTGGTGCGCGTGCCAGGCCAGCGGCGTCGGCAGGGGCTGCGTCGCGAAGTGGTGCAGCAGCGCGGTGCCGTCCGCCCAGGTCGGGTCGCCGCTGGTCAGCTTCACGAGCCCCGACAGGAACATCAGCCGGAACACGAGCAGCCACAGGAGCCAGCGCGCGGCGCGCGGCGGCTCGGCGTCGGTCGCGGCGCGGCTGCGCGCGGTCCACGGCGCGACGACCACGGCCAGCAGGCCCGTCTCGAGCAGCAGCGTGTCCCACTGGAAGGCCGTGAAGGGCTCGGCCACGACCACCAAGGACAGGTAGCAGGCCCAGGCCACGAGCGCCGCGAACGCGGGCAGGCGCCCCAGGACGAGCGCCGCCGCGGCCGCCATTCCCAGCCCGCACAGCGCGTGCAGCGCGGCGCCGCCCCCGCCCAGCCAGAGCAGGGTCGGGAACTGCGTCCAGCGCGCGAGCTCGTCCCCGGCGAGCCAGCCGTCCCAGCGCGCGAGCGTCTGCGCGGCCGGCGCGATCCCGCCCGCGCCGACCAGGCCCTCGAGCTGGACCCACAGCGCCCCGAAGGCCAGCGCGTACACGAGGCCGAGCCCGCGCAGGAACACCCGCCGCGAGCGGCGGAAGCCCGGCCGCGCCCCCCTGGCCCCGGCGTCCGCCATGGTCGTCGGGACGGGGTCAGTCCCCCGCCGCGCGCTGCAGGTCGACCACCAGCGCGGTGGCGCCGTCGATCTGGAAGTACTCGAGCTCGAGCTCGTGCGCGCCCGCGGTCAGCTCGAGCTCGACCTCGTCGCGCGTCGGCGCGTGCCACGTCCAGTTCTCGAGCACGGTGTGCCCGTCCACGCGCAGGCGCACGCCGTCGTCGGACACGATCGACAGGCGGTAGACGCCGTCCTCCTCGAGCTCGACGCGCGCGCGGGCCCGCATGCCGAAGTACGTGGCGCCGACCGCGTCGCGCACCTGCGTCGAGTCACCCCAGGGGGTCAGCCACGTGCCGACGACCGCCTGGGCGACGGGGTCGGCGGCGAGCTCGCGCCAGGCGTCGACCTGCCCGGCGCTGCGCGGGTCGGGCCCGTCCTTCCAGCGGAACCAGACGGCGTCCCAGCGCGCCTCCCGCAGCAGCCCGCCGGGCAGGCGCGGCGCGGGGCGCGGCGCGCCGCTCTCGAAGTCCCACGGCCCCCACTCGCCCATCTCGATCGACTCGAGCCGCGGCTTGGACGGGTCGACCGCCCCGTCCACGTAGCGCGTGCCGGGGACGCGCGGCGGGACGAGGAACACGGCCGCCTCCAGCTCGGGCGGGCGGGTCCCGTCGTCGGCGCGCAGCGTGGAGTCGGACACGTGGCCGCTGGGCAGCCAGCCGCCGATCCCCGCCAGGCGCCCGCGCAGCTCGCTGACGGCCGCGTCCCGCTCGTCGGCGTCGCCCAGGCCGCTGAGGTACAGCTCGCGCGTGTCCGCCTCGAACACGTTGTCGGCGAAGCGCAGCCCGGTCGTCTTCTTCAGCACCAGGTCGCTGTCGTTGTCCTTGAACGAGTTGCCGACCACCCAGTGGTCGCGCGAGCGCGTGTCGAACTGCCGGCCGTAGGGCCCGCGCACGAACTGCTCGTCCTCGTCCCACCAGAGCTCCAGGCCGATCTCGTTGCCGTGCAGCAGGTTCTTGGCGATCAGGCACTCCTGGCCGTGCTCGATCGAGATGCCGCCCCCGCGCGTGTCCTGGAAGTGGTTGCCGACCACCACCATGCGCGACGAGTAGCCGCCCCACAGCCCGTGCTGGTGGCAGCCGTTGCCGACGTTCTCGATCACCCGGTTGCGGTCGGAGAACGTGATCTCGATCGCGTTGGCGACCGCGTAGGAGAAGTCGTTGCGGTAGATCAGGTTGCGGTCGCAGCCGCCCGCCGGGGCCTCGCCGCGCTCGACGGCGCGCCCCTCGACGCGGTCCTGGCCGGCGTACACGAACAGGCCGTCGCCGCCGTGCGTGGCGGAGTTGTGGGCGATCACGTTGTCCGAGCAGCGCTCGAACATCAGGATCCCGGCGGAGTCCTGCCCGCGCCAGTAGACCCCGTGGCTGTAGCCGCGCACGCAGTAGTCGAAGCGGTTGTGGCTGACGACGTTGTTGCTGGAGCGGTACATCGCCAGCCCCCAGCCCGACAGGAACGAGAAGTCGTTGTCGTGGACCTTCGCGCCGCCGCAGCGGTTCAGCAGGATGCCGTTCTGGCCGCCGCGCCCGCGGCAGCCCTTGACGACGACGTCCGAGCAGTCGGTGGCCGCGATCGCACCACCGTAGTTGGCGAGCCACTGGCCCTCGTCGTTCTCGTGCGGCCACAGCCAGTCCTCGGGCGCCTCGGCCGCCAGCGTGCTGCGCAGGCGCTGCCCGAACCAGCGGTCGAAGGTCACGCCCTCGACGGTGATGCGGTCGCAGTCGCGCGCGACGATGCAGCCGCGGTAGCCGCCCAGGGTGCCGCCGCGGATGGTGATGTCGCTGCAGTCCACGAGCACGATCCCGAAGCCCCGCAGGTCGTCGAGGTCCGTCCCCGCCGGCGCGCCGCGCACCGTCGAGCCCGACAGGTCCAGCGTGATGCCGCGGACGCCCTCGAGCCGGAAGGCGCCGTCCTCCCCGTCCGGCCCCTGGGGCGGCAGCACGTGCTCGCCGGTGGCGAGCAGCAGGTCGCGCGTCACGCGGATGGTGGCGCCGGGGTTGGGCACGTAGCGGCTGCGCACCTCCTGCGCCTCGCCCGGCGTGGCGAGGAGCACCCCGGCCAGCAGCGCGAGGACCGCCGGCCGCCGGTGGCGGCTCCGGCGGCGATTCCGGTGGCGGCTCCGGCGAGCGCCCGCGCGCCGCTCTGCGCTTTCCGTGTGCATGCGTCCCCCCCGGCCGCGCGCAGCGCGCGACGCGGAAGGGGAGATCCTAGCAACGCGGCCCACCGCGCGTGTCGCCCGCCCCGGGGCGTCCCCGGCCGGCCGCGGCGCCGGCCGCGGCGCCGGTCGAGGGGCGGGGGAGCGCCGCCCGCGGCCGGGCGGGCGGCCTTTGCTATCGTCCTCCCCCACCCGCGGACCCGCGCGCCTCGCCGCGGGAGCCCGCCCAAGAGCCCCCAGCCCAGGGACCCCCGTGGCCAGCACCCCGACCATCCAGAGCTCCGGCATCCACCTCGAGCCCGAGATCCCCATCTGCCAGACCGACCTGCCGCTCGACTGGTACCAGGAGGAGTTCAAGCCGTACGCCGAGGAGTACCTGGCGCTGCCCGACCGCACGCCCGCCTCCGTCCTGCCGTGGCTCGACCGCTACGCCCGCCCCGCGCTGGACCACTTCGGCGACGACCTGATGCTCGTGGCCCACTTCTACATGGGCGGCGAGATCGTGAAGCTCGTCGAGCGCTACGGCGGCTCCGTGGCCGACAGCTACGCCCTGGCCCTCCAGGCGGCGCGCCACCCCGAGAAGAAGGTCATCGTCGAGTCGGCCGTGCACTTCATGGCCGAGGCCATCGCCATCCTCGCCAGCGACGAGCAGTCGGTGTGGATCACCAACCCCAAGGCCGGCTGCACGATGGAGATGCTGGCCAAGGACTGGATGGTCCTGCCCGTGGCGGACCAGCTGGTCGAGCGCTACGGCGACGACCTGCTGTGCGTCGCGTACATGAACACGTCCGGGCGCCTCAAGGCGCTCGCCGGCCGCACCGGGGGCGCGGTGTGCACCAGCTCGAACGCCCACCTGGTCGTGGACTGGGCGCGCAAGCAGGGCAAGAAGATCCTGTTCGTGCCCGACCAGCACCTCGGGCGCAACACCGCCGACCGCCTGGGCATGGACCTGTCGAGGGTCGTGGCGCTGCCCGACCCGCAGCTCGGGGCGATCCACCTGGACGACGCCGCCGTCGAGGGCGGCCTGGCGGCGCTGGACGCGGCCGAGATGATCCTGTGGGGCTCCTACTGCGGCGTGCACACGGTGTTCTCCGCCGAGCACGTCAAGTGGTGGAAGGAGCGCGGCTGGACCGTGCTCGTGCACCCCGAGTCCCCCCTCGAGGTCGTGCGCGCCGCCGACGGCCAGGGCAGCACCCACTACCTGTGGAAGGCCGTGATGGAGGCGCAGCCCGGCGACAAGCTCGCCATCGGCACCGAGGGCCACTTCGTGCGCAACGCGCGCGAGCAGGGCCGCCAGCGCGGCGTCGAGATCGTCCACCTGGCGGACATCCCCGACCGCTCCTTCGAGAGCGCCGGCTGCGGCTGCGCCACGATGAGCCGCAACGACCCGCCGCACCTGGCCGGCATGCTCGACCTGCTGCGCAAGGGCACGCCGCCCGACATCAACCGCGTCCTCGCCGGCGACAACGTCGACGAGCGCACCGCCGCGCGCGACCGCCTGGACGACACCGAGCGCCGCGACCTCGTCCGCGACGCCCGCCGGTCGATGGAGCGCATGATCGAGATCACCGAGGCGGCGGGTACGTAGCTAAGGCAAGCAAGCGTGACCGTCCCATTAAGCGAGATAGCTTGGCAGGAACTGTAAAGACCGCGCCTTCTCGCGTTCTCAGCTCAGTTCGAGCCGAGCATCGGTCCACCCACTGGCCACTGGGTCGAGCAAACTTCGAAAGTGCTCCCCAACGCGACTCCCTGGCGCACTCAACCTAGCAAGAAGTCCGTCGACATCCGGATCCACCAAGACGATCCGCCGAATGAGCGAGTTCTCTGAGAGGCCAGTCGCAAGGAAGTACATCATCTCCGTGTCTGAATCGGGAAAGCTATACCCGACAAACACAACGGCATGTGCTTCCTTGAGCGCGCTGGCGGCATTTGCCCAGATCTCGCCAAGAGGTCCCACTAGGTCTGGCTTGAGAAACGACGGAGGAACCAAGACTGGGTCGGTCGGGCTATCCCAGTTCCCTGTGCATGCCAAGGGAAGTGCGCCATCTCCATGATGGCCCACGGAGACAATCCGTCCTTCGACGCTCAAGGCACCTTCGGCCCCAGGCAAGAACCAGTTAACCGATCCGTGAAGCTTAAAGACGGGAAGACCACCCTCAGAGTACAACTGGCCGCGAACAGAGTAGCCCCCGCCGTCACTTACCTGCTTCCAATCAAACCCGGGGCGACACTGCAGTCCGTGGCGCCAAAGGACGCATTCAGCATTTAGGTCGTAGTTCGTAGTAATAATGCTGAGTCGGGGCGCCTCCTGAGCAGTGGGATCAAACCCAAGAAACTGGCGAAACACGTCGTATTTCTCCCAATGATCTCGCGCGCCACTGGCATGGGTGAATACAGCTTGGAGCACTCGAAGAACTCTTGATTCACTATTGCCTTGGCTTAAGCCTAACCGATCTCGCATCACAGCGAACGAAAGTACATCTTCCAGGTTCGTCGGTGAGCTCTTGAGAAAGCTGTTTGCCCGCCTCGCATCCAGCAGCAATTCCCCAACAAAGCGCTTCTCATCCGATGTCAGCCTCGGGTTGCCATCAACAGCCGAGAAGAACTCGCTCATGACGGGAAAGCCGAAGGGCTTTGAGAATCCGGCCCCCAAGAACAGAACTATATTCATAGGTGTTGCTATACGGCGTCGACCACGAACAGATCGAACCCATCCGAATAAATCAGGTCAAGAACTCCAAACCGGCGCGTTTGGCGTACAGTGCTGACCTTAGCCTCGCAGTACGACGCGGGCAAGGAGCACTGCCCTTGCACTGGCTATTTGCTAGATCCATGGGGCACCGCGACCCGCCTCACGTCCACCAATACTGGCTCAAGAGTGTCGCCTCCTGCGCTTCCGTAGTCGTGGCGGCCAGCCCTGACTGAGCAGGCAGAGAGACTTGGGAGTCCAAGTCACGGGGCCGTCGGTTCACCAAGGCAAGTTCCAGTTCGCGGTGTTTAGCACCCCGACGAGCAGCAGGCACAAGGTCGCGAGCCATCGTACCCAACCTCGAGGTATTTGGTCCGAGGGCTCCGTGTTGAAGAGTTCACCGGACTGCCCTCAGGACTGCGGCGGCCGCAGCATCTCGCTTCTCCATGACCGCTCACTAACACAGTTGCACTCACGGCAGGCACCAGACTAATAAGGTCGGTGATTCGCTCCCCCGCAGTCCAAGAAGCCCGCCCCCCTGCACCGAGGTCCGACCCATGCCCGTGTCCAGCCGTTCTTCCCAGGAGCTCGCCGCCGCGGTCCGCGGCCTGCGGATCCGCACGACGGTCGCCCTGCTGGTCGCCGCGGTCGCCCTGGGCGTGGCCTTCGC
>JAUIDW010000005.1 GCA_030428395.1 bacterium | reverse complement strand
CGCGCGGCCCTCGGCGTCGAACCCGGTGACCGCGTTCCAGGCCCCGCGGGCGGCCTCGCGCAGGCGCGCCCACGCGCTCGCGCCGGCCACGACCGGCGCGCCGGCGGGCGTGGGGTCCACCGCGTACCAGCCGCCGGCCGGGTCGTGCACCTCGACCCAGGCGTGCGCGTCGCGGGCGGCGAACGTCAGCACGCGCCCCTCGGGGTCCCACCGCGCGCTGCGGTAGCCGGTCGCCACGCGGCACGGCACGCCCAGGCTGCGCAGCATGGTCGCCAGCGCGGCGGCGAACAGCTCGCAGTGGCCGCCGGCCTCCCCGCGCACGAAGGTGTCGAGGTCGGCGGCGGAGCCCTCGCTGCCGGGGGGCAGGTACCGGAGCTCGCGGCCAAGGTGCTCGGCGAGGAAGGCGACGATCTCGCGCTGCTCGGCGTCGGGCGGGAGCCGGTCAGCGAGCCGCTGCGCGAGCGCGCGCGCCTCGTCGCCGCCGGCGGACGCCGGCAGCTCGAGGAACGGCGCGAGGTCCGGGCCGGGCTCGGCCAGCACCGGGCCGCCGAGCGCCCGGCCGCTGGCGGGCGGGAGGGTCAGCTCGTAGCGCACCGTTCCGGCCCGTCCCAGGTCGAGCGTCCCGTCCGCCAGCCCCTGCAGGTCGGCGTCGGCGTGCTCGGGGGGCAGCAGCACGGCCCGCGCCTCGAGCGGCGCGAACAGCCGGGCCGTGCCCGGGTCCAGCCGCACGACCTCGAGGCGCGCCGAGCCCGCCGGCAGGGGTCCGGGCCGCACCAGCCGACCGTCGCCGCCCTGCCACGGGTCCGCGTCGACCGCGGTCCGCGCGGCCGGCCCGTCGGTGGCCCGGGCGAACCAGCCGTCGCGACGCGGCACGGCGAGGGTGGCGCCGCGCCACAGCGCGGGGACGTCGGCCGACCGCCCGTCGAGCACGGTGACGCGCAGCGCGGGCCGGTCGGAGGCCGTGACGTCGCCGCGGCGCGTCAGGTCCAGCTCGTCCTCGAAGCCGACCTCGAGCCCGCCCGAGGTGCGCTGCAGGCGGTCGAGGCGCCCCTGGAAGAAGGCCTCGCGCTCGAAGTCGCGCGGCCACAGGAAGAACACGAGCAGGCTCGCTCCGAGCACGACGGCCGCGCGCCGCGCGCCGTCGAGCACGAGGCGCCGGGTGGGGCCGGCGTCCAGCGAGCGAAGCCGGGTGGAAGCGGGGTCCGGCGAGCGGACCGCGGCCGTCGCCTGCAGCAGCTGGAGGCCCACGACGAAGCAGGGCGCGAACACCAGGAAGGCGAGCGCGAAGCCGAGGTCGCGGTTCATCGTCCCGGCGACCAGCGCGATCAGGAACGCGTTGAAGAACAGCAGGTCGGGCCGCTGGTTCGCGCGCAGGTTGTTCAGCAGGTGGACCTGGCAGAGCACCGCCAGCACGAGGCCGTCCTCGAGGACCGAGGCGAGCTCGGCCCGCTGCGCGTGGCGCAGCAGCAGCAGGAACACGGCCAGGACCGCGCCGTTCCACGCCAGGCGGTACAGCAGCCGCTCCTGCAGCCGGACCAGCAGGGGGGCCGCGAGCGTCAGCGCGTACAGCGGGAGCAGCCAGCCGAGGCCCGCCGCGCCCGTGCGCTGGACGAACACGAGGTTCAGCAGGACCAGGACCTGGACGCAGGTCCGCAGGGCGAGGTCGCTACGCATGGCCGTCCGGACGGGGCAGGCGCAGCACCGCGGGCGCGGCGGTGGGAGGCGGAGAGCCGTTGGCGGGCAGGGGCTCGGCGGCGGCCAGCGCGCGCAGCACCTCCGGCCACGGACGGTGGCCCTCGCCGAAGGTGGCCGAGAGCCCCTGGGTGTGCAGGCGCAGCGTCTCCTTGCCCGCGCGCGCGAGGTGAACCAGCGCGCTGAGCGTGGCCAGGGCGAGCTCGAGCCGCTCGGCGGGGCAGCGCCGGTCGAGCACGACCTCGAGGCCCTCGCCCGTGCCGCCCTCCCACTCCTGCACGACCAGGCGCGCGCGGCGCGCGCTGGCGCGCCAGTGGACGTCGCGGACGCCGTCCCCGTCGCGGTGGTCGCGCAGGCCCGCCGGCTGGAGGTCGCCGGCGCCGGGGTCGCCCCGGCCGAGCAGCTCGTCGCGCACCTCGGACGCGCCGCGGCCGTCGAGCAGGCGGTCCGGGGAGGGGTAGACCACCAGCTCCCCGGTCGCCGCCAGCGGCCGGCGCAGGCGGACGAGGCCGAAGGGGTGCGCGGACTCGACCGTGGCGCGGCGCACCGCGTGGACTCCGCGCGGCAAGCCGGAGGCGTCGAGCGCGAGCGCCTCGTCCCCGCGGAGCAGGTCGATCCGGGCGGCGAGCACCCCGCCGTCCTCGAGCTCGAGGCACACGTCCAGCTGGTGGCGCGCGCGGCCGGGCGCGTGGAGCGCGACGCGCAGCGGCTCGCCGCCACCGGCCGGCACCGGCTCGCCGAGCTCGACGGAGCCGCGGACGCCGCGGAGGTTGCGGTGCGCGCCCAGGAGCCCGGCGGCGCCCAGCAGCGTCAGGAAGGCGAGCAGCAGGAAGAACGGGTTCGAGTACGGCGCGGCGAAGAACGCCGCGACCATCGCCAGCCAGAAGACGAGCCCCTGGACCCCGAACCGCGTGGGGCGCACGACGGCTACAGGGCGACCGGGGCCGCCGCCAGGATCTCCTCGATCCGCCCGCGGGCGTCGCCGCCGCCCTTCAGGAAGACGCGGTGCCCGAGCACGCAGCCGGCCAGGGCCTTCAGGTCGTCGGGCAGGACGTACGCGCGGCCCTGCAGCAGGGCGCGGGCGCGCGCCGCGTGCATCCACGACACGGCCGCGCGCGGGCTGACCCCGAGCAGGACGGCCTCGTGGGTCCGGGTCGCCTCGACCAGGCGGTAGGCGTACTCGGCGACGGCGTCGCCGACCTGCACCTCGTGCACCGCGCCGATCAGCGCGACCAGCTCGTCGTGGCGGAGGACGGGGTCGAGCTCCTCGAGGGCCAGCGCGCGGCTGCGGCCGCGGTACAGCTCGCGCTCCTCGCTCGCGTCGGGGTAGCCGAGCTCAACGCGCACCAGGAAGCGGTCCAGCGCCGCCTCGGGGATCGGGAAGGTCCCGTGGAACTCGATCGGGTTGCGGGTGGCCAGGATGGCGAAGGGCTCGCCCAGCGGCATGGGCTCGCCGTCGACCGACACGCTGCCCTCCTCCATGGCCTCGAGCATGCAGGAGAGGGTGCGCGAGCTGGTGCGGTTGAACTCGTCGGCCAGCACGATGTTCGCGAACAGCGGGCCGGGCACGAACTCGAAGCGCTGCTCGTGCGCGCGCCAGACCGACGACCCGACGATGTCCGAGGGCATCAGGTCGTTGGTGAACTGGATGCGCTTGAAGTCGCAGTCGAGCGAGCGGGCGAGCGCGCGCGACAGCAGCGTCTTGCCGGTCCCGGGGATGCCCTCGACGAGCACGTGCCCGCCGGCCAGCAGCGCGACGAGGATCGGGTCGAGCACCTCGTCGGCGACGGACACGACGGCGCGGACGTTGCGCTTCAGGTCGCCGGACACCGCGGCGGCCAGCGCGGCGGGGTCGGGCTCGGGGTCGCGCGAGCGCGCAAGGGCGAGGCTCAAGGCTGCGTTCCTCCTGGGGTCGACGGCCCGGCGCCGGCGGACGTCCGCCGGGCGCGGTCCCGTGCACCGGCGACATCGGAGCCCCGCCGTCCCCACCTGTCGGGGATCCGGGGGATTCGCGCGGGCGGGACGCGCAGCCCGGCGGCGTCGAGGGATTCCGGGCCCCGGGGGCGTGCGGCGCCCTGGATCGGCCCCGGGCGGGTGGCTACGTTGGCGCCCGAGGCGCGGGGAGCCGCTCGCCACAGGCGAGGGGGCCCGCAGCGAGGCCGCCCCGTGACGACCGACACCCAGGCGCGCACGCAGACCGCGGCGCTCGCCATCCTGGCGGCGGTGGCGCTCGGCGCCGCGCTCTACTGGCTGCGTTCGGTCCTGGTGCCGTTCGTGCTGGCGATCTTCATCGCCTACGCGCTGGCGCCCCTGGTCGCGCTCCTGCACAGGCGCCTGCGCGTGCCGCGCCTGGTCGCGCTGGTGCTGGCCTTCGCGCTTACGTTCGTGCTGCTGGGCGGGATCGGCGTGCTCGTGTCGACCTCCGTCGCCCAGGTCGCCCAGAACGCCGAGAGCTACCGCGCCCAGATCGTCGAGACCTGGGGTCGCGTGCTGCTCTTCCTCGAGGACCGCACGCCGTTCGACGTGGCCACGGTGCTCGCCGACGACGTGGTCGAGGAGCGCGTGAACGCCCAGGTCGCCGCCGTGACGCGCGGCCTGGTGTCGGCGCTGAACGAGATCCTGTCGCAGGGGGTGCTCGTGCTGCTCTTCGTGCTGTTCCTGCTGATCGGCAGCTCGTCCCAGCAGCCGCTGTCCGGCATCTGGGCGGAGGTGCGCGACAGCAGCCAGCGCTACATCGTCACGAAGATCGGCACGTCCGCGGTGACCGGCGTCCTGACGGGGCTGATCCTGGCCTCCCTGGGCGTGCAGCCGGCGCTCACCTTCGGCCTGCTGGCGTTCCTGCTGAACTTCATCCCGAGCCTGGGGTCGATCGTGGCGACGCTGCTGCCGCTGCCGATCCTCCTGATCGACCCGTCGATCTCGCCGGGGACCGGCGTGGCGGCGATCGTCCTGCCGGGGATCGTGCAGTTCTCGATCGGCAACCTGATCGAGCCGCGCGTGATGGGGCGGTCCCTCGACCTGCACCCGGTCACGGTGATCCTGGCGCTGATGTTCTGGGGGACGCTGTGGGGCCTCGTCGGCGCGCTGCTGGCGGCGCCGATCGCCGCCGTCGCGCGCCTCGTGCTGCAGCGCATCGAGGTCACGCGGCCGATCGCCGACCTCATGGCCGGGCGCCTGCAGTCGGAGCCCGGCTGACGCGCGGGCCTCAGCGCGCGGCGAAGGCGCGCAGCGCGGCCTCGTTCGCGCGCAGGGCGTCCTCCAGGCCCTCGACGTGGTTGGCGTGGACGCGGTCGGCGACCAGCGCGCGGGTCAGCTTCGCGTGCGCCTCCTGGACCGGCGCGCAGTCGCCGTCCAGCACGAAGGCGACCAGCAGGCCCGCCTCGATCATCAGCTTCAGCCCGTCGTCGCGGTCGTCGGGGTCCAGGGGGAACGCGAACACCTCGTCGAGGGGCCGCAGGCCGCCCAGGCGCTCGAGGTTGTCGAGCGACCAGCCCCGCGCCCACCAGGGGTCGCCGCCCTCCGCGACGCGCTCGTCGCGGAAGTAGCGCTCCGCGTACACGGCCCCGCCGGTGCGGAGCCAGGCCGGCAGGCGCTTCTCGGCGAAGTAGTCGTCGTGGAACGTGGCGGACGGGCCACGCGAGAGCGCGCGCCGCACCGCCTTCGGGCTGGGGTCGACGGCGTCCGCGTAGGAGAACCCGACGGCCAGCCGGGCCGAGTGCACGCCGTAGGCGTCGCCGTGGGGCGCCAGGGCGTTCCAGTAGCCGACACCGACCGCGCGGTGGACGGTCTCGCCGTCCACGACCGGGAACCACCCCTCCGCCAGGAAGGCGCTGTGCACGATGTGCGTGCGCCCCGCGTGCGCCGGCCCGCGGCTGCCGTCGGGCGCGCCGAAGGCGAAGCGGTCGTACTGCTCCTCCTGGCGCACGAGCACCACGGGCAGGGGCAGGCGCGGCTCGAGGCCGAACACGCGGTTCAGGTCGGGGATGGCGCGCGCCATCTCGGCGGCGGCGCGCACCGCGACGTCGCGGTCGACGGTGGTGTGGAGCAGGACGTCGGGCGTGGGCAGGACCCACATCGCGTCGAGCCGCGAGCGGCGGCGGTTCGCGGCGGGCAGGTCGCACCACTCGCCGCTGACGCGCCACTGCCCGGCGTCCAGCGCGTCGACCTCGCCGGGCGGGATCCAGGCGAGGTCCTGGCGGCCCCAGCCCTCCTCCAGCCGGCGCCGGTCCGCGGCGGAGAGCCACGTCCCGGTGGCCGCGTCGAGCGTCCAGCCCTTGCCGGCCAGCCGGCGCTCGTCGGGGTGCATCCACACGCCGTCGTGCTGCACGTGGCCGCGGGCCTCGGCGGCGGCGGGCTCCTGGCGGCGCAGGAAGCGGGCCAGCGCCGCCTCGTCGGGGAACCACATGCCCTGGGCCCGCTGGTGTCCGAGCGCGCGGTGCGCCTGCTCGTGGTCGGGGGCGATGCGCAGCAGCTTCTCCAGCGCGCGGCGCGAGCCCGCCGGCTTGTCGGCGGCCAGGCAGCGCTCGTGCAGGCGCCACAGCGCGTCGGCGTCGTCGGCGGCGGCGAGCAGCCGGGCCAGGTCGGGGTCGGCGACCACGCCGGCGTCGGGCGCGGCCTCCGCGCCGGACAGGTCGAAGCGCTCCTCGGCGACGAACACCCGGCCCGGGTCGCTCGTGCCGTCCTGCAGCAGGTCGAGCAGGGCGGACACGCTGCGCTCGAGCTGGACCACGCGCTCGACCCCGTTGCACACGACCGTGACCGGGCGGTCGAGGTCGACCAGGGCGTCGTTCAGGTACAGGGTGGCGTGCGAGACGCCCTGGCCGTCGACGGTGACGACGTTCGCCTCCCGGTCGGCGCTGGCGGTGGCCCGCGAGTCCGAGGCGACCGAGGCGACGCGCAGCCAGTCGACGCGGCTCGGGTAGGACACGCCGACGACGACCGCGGCGCGCCGCGGCGCGGGGTCGCGCCGGTGCGCCAGGATCCACTGCCAGCAGTCGTCCTCCGAGCCGTCGGGGTCGAGCGTCGCGTGGCCGGAGCCCAGGCCCTCGGCCGCCTCGGCGAAGGCGCGCGCGTTCGCCCCGGCGCCGGCGAAGAACGCCGGGACGTTGCCCAGGTTGTCGGGGTCCTGCTCCTCGGCCTCGGCGGGGTCGCCGACGTCGCCGGCGCGCAGGACGAGGCCCGCGAAGAGCTGCGGGGAGTGGTTGGCGACCGCGACCGCCGCCGGACCGCTGGCGCCGCGCCCGGCGACGAACACGCGGTCGAAGTCGACGGCGAACTGCTCGGTGGCCTCGCGCAGCGCGGTCAGCGCGTGGGTGATGCCGCCGGGGCGGCCGGCGACCTGCACCTGCGTCCAGGCCTCGCCGTCGGCGGGCAGGACCGGGCACACGACGATGGCCGCGTCGCGGATCGCCGGCAGGCTCCAGTGCGTGCGCACGTGGGCCGCGGGGTCCTCGTCGACGTCCGGCAGCGCCAGGATCAGCGGGTGGCCGGGCCCCTCGGGGTCGTAGGCCTGCGGGAGGCGCACGGTGAACGACGTGGGGGCGTGCCGGAAGTTGCCGGCGGTGACCTCGACCTCCACGACCTTGCCGGGCTTCACCTTCCGGTCGGCGTAGCCGCGGGCCAGCCACACGGCGCGGGCCAGGTCCGGCGGCTGCGCCAGGGGATCGGCGCCGTCGCCCGACTCGCGCAGGACCGCCAGGGCCGCCTCGAGCTCCGCGCGCGCCTCCTCGAGACCGCGTCCCGCCCGGCGCGCGGCGAGCGTCGAGGCGAGGCCCGCGGCCAGCGGCGCCAGGTCCTCGTCGGTCCAGCGGCGGGCCTCCTGCGCGCGCGCGGGCGCGGACGGGCCCGACGGGGTCGCGGGTCCGAGGGCGACGAGTCCGAGTGCGAGCGGGAGAGCGATCATGGGGTCCTCGGGAGTGGGGGCGGGTCGCCCCGGTAGCCGCCCCGCGCGCCCCGGTCACACCGGGGACGGGCGCGCGACGGCGGTGGGCCCGCGCGGGGCGTGTCCGCGGGGCGTCCGGCGCGGAGGAGCGGGGAGCCGGGGCGCACCGCCTCGGTCTAGCGGACGGCTGCGGCGGGCGCCAGCGGCCGCTGCGCCGGGGGCGCGGCGGGCGCGCCGGCGAGGGCGGGCAGGAGCGCCAGCTTCAGCCGCGCGACCTCGGCCTTCCGCGGGGCGAGCAGGCTGCGGTCCGGCGCGAGGTTCACGAAGGGCGCCAGGCCCCAGAGCAGCTGGGTGCCCTCCCAGGTCGTGTCGACCTCGACCGGCGCGGGCGCCTCGCCCGTGTCGCCCGGGCGGACCGGCGCGAGCGTCAGCCGGTGTCCCGCCGTCTCCTTCCACCGGACGGGCACGACGGCGGAGGCGAGGAACACGCCGAGGTTGTGCCCCGGGGTCGCGTGGTAGGGCAGCAGGTGGTCGGTGTGCACGAGGACGCGCAGGTCGGCGGCGGACTCGAGCTGGCCGGCCTCGGCGACCTTGGCGAAGAGCCCGGTGGCGCGCAGGTCCTCGACCACCTCCGCGGGCGCGGCGTGGGCGCCGATCGGCACCGCCTCGGGGTCGGCCGCGCGCACCTCGACGCGCAGCGCGGTGGGGCGCGCGCCGGCGAGGCGCTCGAGCTCGTCCGCGGAGAGCGGCGGCGGGTGCGGCCGCGAGACGCAGGCCGCGGCGAGGAGCGCGAACGCGAGGGAGACCTCCCGCCGCGCCGCCGGCGCGGTCCGCCGGCGCCCGTCGCTCTTCCCGGTCCCCATGGGCGCCGGCAGGATAGCCTGGAGGCGCCGCCATGGGGACGAGCAAGGACACGATCGCCGACGTCCTGGACGCGCTGGGCCCGCTGCGGGTCCGGGCGCGCGCCATGTTCGGGGAGTACGCCCTCTACTGCGACGAGAAGGTCGTCGCCCTGGTGTGCGACGACCGCCTCTTCCTGAAGCCGACTGCGCAGGTCGACGGCGCCGCCCTCGGGCTCGAGCCCTGCCCGCCCTATCCGGGCGCGAAGGATCACTGGCTCGTGGACGAACGCGCGATGCGCGACCGCGAGAGCTTCCGGCGCCTCGTCCAGTCCACGGCCGACGCGCTGCCCGCGCCCCGGCCGCGCAGGCGACGCGGCCGGCGCGGGGGGGGCTAGCCGACGGCTCGGGCGAGGTCCCGGCCGCGCGGGATACCGCAGAAGGGGCGCGGTGGGGGTGCGAGCGGTCCGCCGAGGCTCACTCGGCGGCCTGCAGCTCCGTGAAGCTGCGGTCCGTGCGCTCGGCCCAGGCGTCGATCGCGGCCTTGACGTCGCTGAGCGGCGTGAACCCGCTGGCCGAGAGGAACTCCGCGCGGCTCCGTCGGATCGCCGCGAACAGCTGCTCGTTCGTGCGAGAGTCGAGGAACTCGACCTCGACGACCGCGCCCCCGCGACCGGCCCCGGAGGTCCGCATCTGGGGGATGATGTTCATCAGGGGCTTCGACTTCGCCATGTCCGTCAGGGCCACGCGCACGCGCGCGGTGCCCAGGCCCGGGGTCGTGACGAGCTCGAAGTGGCGGGCGAGGACCGCGTTCATCTTCGTGTTCGCGTAGCTGACGAGCTCGCGGATCTCCTCGTCGCTGAAGCGGCGGTGGTCCTCGTCCTGCAGGGTGACCGTGATCGGGTCGAAGATCAGTTTCGGGTAGAGACCCTTGCGCAGCCCCGGGTTGGTGTAGGCGAAGTTGTCGCTGTCGACCTCCTGCAGCTTCGAGTACTCGCTGAGGAAGCCCGTTCGCCGGATGTCCGTCGCCTTGCACGCGGCGACGAGCGGGAGGGTGAGGGTTGCGAGCGCGAGGAGCAGGCTGGCGCGTTGCATGGCGGGAACTCCGGTTGTTCGGTGCGTACGGAAGAGTGCGTACAGCGGGCGGCTGGGCGGCCGCCCGGCGGAGCGAGCGCGGCCGCGCCTCGACCGGTACGGCCGGCTGGCTCCACGTCGTGAGGTATGGCACATCCGGGTTCGCGACGCCAGACGGATCGAGCGCCGCGTGTCGCGCGCGCGCGGTCCGGTCGCGATCCTCCGCGCGCCCTCGTCCGGGTCAGCGCACCGCCGGGCGCGGCGGCAGACCCTCGCGGAGGAGGCGCGAGAACTCCGGTTGCGCGTAGGCCTCGCGCGCGGCCATGGTGACGTCGCTGCGCGCGCGCAGCTCCTCGAAGGGCAGCGACGTCGCGATCATCCCGCGCCGGTACAGCAGCTCCTCGCCCCGCCCGTTCACCAGGATGCGCCAGTCCCACGGCCGCTCGATGCCGAGGTGGACGGCGTGTAGCCGGATCGACGTCGTGCAGTTGTGGTCCAGCGCGTTGTACCAGGCCGGGGACTCCGCCAGCCGGTTGACCTGCCCGGCGTAGGACTCGAGCAGGGCGCGGGCCTGGTCGGGGGTGACGGCCAGCCGGTACAGGCGCACGCGCTCGCCGCGGACGACCGTCCGCACGCCGACGAGGTCGCGCTCGTCGGCGACGACGTAGTACAGCTCGAACTGGCGGAAGAAGCCCCGCAGGGCCGAGTAGCCCTCGCCCTGCTCCTTGCGGGTCTCGATCGAGACGGCCAGTTGCCGGCCGTCGCTGAACTCCCACGAGAGCATGGTGTGCACGATCATCTCCGCGCCCCAGTCGCCGACCAGCAGGTCGAGGCCCACGACGCCCGAGAGGTCGTAGGCGCGCTCCTCCCAGCGCTCCTCGACGACGCCGTCCGCCGCGTACTGGAAGTTGCGCAGGTTGGTCACGGTCAGGCGGTCGCCGGCGACCTGCATGGTCGCCAGCCGGCGGACCTCGGGCAGCCAGTCGCGGTCGTTGCGGGGCTCGAGACGCAGCCACCAGACGAGCACCACGGCGAACAGCGCGCCGCAGGCGGCCACGCCTCGCCAGCGCGGTCGCGGCAGAGCGAGCGCCGCCAGGGCGAGGAGGGCGAAGGCTCCCGCGGCCACGCGGCCCGGTCCGTCCACGGCCAGCGCGACGGTCCCCCAGCCCACCCCCGCGAGCAGCGGCGGCAGCAGCAGGAGCGGCGCCAGGAGGCGCGCGGCGCGACCGGGACGGGCGGCGCCGGCAGGGTCTCGGTCGGTCATGGAAGGTGGGGACCCCGGTGCGCTCCCCGCGCGGGGAGCGGTCCGGGCCGCGCGGCCAGGGCCTCGACGGCGGCGCTCACCGGGCGGCGGCGGGAGCGCCGTCGAGGACCGCGAGGTGCCGGCGCAGGATGCGGCGCATCTCGATCAGGGTGCGGGGGTGGGCCTGGCACGAGTGCCCCGAGGGGACCTGGATCTCGGACTCCACGTCCTCGAGGTGCGCGCTCTCGTACTCGACGACGCCGTCGTCCGCGCCGGCCGGTTCCTCCGCGTTGCCGATGGGGATGATGGAGTTCGCCCGGATGCGCGGGTCGATCGGGGTGTCCGCGAGGAGCAGGAGGACGCGGTTCTTCGGGTCCATGTTGTCCAGGCTCGTCGGCACGCGCTTCTGCATCCCGGTGGGCAGGCGGTCCCGCGGGCTGCGGCGCACCACGCTGCGGCTGACGTTCACGACCTCGCCCGGCACGGCGATCATCCTGGCGAGGAAGCGCGAGATCCACCAGCTGGCCAGGAAGCTGCCGCGGTGGGGGGTCGCCAGGAACACCACGCGGTCCACGAAGGGCAGGGGCTCGACGTCCAGGCAGCGGCGCAGGAGCTGCTCCTCCTTCTCGTCGAGCTGCAGGTCCTCGAGGGGGAGGCCGAGGATCTGCTGCGAGACCTCGTCGGCGTCCAGGTGGACCGCCGTGAGCTTCGTCAGGAGACCCCCCTGGCTGTGCCCCACGACGACCATGCTCCGGAGCGCCGCGTCGCGCCCCTCGGGGTCGTGCAGGTCGACCATCGCCTGCAGGTCCTCGCGCAGGGAGGCGGCCGAGTAGATCACGGGGTTGCCGCTGGTGTAGATGAACAGCCAGAACTGCACGCGCGCGCGGATCACCGGGTCGGCCTGGAGCGAGTTCAGCATCTCGGCCCACTTCGAGGGGTCCGACGCGGTTCCGTGCACCAGCACCACCGGCACGCGCCCGGCCTGGAACGGCCGCGGGAGGATCAGGCCGTTCTGCCGCATCGCGTCGCGGCCGCCGAAGAAGCCGGCCAGGTCGAAGTCCCACAGGTCCGAGGCCTGCAGGCCGTAGGCGATCGTGGCGCTGGTGTCGGCCTCGAGCGGGACGACCCGGTCGGCGACCTCGATCTCGGTCTGGTCGTACGTCGAGTACAGCTCCAGCTCGCCGCGCAGACCGTCCTCCATGTCCCGCGCGCCGCCGTGGATCCGCAGGAAGAGCGTCGCGGAGACGCTCGTCTCGTCCAGGATGCCGACGCCGGCGGTGCCCTCGCCGCGCCGCTGCACGAGCGCGATGAGCGGCGCGCCCAGGCCGCCGTCTCGCACGCGGAAGTCCAGCCCGACCACGTCGAGCTCGTCGGCCGGCAGGAGCTCCAGGCCGTCCGTCTCGAACGGGAAGGCCGACAGGTCGACCTCGAGCTCGAGGGCGCCCGCGGTCAAGGAGCGCGGGCCCGCCTGGAGCCGCAGCGAGCCGTCGTCGGGGCTCTTCAGCGCCCGCATCAGCGAGCGGTTGTAGATGTCGCAGGCCCAGCGGAAGCGACGCCCGTAGGGGCTGGGAGGCGGCCCGCCCTCGGGCCCGAGCAGGTAGAGGTAGGCGTAGACGGACGCGGACAGGAAGCAGTCGCGGTCGCCGGTGCGCTTCCCCGCCAGGTAGGCGAGCTCGGCCATGGCGAACAGCGCCAGCCGGTTGTCCTCGCGCACCGCCACGCCGTGCATCGTCCGGAGCGTCCCGACCGGGTCGTGCCAGTACTCGTCCTCCAGCTCGGTCAGGCGCAGGATCCAGGCCGTGCGCGCGCTCGGCTCGTTGCCGTGCAACGCGCAGGTGTCGAGGTCGGCGTGCAGGGCCTGCTCGCCGCGCCGCTCGACGCGGACGGGCTGCGAGAAGCAGCCGGACGGAACGGTCAGCGCCGCGGCGGCGACCCAGACCGTGGGGACCGCCCTCCAGCGCAGTGCGAGCTTCATGGCGCGTCGGCTCCCGTGACGGTTCACCCTCGAGAGGGTGTGCGGAACGAGGCGCGATCCGAACGGGATGCGCCGGTAGCGAGCATAGGGGCCCGCGGGGCGGCTGCAATCGGGTTCGCGCGGAGCCCGGCTCGCGCGGTCGGCCCGGGGCGAAGGACCCCCCGGCCCTGCGGACTCCGGCGTAGGCGCCGGGCCGCCCGCGGCGATAGCCTCGGGACCATGCCGAGACCTCGAAGGCGCACGGGCCCCCCGTGCAGCCGCGCGCGGCCGCGTCGGGTCGCGCCGACCGCCGGTCGCGCCGGGATCGCCTGCGCCCTGCTGGCGACCCTGGGCCTCGCCTCGGCGGGGTGCCACGTGCTCCCCGGCCCGCGCACGCCCTTCGCCGGGCGATCGGCTCCGGACCTCGTCGCGCCGGAGCTCGCTCCCGCTCCGGGCACGGGAGCACCCGCGCCGTTGCCCGTCCAGGGCTCCGGAGAGGCGCCCGCCGCGGAGTCGTGGACCTTCCTGGTCAAGCCGTACCTGTTCGCCTCCGGCCTGGACGGCACGGTGGGCAGCGGGTCGAACGTGGGCGACATCGAGGCCGACTTCGAGGACCTCCTCAGCGACCTGAACTTCGGCGCGATGGTGTCGTTCGAGGTGGTCCCGCCGGAGTCGCGCTGGAGGATCCTCACGGACCTGATGTACATCCAGCTCGAGGACAGCGGGACGGCGCCCGGACCGCTGATGGCGGACGTGGACGCGACGATCGACCAGTTCATCGCCGAGCTGACGGCCGCCTACGAGGTCCTCGAGGACGGCCGGCTCGACGTCCTGGGCGGCCTGCGCTACTGGAGCCTGGAGGTCGACCTCGAGGCCGGTCCGATCTCGCGCGACGTCACCGAGGACTGGGTCGACCCCCTGGTCGGCGTGCGCTCGTCCCTGCCCCTCGGGGAGCGTCTCCGCGTGCTGCTGCGCGGCGACGTCGGCGGGTTCGGCGTCGGCTCCGACTTCGCCTACGAGCTGGGCGCCGGTCTCGGGTGGGAGCTCTCGGACACGGTCCAGCTCGCCTTCGGCTACCGCCACCTCGCCGTGGACTACGAGGACGACGTCACCTACGACGTCGTGCAGTCGGGCCTGCTCGCCGGCGTGATCCTGCGCTTCTGACCCCGCTCGGCCGGGCGCGCTAGGCCCGGACGTGCTCGCAGTTCCGCGCGCGCAGTGCCGAGCAGGCGCAGTCGTCGCCGGTGAGGCCGCAAGAGCCGCGCAGGCGGCGGCCCTGGAGGATCGCGCCCAGCGCCATGGCGAACACGACGACGGCCACGACGGCGAGGGTGGCGAGGAAGGTGGTCATGGGTCGGAGCGCACGTGGGCGGCGAAGCGGTCGGTGGCCCGGGTGGTGAAGCCGCCGCCCGCCTCGCGGACGACGAAGTGTACCGCCAGGCCCTCTCGCTCCGCGACCTCGCGGCCCTCGACGTGGCCGAGGACGCCGAGGGCCGTGGCCCAGGCGTCGGCGTGGGCCACGTCGGCGTGGATCACGCTGACCGAGGCCGTGCCGTGCTCGATCGGGACCCCGGTGCGGGGGTCGATCAGGTGCGAGCGCCGGACGCCGTCGTCGTCCCAGAAGTTGCGGTAGTCGCCGGACGTCGCCAGGGACTCGTCGCGCAGCTCGACGATCTCGAGCACGCGGCGGCCGGTGGCGTCGGGCGTCTCGATGCCGACGCGCCACGGACCGCCGTCGGGGCGGCTGCCGCGGGCCCGCAGCTCGCCGCCCACGTCGACCAGGAAGTCGCGCGCGCCGCGCCCGGCCAGCAGCGCGGCCACGCGGTCGACCGCGTGGCCCTTGGCGACCGCCGACAGGTCGCAGACCACCTCCGGGTGCGTCTTGGACAGCGTGCCGGCGGCCTCGTCCAGCACGACGCGCTGCCAGCCGACGCGCTCGCGCGTCTCCTCGAGCTGCTCCCGCGTGGGGGGCGCCGGGATGCGCGCGCCCGCGCCGAACCCCCAGAGGGCGACGAGCGGGCCGACGGTCACGTCGAGCGCGCCGCCCGAGCGCTCGCTGACCTCGCCCGCGACGCGGAAGACCTCGAGCACGGGCGCGGAGACGGCGAAGGGCTCGCGCGAGGCGTGGCGGTTGAAGCGCGAGAGCTCGGAGTCCTCGCGGTACGTCGACATCGCGCGGTCGACCTCGTCGAGGCACGCCTCGATGGCGGCCCGCAGGTCGTCGTCGGGCTCCGCGCGCCCGAGCCGGACGGACCACGTCGTCCCCAGGGCGCGCCCGGACAGCGCGGGCTCGTCCTGGCCGGGCGGCCGGACGAGCCGGTGCCAGGTCAGCGCGACGAGGACGACGAGGAGCAGCGGGAGCAACCAGCGCGCGCGACGGTTGGTCGCGAGCGCGGGCGTCCTAGCCCCCGAAGTCGTCGAGGAGGACATTCTCCGGCTCCACGCCGAGGTCGCTGAGCATCTTCTTGCAGGCCTCGATCATCATCGGCGGACCGCACAGGTAGTACTCGACGTCCTCGGGCGCGGGGTGGTCCTTCAGGTACTGGTCGTAGAGCACCTGGTGGATGAAGCCCGTCGGGCCCTCCCACTCGTCCTCCGGCTGGGGCTCGGAGAGCGCGAGGTGCCACGTGAAGTTGTCGTTCTCCCGGGCGATCGCGTCGAAGTCCTCGACGTAGAAAGCCTCGCGCAGGCTGCGCGCACCGTACCAGAACGAGACCTTGCGCTTCGTGTGCAGGCGCCGGAACTGGTCGAGGATGTGCGACCGCATCGGCGCCATGCCCGCGCCGCCGCCGATGAAGATCATCTCGTTGTCGGTCTCGCGCGCGAAGAACTCGCCGAAGGGGCCCGAGATCGTGACCTCGTCGCCCGGCTTCAGGTTGAAGATGTAGGACGACATCTTGCCCGGGGGAACGTCCGGCTGGCGCGGCGGCGGCGACGCGATGCGGACGTTGAGCATGATGATGCCCTTCTCCTCGGGGTAGTTCGCCATCGAGTACGCGCGCTGCTCGGGCTCGTCCACCTTGGAGACGAAGCGCCACAGGTCGAACCGGTCCCAGTCCTCGCGGAACTTCTCCTCGACGTCGAAGTCCTCGTAGCGCGCGACGTGCGGCGGGCACTCGATCTGGATGTAGCCGCCGGCGCGGAACGGGACGTCCTCGCCCGGCGGCAGCTCGAGCACCAGCTCCTTGATGAACGTGGCGACGTTGTGGTTCGAGCGGACGGTGCACTTCCAGCGGCGGACGTCGAAGATCTCGGGCTCGGCGTGGACCTTCATGTCCTGCTTCACCTTGACCTGGCACGAGAGGCGCGTGCCCGCGCGCGCCTCCTTCCGCGTGATGTGCGTCAGCTCGGTGGGGAGGATCGAGCCGCCCCCGTCGAGCACGTCGACCTTGCAGACGCCGCACGTGCCCTGGCCGCCGCAGGCGGACGGGATGAAGACGTGCTGCTCGGCCAGCGAGTTGAGCAGCGTGCCGCCGCTGGGGACCGTGTAGGTCTTGTCGGGGTCGCCGTTGATCTCGATCGTCACCCGGCCGCTGGGCACGAGCCGCGCCTTGGCGAACATGAGCAGGACCACCAGGCCCACGATCACGACCGTGAACAGCAGGACGCCGAAACCGATGGTCGCCACGGCTAGAGCTGGATCCCGGAGAAGGACATGAAGCCGAGCGACATGAGGCCGACCACGATGAACGTGATTCCCAGGCCGCGCAGCGGGGCCGGCACGTTGCTGTAGCGCAGGCGCTCGCGGATGGCGGCCAGCGCGACGATCGCGAGCGCGAAGCCCGCCCCGGAGCCGGCGCCGAAGACGGTCGCCTCGCCGAGCGTGTAGTCGCGCTGCGCCATGAACAGCGAGCCGCCGAGGATCGAGCAGTTCACCGCGATCAGCGGCAGGAACACGCCGAGCGAGCCGTAGAGCCCGGGCGAGAAGCGGTCGATGACCATCTCGACGATCTGCACCGTCGCGGCGATCGTCCCGATGAACACGAGGAACGTCAGGAACGACAGGTCGACGCCCTCTGCGCCCGGGAGCCACGCCAGGGCGTCGGGCTCGAGGAAGTGATCGTTCAGGTACTGGTTGAGCGGGCAGGTGACGGCCAGCACGAAGACGACGGCGAGGCCCATGCCGAACGCCGTCTCCACCTTCCGGGAGATGGCCAGGAAGGAGCACATCCCCAGGAAGAAGGCCAGGGCCATGTTCTCAACGAAGATGGCCTTCGTCGCCAGGCTCAGGTAGTGCTCCAACATGGAACTCCTCTTCGACCTGTTCCGGTTTCCACGAACGTACGATCCAGATGAAGCAGCCGATCAACAGGAAGGCTGCGGGAGCGAGGACCATCAGGCCGTTGGGCACGTACCAGCCGCCCTCGTTGACGGGGGTGAGGAGCGTCACTCCGAAGAGCCGCCCCGTCCCCAGCAGCTCGCGGAGGAACCCGACGAACATGAGGACGATGCCGTAGCCCGCCGCGTTGCCGACCGCGTCGACGAACGTGAGGCCCGGTGGGTTCTGCATCGCGAACGCCTCGGCGCGCCCCATGACGATGCAGTTGGTGATGATGAGGCCCACGAAGACCGAGAGCTGCAGGCTGATCTCGTAGACGTAGGCGCGCAGGATCTGGTCCGTCACGATCACCATCGAGGCGATGATCGTGAGCTGGGTGATGATGCGGATGCTCGAGGGGATGCGGTTGCGCAGCACGCTGACCGCCGTGCTGGACGTCGCCAGCACGAACGTGACGGCCACCGACATCACGAGCGCGGTCTCCATCTTCGTGGTCACCGCGAGGGCCGAGCAGATCCCCAGCACCTGCAACCCGATCGGGTTGTTGTCGAACAGGGGATCGAGCAGCGTCTGCCGGACCTTCTTGTTCACAGGTCGCCTCCCTTCTCGCGGTAGTTGGCGAGGAAGCGCGCGAAGCCCGGCTCGCCGAGCCAGAAGTGCAGCGCGTTCGTGACGCCGTTGCACGTCAGCGTGGCGCCCGAGAGGCCGTCGACGCGGTAGGGGTCCTCCGCCGGGGGGCCCGCGGCGCCCTTGGTCACGGCGATCTCGGGCTCCCAGTTCTCGTCGAAGGCCTTGCGGCCGGGCCAGAGCGCCTTCCAGCGCGGGTTGTCGACCTCGCCGCCCAGCCCGGCCGTCTCGCCGTGCTGGTAGAAGGTGAGCCCGCGGATCGTCTGCGCGTCGCCCTCGAGCGCGATGTAGCCGTACAGGGTGGACCAGAGGCCCATGCCCTCGATGGGCAGCACGAGCGCCGTGACCTCGCCCCCGTCGCGCAGCAGGTAGATCTGCGCGTTGTCCGGGACGCGCCGCACGCGGGCCGGATGCTCGGGGGCGACGCTGCTGGTGCTGGGGTCCTTGGCGGCCTGGGCCTGGTCGAACTCGGCGGGGTCGATGCCGTCGACGAACTCGCCGGTCTCGATCGAGACGATGCGCGGCTCGAGGCGCTCCTCGAAGAGCCGCGTGACCTCCTCGTTCGACGGCTGGTCGTCCGCGTCGATCAGGCCGACGACGGCCAGGACCTTCTTCTGCTGGTCGATGCGCTTGTTGAGCTCCTGCCGGTCCCGCAGGCCGACCGCGAACGACGAGACCACGATCGAGCAGACGATGCAGAGGAGGGCGGCGAAGCCGACCGTGTAGAGGGCGCTATGCTGCATCGCGAGCGAGCCTCCGCTGGACGTTCGCGCGGATCACGACGTAGTCGATCAGCGGCGCGAACATGTTCATGAACAGGATGGCGAGCATCATCCCCTCGGGGTAGGCCGGGTTGACCACGCGGATCAGCACGACCAGCGCGCCGATGCCGAACCCGTAGAACCACTTGCCGCGGTCGGTGAACGCCGACGACACCGGGTCGGTCGCCATGAAGACCGCGCCGAAGGCCCAGCCGCCGAGCGCGACGTGCCAGTGGAACGGGACGGCGAACATGGGGTTGGTGTCCGAGCCAGCCTGGTTCAGCAGCAGCGAGACCGCCAGCGTGCCGAGCGCCACGCCCAGCATCGTGCGCCAGGACCCAACGCGCGTCAGGATCAGCAGCACCGCGCCCAGCAGGCACGCCAGCGTCGACGTCTCGCCCATCGAGCCGGGCACGAAGCCGAGGAAGGCGTCGCTCCAGCTGGCGCCCGCGAGCGCCCCCGACTCCGCGGCCGCCTGGGCCAGGAGGGTGGCGCCGGTGAACCCGTCCACGCCGACGAAGTCGGCGGCGATCCACGGCGCCGTGCCGCTGAGCTGCGCGGGGTATGCGAAGAACAGGAACGCGCGGCCGACGAGCGCGGGGTTCAGGAAGTTCATCCCCGTGCCGCCGAAGACCTCCTTGCCGAACAGCACGCCGAACATCGTGCCGATCGCGGCCTGCCACAGCGGGATCGTCGGCGGCAGCGTGAGCGGCAGGAGCATGCCCGTGACGAGGAAGCCCTCGTTGATCTCGTGCTTGCGCAGGACCGAGAACACGACCTCGACGGTCCCGCCCGCGGCGAACACCACGACCAGCACCGGGACGTAGTGCAGCGCGCCGAAGACCGAGCAGGCGAACCAGCTGGCCGGTTCGAGCGTCAGCCCCAGCCACCGGAACACGGTCGCGTGCCAGGTCGGCAGCAGGTCGGCGCCCGCCGCGACCGCCAGCGCGGCCTGGTAGCCGGTGTTGTACATCGCCATCAGCACGCACGGCACGAGCGCGACGACGACCACCATCATCATGCGCTTCAGGTCGAGCCCGTCGCGGACGTGCGAGGCGGAGCGCGTGACGTCACCGACCTTGAACGCGAAGGAGTCGATCCCCTCGTACAGCGGGTGCAGCTTCTCGAGCCGGCCGCCCTCCTCGAACAGGGGCGCCAGGCGGTCGAAGGCGTTGCGGAGCGCTCTCATCAGCCTTCCTTCTCGATGCGCTCCAGGTTCTGGCGCAGGATCGGCCCGTACTCGGTCTTGCCCGGGCAGACGAAGGTGCACAGGGCGAGGTCCTCCTCGTCCAGCTCCAGCGCGCCGAGCTTCTCGGCCTGCTCGACGTCGCCGACGACGAGCGAGCGCAGGAGGTAGGTCGGGAGGATGTCCATCGGCATCACGCGCTCGAACATCCCGATCGGGACCATCGCGCGCGGCGAGCCGTTGGTGGAGGTGGTCATCGCGAAGCGCTTCTTCCCGAGCAGCCGCGAGAGGAAGACGGGGATCAGCGAGAACTGGTCCGCTCCCGGCGTCAGCCAGCCGAGGAACGGGCGGTCGCGGTCCTCGGCGAGCGCGCTGACCTGGAGGTCGTAGCGGCCGAGGAACCCGAAGACCTCGCCCATGGCCTTCTTGCCGTCGAGCACCGAGCCGGAGATCACGCGGACCTCGCCGTCCGCGAGCTCGTCGCGGGTCAGGTCCTCGAGCGAGGCGCCCAGCCGCGTGCGCAGGAGCCGCGGGCGGGTGACGGCGGGGCCGCCGAGGGCGACGACGCGCTCCACCGGCAGCACCCCGGTCGCGAACAGGTCGCCGACGGCGAGGACGTCCTGGTAGCCGATCGTCCACACGCGCCGGGCCCGGCCCACGGGCGCGAGCCGGTGGATGTGGTGGCCGCTCAGCCCCGCGGGGTGCGGGCCCTCGAACCGCTCGACCCGGACGGGGGCGTCGAGGCCCTGCGCGAAGGCCGCGTCGGGGGCGACGCAGAGGTAGGTCGGCCCCTCGGTCAGGCGCGCGAGCGCGCGCAGGCCGGTCTCGAACGCGGCCCGGCGCTCGTCGACGACCACGGCGGGGTCGGCGGCCAGCGGCCGCGTGTCCATCGCGGACACGAAGAGCGCGTGCGGGGCGTCGCCGTCCGGCGCGGGCACCTTGCTGAAGGGGCGCGTGCGCAGCGCGGTCCACAGGCCGGACTCGACCAGCAGCGCGCGGACGGCGTCGGCGTCCAGGTCGCGCGGGTCCGTGCGCTCGCGCCAGGCGTCGAAGCGCGCCAGCTCGCCCTCGGCGGGGCGGCCGTTGCGCTCGCCCTCCGAGAGCTCGACCACCACGGACTGGAGCGCCCGGCGTTCGCCGCGGTGCACGGCGGCGACGCGTCCCGCCCCGGGCGAGGTGAAGCGCACGCCGGGGTTCTTGCGGTCCTCGAACAGCAGCTCGCCGCGCCGGATCTCCTGGCCCGGCTCGACGTGGACCCGGGCGCGCAGGCCGTGGTAGTCGTCGCCGAGGACCGCGACACGAGCGGGCACGCCCGCGCCGTCGACGAGCTGCTCGGGCTCGCCGGTGATGGGGACGTCGAGCCCCTTCCTGGATCGGTGGACGCCGTTCTGCGGACCGGACATGGTTGGCCTGGTTCGAGGGGCGCGCATTCTACGGATTTGACCTGCGAGCGTCCCCCCCCGGTGGCCAGAATGAGCGCCGCGCGAGCTCGCCCCGAGCCGTGCGGCGGAAGCCCATGACGCTGCGCCCCGACATCCCCACGGCACGCGACATGATGACCACCAAGCTGGTCACGTTCCGGCCGCAGATGCCGGTGACCGAGGCCATCCGCCTGCTCCTGCGGCACAGCATCTCGGGCGCCCCGGTGGTGGGGGAGGACGGTCGCCTGGTCGGTCACTTCTCCGAGTTCGACTGCATGCGGGCGCTCGCCAACCAGCCCTACTTCGAGGACCACGACGAGGAGCAGCTCGTGGGCGGCCTCATGAGCGGGACGGAGCACACGATCCCCCCCGAGCTGGACCTCTTCGGCGTGGCCCAGGCCTTCGTCGAGCGCCGCGTCCGCCGGCTCCCGGTGCTCGACGGCGACAAGCTCGTGGGCCAGGTCAGCCGCCGGGACGTGCTGCGCGCCCTGGACAAGCTCGTTTCCAAGCTCCACGACCGCACGGAGTACCCGGACTACCCGACCGGCCGGAAGCCGATCCCCTAGGCCGCCGCGCGGGCCCCCGGCCCCGGGACCCCGGGGCGGACCGCCTGGATTCCCCGCGGACGGACCGGCTCCGGTTCGCGCGCCCGGAGCGGTAGATTCGGCATCACGACGGACGCCGCCCGAGCGCGATGCGGCCGGCCCTCCCCCCGTGAGACACCCCATGAAGCACCTCTCCTCCGCCCTCGCCCTGACGCTCCTCCTCGTCGCCAGCTGCGCGACGGCACCCTCCGGGCCGTCGGCCGACCCGCTCCCGTCGTGGAACGACGGCCCGTCGAAGCAGGCCATCGTCGAGTTCGTCACCGCCGTCACCCGCGAGGGCGGTCCGGGGTTCGTCCCGCCCGGGGAGCGCGTCGCGACGTTCGACAACGACGGCACGCTGTGGGCGGAGCAGCCGGTGTACTTCCAGCTGCTGTTCGCGCTCGATCGCGTGGAGGACCTGGCGGGCGACCACCCCGAGTGGAAGACCACCGAGCCCTTCCAGAGCGCCCTCGCGGGCGACGTGAAGGGCGTCATGGCGACCGGCATGGGCGGGCTGGGCAAGCTGCTGGCCGCCTCCCACGCGGAGGTCACGGCGGAGGAGTTCGCCACGTCGGTGGACGCCTGGCTCGCGACGGCGAGCCACCCGCAGACCGGCCAGCGTTACGACCAGATGGTCTACGCGCCCATGCTCGAGCTGCTCGGGTACCTGCGGGCGAACGGCTTCAAGACGTTCATCGTCTCCGGCGGCGGAGTCGACTTCATGCGCGTCTTCGCCGAGCGGGTCTACGGCATCCCGCCGGAGCAGGTCGTCGGCTCGAGCCTGGCGGCCGGCTTCGAGATGCGCGACGGCGTCCCGACCATCGTCAAGCACGGCGAGGGCCTCTTCGTGGACGACAAGGAGGGCAAGCCGGTCGGGATCCACCAGCACATCGGGCGCCGCCCGATCCTCGCCGCCGGCAACTCCGACGGCGACCTGCAGATGCTGCAGTACACGACCGTCCCGCGCGACCCCTCCGACACGACCCCCCGCCTCGGCCTGATCGTGCACCACACCGACGCCGACCGCGAGTGGGCCTACGACCGCGACTCCAGCGTCGGCAAGCTCGCCGGGGCGCTCGACGAGGCCGACCAGCGCGGCTGGACCGTGGTGGACATGCAGCGCGACTGGCGCGTCGTGTTCCCCAGGTGACGCCGACCGGCTGCCCGGTGCGGGCCTCTCGGGCCGTCCGGACCGGCCCGGGCGTGGGGGAGCCGTTGCGCGCGCGCCCGCGGGACGAGCGACCGCGGGGCGGGCGCCGCGCACGGTCACGCAGTCAGCCGCGCCTGCCGGCGGACGTAGGCGCGCCAGCCGAGCCACCAGGCGATCCAGATCGAGGCCATCCACGCCGTCGGGGTCGCGGCCTCGAGGGGGGAAGTGGCCGTGGACGCCAGGGACGCGACGAGCGCCGTGCTGGGCAGGCAGGCCAGGGCGGTGCCTCCTGCGAACTCGGCGACGGTCACGTCGGCGCACGCGAGCAAGGCGCTCGTCACCAGGCTGTTCCCCGCTGGGAAGAGCCGCACGTGCAGCACGAGGGGCAGGCCGCGACCCGCGCACGCCTCCGTCGCACGACCGTCGAGCAGGCGCGAGGCGCGCTCGCGCGCGCAGCCGCGCACCACGAGGAAGGAGAGCAGCGCGCCGCAGAGAGTGGCCAGGGCCGCGATGCCGGTCCCCTGCCAGGCCCCGAAGAGCGACCCCGCGGCCGCCGAGAGCACCAAGCGCGGGAAGCCCGCCGCGACGAGCCCTGCCGCGGCGAGCCCGAAGACGGCGACACCCGGCACCCCGAGGCCGGCGGTCCAGGCTCTCAGGGATCCCCAGTGGGTGTGCAGATCGAGCCGCCACGGGCCGAGTCGCAGCAGGACGCAGGCGAGCACCAGGAGCGCGCCCGTCACGAGGAGCAGCGTCCGGGACGTCCGGGTCGGCCCGATCTGCAGGGGAAGCGCACGGGCCCCCGCGGGCGGCGGCGTCATCCCGGGATCCTCTCGGGGCCCACGCTGGCGAGGAGGGAGCGCGGACGGGACGGCGCCAGGCGTGCGGAGGTTGCCGGGAAGGCTCGCCGCCGCCACCAGCGGATTCCCAGGCAGTCGAAGACGCCCCGCAGAGCCCGGTTGCGGATCCCGTACTTGCTGCGGCCCGCCCGCCGGGGGCGGTGGTGGACGTCGATCTCCACGACGCGGAAGCCGCGCGCCCGCGCGAGGGTAGCCAGGAAGCGGTGCATGCCGTCGAACGCCGGGAGCTCGGCCACGACCTCGGCCCGGAAGGCGCGGGCGGCGCAGCCGGCGTCCTGAACGTGATCCCCGGTGACCAGGTCGCGGAACCGGTTTCCGATCCGCGAGGAGATCCGTCGCAGGCACCCGTCGTGGCGATCGCGGCGCACGCCGCAGGCCATGTCGGACGTCGCGAGCGCGTCCAGCAGGCGAGGCAGGTCGGCCGGGTCGTTCTGGCCGTCCCCGTCGAGGGTCATCAGGACCCCACCGCGTGCGGCCGCGAGACCTGTGGCCAGCGCCGCGCTCTGGCCGAGGTTCGTACGGTGCCGGAGCACGCCCAGGCGGGGGTGTCTCGGCTTCGCCTCCTCGAGGATCGCCGCGGTACCGTCGCCGCTGCCGTCGTCCACGACGAGGATCTCCGCGAGCAGTCCGCGCTCGTAGCGAAGCGCGTCCAGCACTTCCTCGAGCTCGTCGAGCAAGGGCAGGACGCTGTCGCGCTCGTCGAAGCACGGCACGACGACGGAAAGGTCGGGGAGGCGCGGCGCGGCGCTCACGGCAGCTCACCTCCCGCGGCCAGGACGGGCAGAGTGGCGTACGGAGTTCCGGCGGCCGCCCGAGTCCAGGCGCCGTCCCCCGCGTAGACCAGCGGCCCGCGCCCATGCTCCGGGAAGAGGCGGGAGACCGCGGGGTGGAGCTCGCGTGCGCGGTTCCACGCCCGAGCTTCGCGGCCGGCGGTCGCGCGGGCCTCGCCGACGTCGAGACGCCGCTGCCAGAGGTCGATGCTGCCGTGGTGGAGCAGCAGGAGGGCTCCGAACTGCAGGGCCACCGCGGCGACCGCGGCCCGCGTTCGACCGGTCCTGAGCGCGGTGACGCCGAGCACGCCGAGGAAGAGCAGCGCCAGGGTCCACGCGGTCGCGGGACCGGGAAGCTGGCGGACCGCTCCGAGGTAGACCGAGCCGACCACGGACCCCAGGACCGCGGTGCCGGCGAGCACGCACGCGAGCGCCCTCCTCGAGGTGCGCGGGGCGACCACGCGCTGGACGGAGTCCGCCAGGACGATCCAGAGCGCCGGCATGACCGGCAGGACGTAGTGCGCCTGCTTCTGCGGGAGCAGCGAGAAGACCGCGAACACGACCAGGAACACCGTGGCGGCGAAGCGGACGCGCGGCTGCGTTCGCCAGAGTCGGGTGCGTCGAGCCGCGAGGACCCCGGCCGGCAGCAACGCGATGCCAGGCCAGCCGCGCTGGAGCAGGAAGGCCGACGTCTGCCAGGGCGCGCCGCGGTGGACGGCGGCCGTGGACTCCGCTCCCGACCCCGCGACGGGCAGGAAGAGCGCCTGCAGGAACTGGGAGCAGGCGGCGGGCTCCCGGAGCGCCAGCACGACGTACCAGGACAGCCCGATCGCGAGCGCCGCACCGACGGCCAGGGCGGCGCGCGCACCGACGCGGCGGAGCTCGCCGCGGCTCGCCAGGAACACGGCGATCGGCAGGCCCACGACGAGCAGGGCCGCGGTCGCCTTCGCGAGCAGGGCCAGCGCCAGGCAACCTGCGAACAGCGCGAGGCTCCCGGGCCGGCGCTCGAAGGCCAGGCGGTCGAACGCCAGGAAGCACCCGGTGCAAGCCAGGGCCAGGAGGGGCTCGGCGACTCCGCGGCGTCCCAGGGCCACGAGCTGGACGTGCAGGCCCGTGAGCACCGCCGCGAAGAGCGCGGTGCGGGCTCCGGCGGCACGACGGGCCCACCCGTACGTCACGGGAACCAGCGCGAGGGCGCACAGCGCGGACGGAGCGCGCAGCCAGAGGAGGCTCCTCGTCCCGCCGGCGTGGGCCCACGCCGCGGCGAGCCAGTAGTACAGGGGCGGCTTCTCGAGCCGCAGGTCGTCGCCGAGGCGCGGCACCAGGAAGTCGCCGGTGCGGAGCATGGTCGTCACGACGCCCCAGACGCGGGCCTCCGCCCTCCGTGTCACGGGCGCCGCGCCCAGGTGGAGGAACAGCAGCAGCGCGACCAGTGCCAGGGTCGCGGCCAGCCAGGCACCGTCGAGCCAGGAGGCACCGCGTCCCTCCCCGGGAGCGAGGGACGTGCGAGCCGGCCGGACGGACGCGGAGAAATCGAGAGACATGGCGGAAGCCTCGGTGTCGCCGACGGAATGTGCGTCTCGTGCGCTGGGAACCGCATTACGACCGTGCCATCTCCTCGACATTGCATCGATGTAATCCGACGGGCCGGCCGCGGGCGCGACGGGAAGCGCATCATCGAGCTCGCCAGCTCGGTCCGGTGCCGCGTCGAACGCGCCGGGTCGCGTTCGCGCAGGCCCATGCACCTCTGCCTGATCGACGACGACGTCCGGCTGCTCGCGACGATGGAGCGCGGGCTCCGCGAGTCGGGGCACGACTGCGAGACGTTCCCGTCCGCGAAGGACGGGCTCGCCCGGATGCTGGACGCCACGCGGCCCGCGCCCGACGTCTTGCTCCTGGACGTGATGATGCCCGGTGTGGACGGCTGGGCGCTGCTCGGGCGCCTGCGGGAGGCGGGCGTCGAGACACCCGTGATCTACCTCACGGCTCGTCAGGAGGTGGACGACCGCGTGCGCGGTCTGGAGCTCGGAGCCGACGACTACATGATCAAGCCCTTCGCGTTCCAGGAGCTGCTCGCCCGCCTCCAGGCGGTCGCGCGTCGGCACGAAGACAGGAAGCCCCAGCACATCGGCGAGCTCACCATCCACCAGCGACGGGGCCTGGTCGAGTTCCGCGGCCGCAGCCTGGAGCTCGGTCCCAAGGAGCACGCCTTGCTCGTCCTGCTCGCGTCGAGGCCGGGGCGGACCTTCCCGCGCACCGAGCTGCTCCAGGCGATCTGGAGGCTCCACTTCGACCCGCAGACCAACGTCGTGGACGTCCTGGTCGCGCGGCTGCGCAAGCGGCTGGGACCCGAGGCGGCCGCCGGGATCGAGACCGTCGTGGGCGAGGGCTACCGGATGCGGGTTCCGGGTCACCCATGAGCGACCCGGAGGAGGGGGCGCGGCGGACCTGGACACTGCGCGGGCGCCTCGTCGCCTGGGGGACGGGAGTGCTGCTCGGGGCGTGGGTCCTCGGGGGCGTGCTCGTCGTCTGGATCCTGGGCGCGTCCCTGCGGCGGGAGCTGGACACGCTCGCGGTGGAGGAATGTGCGGAGCTCGCGGTCCGGGTCCTCGAAGACCCTGTCGACGCGGAGCGGATCAGAGCGTCCGCGCTGGACCTCGATCGCGAGCACCCCGAGCTCCACGTGAGCCTGCGCGTGTGGCGCGGCGAGGACCCTACGCCATGGCTGACCGGGGGTGCGATCGCGCCGGTCCCCTGGCCGGCCGGGCCGCCACCCCGGGACGAGCAGACGACGCGTCCCGGCCGGTTCCTCCGTCGCCGCAGCCTTGGCGTCCAGGTCCATCCGACGGCGACCGAGCCGGGTGGCTCGGTCGAGCACCTCGTCCTGGAGCTGCTGATCGACGGCCGGCCGAGAGCTCGACAGCTCGCCCGGATGGGCGGCCTGTTGATGGCCCTGTCGGGAGTGGGCGTCGTCCTGGGATCCCTCGCGTGCGCCTTCTTCTCGCAGCGGCTCTCCCGGTTGCTGGAGCAAGTGGCGCGCAGCGCGTCGAGCTCGCACCTGGACGAAGCGGGGGGCGTTCCTCCTCCGGAAGGGGCACCTGCCGAGATCCGTCGCGTCGTGCGGGCGTTCGACGAGACCATCGGGCGCGTGCGGGCCGAGCACTCCCGGAACGTCCTCCTCACCGCGGGCCTGGCTCACGAGCTGCGCTCGCCCCTGCAGAACCTCATCTCCGAGGCGGAGGTCTCCCTCCTGCGCGAACGGGAGGCGGGCGAGTATCGCGATCTGATCAGGCGCCAGCTGGACGAGCTCCGCGAGCTCGCCCTGGTCGTTGACAACATGATCACCCTGACGGCGCTCCGCGACATGGGCCGTCTGTCTCGCCAGGAGTGGTTCGACTACGGCGCGGAGATCCAGCTGCGGCTGAGCCAGGAGAGGCGCGAGGCGGACCGGCGCGGGGTCCGGCTCGAGGTCCGTGAGCTGGGGGACATGAGCGTCCGGGGGGACCGCGAGGCGCTTGTCCTGATGCTCCGCAACCTGGTCGGCAACGCCGTGCGCTGGACACCTCCTGGGACGACGGTCGAGACGACGATCGACGGTCGCGCGGAGCACCTGGTCGTGTCCGTGTCGGATCGAGGGCGCGGCGTGGATCCGGCGGAGCGCGAGGCGATCTTCGAGGCCTTCTACCAGGGCTCGCCTCCCCACGGCGAGCGTGCGGGATACGGGCTCGGGCTGGCGCTGGCGCGCAGGGCGGCGCGCGCCCACGGCGGCGAGATCGAGGTCGGCGACGCGCCTGCGGGCGGGGCCCGGTTCGAGGTCCGGCTGCCCCGCTGAGCGGGTGGGGGACCGGGAACCGGACGGAGCGGGTCAGCGCGAGACGCGCACGACCTGGTCCACGGCGACCTCGCTTCGCACGGTCTCGGTGCCGTCCGGCCAGCGGACGGTCAGCTCGTCGACGCGGTCCGCGGGTCCGAGGCCGAAGTGGAGGCGCTGGTCGCAGGCGGAGTTGAAGGAGCCCCCGCGGACGGCGTGGCGGACCCAGCGCCGGTCGCCGACGGCCGCCGTGACGCAGAGCGCGCCGGGGGCGTCGACGAGGAGCCAGGAGCCGCGGCGCGCGGAGTCGTTGCGCAGCAGGGTCGGCGGAGCGTCGACGTTGGCGACCACCAGGTCGAGGTCTCCGTCCCCGTCGAGGTCCCCGCAGGCCACGCCCCGGCTGGACTCCTCGACGGCCAGCCCGGGACCGGCCGTGGAGCTGACGTCGGTGAAGGTGCGGCCGTCCCAGGCCAGCAGCTGGTTCGCCTGGCCGTAGCTCGTGCCGGCGACCTGGTCGGCCTGCGGGTAGATGTGGCCGTTCGCGATGAAGAGGTCGAGCAGGCCGTCGAGGTCCAGGTCCACCAGGCAGGTGCCCCAGGACAGCGGCGCGTACGTCGGCTGGCGGATGCCGAAGCGCCGGGACACGTCCTCGAACAGGCAGTCCCCGAGGTTGCGGTACAGCGTGGAGGAGTCCTCGGCGAAGTGCGTGACGAACAGGTCCACGCGTCCGTCCGCGTCGAAGTCGCCCGGGGCGATTCCCATCCCGGCCTGGGCCATGCCGGCGGAGTCCAGCGCGCAGCCGCTCCACAGGCCGACGTCCTGGAAGTGGCCGCGCCCGTCGTTGCGATACAGGTAGTTGGGGTTGGAGTCGTTCGCCACGTACAGGTCGCGGTCCCCGTCGTCGTCGAGGTCCGCGGCCACGACGCCGAAGCTGTAGTAGAGGCCCACGTCCGCGAGTCCCGACTTCGCGGTGGCGTCCTCGAAGCGGCCTCCTCCGAGGTTCTCGAAGAAGCGGTTCCCCGCCCCCTCGAGCCCGAAGGGCCCCAGCATTACTGCCTGGTCCTTCCAGTCGAGCGTCGGCTGCGCGTCCAGGACCTCCTCGAGGGTGCACGCGATGTAGGCGCTCAGGTAGAGGTCCTCGTGGCCGTCGCCATCGGCGTCGAAGAACACCGGGCACGCGGACCAGCCGTCGAAGCCGGGCCCGTCCGGGAGGCGCTCGAAGGTCCCGTCGCCGCGGTTGCGGTAGAGCACGTCGGGGCCGAAGTTGGCGACGAAGAGGTCGGGGCGGCCGTCGCCGTCGACGTCTCCCACGCCCACGCCGCAGCCCCACCCGTCGTCCCCGACGCCCGCGATCTCGGTGACGTCCACGAACGTCCCGTCGCCGCGGTTCTCGTACAGCGCGTTGCGGCCGCGCTCGACGACGGAGGCCCCTTCGAGGCGCCAGCCGTTCACGAGGTACAGGTCCAGGTCGCCGTCCCCGTCGTGGTCGAGGAGCGCCAGGCCCGTCCCTCCGGACTCCAGGATGTGCGGCTTCGCGGCGCGCCCGCACCAGGTCGGGCGCGTCAGCCCCGCCTCCGCGGCGACGTCCACGAAGTAGAAGCCCGGACCCGGCCCGGCGCCGGGCCGCTCCCCGGGGGCCGGTCCGCAGGCGGCGAGGGCCAGGGCGGTCGACAGCTGGATGCGTCGGAGGAGCCGGTCTCGTCTCACTTCGGCATGAGGCCGTGCGCGACCGCGGAGAAGTCCTCCCAGGCGGCCTTGCGCTGCTCGTCGTCGGCGGCGCTGCGCATCGCGGTGGCGGCGGCCAGGGCCTCCTGCTTCGCCTGACGCGTGACGACGACGAAGCCGGGCTCGTAGATCCCCTTGGCCTCCCCGGCGGCGTTGTGGTGGTGGCCGCCCTCGAGCAAGCGCTTGCGCACGCCGCCGATGGCGTTGTCGCCCTCGTTCGCGAAGAGCGCCATCTCGGCGGCCGCGCGCGCGGACTCACCGCGCTGCACGTAGGCCTTCGCGGCGTGGTAGTGCCCGTCCAGCAGCGAACGGACGAAGTGCTCCTCCGTCTGCTTCACCGCGAGGATGGTGTCGGCCAGGGACTCGTAGCAGGACACCATCGCGGGCGGTGTCTCCTGCGGCGGAGAGGAGAAGAAGAGGGTGGCGGCGACGGCGCCCAGGGTCAGGCTCGCGAGCTTCATGGGGGACCTCCTCGTCGGTGGTTCGAGTGGACGATCGAGGGCCCATGCTAGGGCGGCCGTGTCCGCGGCAGGATGCGAACAACTGCGTAGTCGGCCGGTGCGCGGGGCGCACGGGACCGGACGGGTCGGGGCGGCCGCCACGCGGCACCGGCGCGGCGCGAGGGGTAGAGCCGCCTCGCGCCGCGCCGGACCGCGCGCCGGGGTCGGGGGACGTCTCCTACTGCCGCAGGAGCGCGCGCCGGGCCTCGCCCTCGAGGTCGCGGTACTCGACCTTCTCGACGGAGACGCCGACGAAGTCGATCGTCCCGCCCGTGAACGTGCCCGGCGTGGCGTACTCCTGGCTGACGTTGTCGCCGCTGTCGTAGCCGACGCACAGGCCGTCGCCCGAGAGCGTGAACTTGCCGATCTGGGTCCGCATCGGCCCCTCGTCCACCACCTCGTCGTTCACGTGGAGGCGACAGGTGCCGTGGCCCTCGCCGTAGTCGCCCTTCTTCTCCCACTCGAACTCCATCCCGAGCGTGTACTTGCCGGGCGCGAGGGGCTTCGAGACGAACTTCTGCTCGGGGCGGATGCCGAGGAAGTTGTAGACGTAGTGCAGCTTCCTGTCCTTGATGAACAGCGTGTGGCCGCCGAAGCGCGAGCCGTGGGCGAAGATCACGCCGGAGCAGTCGTCCTCCTGGATCTCGACGTTGGCCAGGATCCGGTAGGACCGACCGCGGACGTTGACCGCCACGCTCTCGGGGACGGGCTCGGTGCCCGGGTAGTACAGGTACCAGTCGCGCACCGGCTCGGCCGTCGGCCGCTCGTTGGTGAGGAGCTCCGTGGCGCTGCGGTCGTCGAGGGGCAGGACCATGTTGCGCTCCGCCTCCTCGAACCAGATGGCGATCAGCTCCTGGAGCTTCCCGGGATGGTCCTGCGCGAGGTCGCGGGACTCGGAGCGGTCCTCGTCCACGTGGTAGAGCTCCCAGACGTCCTCGTCGAACCTGCCGTGGCCGGTCAGCGGGGCGTGCAGGGCCGCGGCCTTCCAGCCGTCCGCCCAGATCCCGCGCGTGCCGAGCATGGTGTAGTACTGGCGCTCCTTGCGCGTGGGATCGTCCGGAGCGGCGTCGAAGGTGTAGCGCATCGAGACGCCCGACAGCGGCCACTGCGGGACGCCCCGGTAGACGTCGGGCATCTCGACGCCGCAGACGTCGAGGATCGTCGGCACGATGTCCACCGAGTGGTGGTACTGGTGGCGCATCTCGCCGCGGGCCCGGATGCCCTTCGGCCAGCTCATGACGAGCGGGTCGCAGGTACCACCCGCGAACTGCGAGTAGCGCTTGAACATCTTGTAGGGCGTCGAGAACGCCGCGGCCCAGCCCGTCGGGAAGTGGTTGTAGGTGTCGGGCCCGCCGAGCGTGTCGAGGTACTTCAGGTTCTCCTCGAGCTCGTCGGGGTACCCGTTGAAGAACTTGTTCTCGTTCACCGAGCCGTTCGGGCTGCCCTCGCCGGAGGTGCCGTTGTCGGCCGCGTAGATCACCAGGGTGTTCTCGAGCTGGCCGGTCTCCTCGAGGTAGTCGATCACGCGCCCGATCTGGGCGTCCGTGTACTCCGAGAAGCCCGCGAAGACCTCCGCCATGCGGGAGAACAGGCGCTTCTCGTCGGCGTTCAGCGAGTCCCAGGGCCGGACGGAGTCCGCCGCGTTGGCCTCGTCCTCGGGCATCGGGTTCAGCGGCGTCAGCGCCGTCCCGGCGGGCAGGACGCCGCGCTCGATCATGCGCGCCAGCACCCACTCGCGGTAGGCCTCGTAGCCGTCGTCGAACTTGCCCTTGTACTTGTCGATGTACTCCTGGGGGCTGTGGTGCGGGGCGTGGTTGGCGCCGGGGCAGTACCACATGTACCAGGGCTTCGAGGGGTTCGTCGCCTGCTGGTTGCGCAGCATGCGGATCGCCTGGTCGGCGAGGTCCTTCGAGAGGTGGTAGCCCTCCTCGGGCGTGGCCGGCGGCTCGATGAAGTCGTTGTCCTTCACGAGGTCCGGGTACCACTGGTTGGTCTCCCCGCCGAGGAACCCGTAGAAGCGGTCGAAGCCCTGCTGCAGCGGCCACTGGCTGCGGCTCGCGCCCGGCGAGACGTCGGTCTCGGGGACGTTGTGGTTCTTGCCGAGCCAGAACGTGCTCCAGCCCGCGTCGCGCAGCACGTTCGCGAGGCTCGCGCACTGCTCGGGGATGCGCCCGGAGGCGCCGGGGAAGCCGGCCGAGGTCTCGGTGATCGAGGCCATGCCGTTCAGGTGGTGGTTGCGCCCGGTCATGATCGTCGAGCGCGTCGGCGAGCACAGCGCGGTCGTGTGCCACTGCGTGTAGGTCACGCCGCTGGCCGCCAGCCGGTCCAGCGTGGGCATCGAGATGCGGCCGCCGTAGGGCGACCAGGCGGCCTGGCCCGTGTCGTCGTAGAGGATGAAGAGGACGTTGGGGGCACCCTCGGGGGCCCGCCGGGGCGTGTAGGGGCCCCAGTCCTGCTCGGAGTCGCGGATGTCGAGGGCGATCTTGCCCTCGTAGTCCGCGGGGGGAGCCGGCTCGTGCGAGCCCTGGGCGGTGCAGGACAGCACCGCCGGCAGGGCGAGGAAGGCGAACGCGAGGGGGGTCGGTCGGAAGTTCATGCAGCGTGGATCCGGTTGCGGCGCCGGCATCCCGGCGCCTCGAGACGTTTCAGCGCGGCAGAGCCTAACGGCGACCCGCGGCGGCCGCAGGGGATTCCGGACCGGTGTCCGCACGGGCCCCCGCGGTCTCCGGAGGGGGAAGGCGCCGGTCCCGACCGGTGACCCCGGGGTCGTGCCGGAGCGCCGGCGCGGTCGGCTCGCCCCGGTCCGGGCGGAGCGGAATCGCGCACCTCGCCCCGTCCCCGGGGCCGGGCGCATCGCGCCGGCCCGCGGACCCCGACGGGCGTCGACTTGCGCGCCACGCGGGGGCGTAGAATGTGCCGCAACCGAGACAGCCTTCGAACAGCAGTGAGCGGTCGAGCGCCTCGGAGAATCCGCTGGACCCCGGTCTCTGGAGGACCTGGCCATGTTTCTCGCTCGCTTTCTTGCCGGCGCATCGAGCGCCGGTGTCCTGGTCGCGTTGGTCGGGCCGTCCCTCGCCTCCGAGGTGGGGATCGTGGAGCAGGAGGTCGCGCCGGCGTTCGCGGCCGGCATGACCTACACGCTGAGCCCCCGGGGCATGCACGTCGCCACCGCGCACGGCCGCGACGGGAAGACGTTCGTCACCGTCGACGGCGTGGAGGGGCAGGCGATCGACTCCCTGTTCCTCGCCGCGTTCGGCGTCGTCGTCGAGGACACCGGCGACGGGTCCATGCTGCGCGCCGAGCGGAAGTGGACGGGGCCCGTGGCCTTCAGCCCGGACGGCACGCGCCACGCGTACGCGGGTCAGATCGGCGCGGAGGCGGTCGTGTTCGTCGACGGCGAGGAGGTCCACCGTGGGCCGGTCTCGGCGCGCGGCGCGGCGATCGAGCAGCTGCAGTTCTCGCCCGACGGCCAGCACGTGTTCTTCCTCGCGCGCACGGAGGACTCGTACCAGTCCTTCCGGCTCGTGCGCGACGGGGAGCCCGTCTCGCCGGTGCTGGAGGGGCCCGCCGCGCCGTTCTTCGACGCGGACGGCTCGCGCTGGGGGCTGGTCGCCACCGCGGCGGGGGCGCCGCCGCGGGGCCTGCTGGTCGTCGACGGCGAGGAGCAGGTCCCCCCCGGCGACCGCGCCCGGTTCACGCCGGACGGGAAGGGCCTGATGTACGTCGTGGGCGCGATCCCGCAGGAGACCCTGCTCGTCGACGGGCGCGAGCAGGTGACCGCCCACCAGATCACCAAGGTGGTGGTCTCCAGCACCGGCGACGTCGGCGTGATCGCCACGGTCGACGCGAACGGGCGCAAGCGGCTCTTCGTCAACGGCGAGCCCGTCCTGGACGACGCCACGGACATCGTCTTCAGCCCGGACGGCCGGCGCCGCGCGGTCGTGTGTGCGCTGAACCAGAAGGCCTGGGTCGTGCTGGACGGCGAGAAGCACGACGAGTTCTGGCCGATCGAGCGCCTGGCCTTCACGCCCGACTCGTCGAAGTGCGTCTACGTCGGCAAGCGGGACGGCCTGACCCACGTCGTCGTCAACGGCGTGGCCGACGCGGGGAACCGGCTGCTGCACGTCGGCCCGCTGTACTCCGCGACCGGCGACGCCGTGGCCTTCACGGCGGGCGAGCTCATGGGGAAACTGCAGGTGCACTTCAACGAGCACGTCGAGCCGGTCACGCTGCGCCTGTTCAGCCTGACGCTCAGCCCGGACGGCCGGCGCTACGCCTACTTCGGTCACGGGGACGCGGCGTACACGCGGCTCGTCGTCGATGGCGTGCAGCTCCCCGCCCCGACGAGCGCGCTCGGCGGGCGGGTCTTCTTCAGCCCGGACTCGCGCCACGTGGTCGGGGCGCTGTCCCGCGGCTGGTGGTGCGACGACGGTCCGCTCGAGGTCGAGGCCACGCCGCTCGACTTCACGCCCGACGGCCGGCACCTGATCCTGGAGGGGCGCGAGGTCACGGCCGAGCGCCAGAAGCTGCGCACCTTCCTGCTCGACGGCGAGGTCGTCGCGCGCTTCGCGACCCGCGCCGTGCAGTGGACCGGCGTCCGCGTCCCGCAGGCCTGGCAGCAGCAGGACGACGGCACGATCGTCTTCGTCGGCCCGACGCTCCAGCCCACGGGAGCCCTGGGCCCGCTGCACCGCGTGACGGTCACCCCCGACCCCGACCGCACGGTCACCACCTGGCTCGCGCAGTAGGTCCGCCGGGCCCGCGTCGGGGGGGCCGCGGCCCATCGGGCAGGACAGTGGGGGAGCGAGGTCCCGCGCCGCGGGGCTAGACTCGGCCTCTCGCCGGGACGCTCCCGGTCCGGCCCCCCCCAGGACGACGCCCCCGACGCCCATGACCTCCCGACGACGCTCTCGCTCCCCCCTCCTCGCCGCCGGCCTCGTGCTCGGGCTCGCCGCCTGCTCGGAGGCGGACCGTCCCGCGCCGGCGCCCGCGGCCCCGACGGCGACCGCGGCGATCCACCTCGAGGAGCGGCTCGACACGGCGGCCGTCGAGGGCGGCGTCGTGCGGGACGACGTGGCGCGGACGCTGGGCTGGCGCTTCGACGTGGGCGCGGCGGGGTGGGAGCCTCTGCCGAACCTGCTCGACGGCGGGGCGCCGGCCGAGGTCGCCGCGCTCGACGGCTCGCTGCGGATCCGCCTGACGGAGTCGTGCCGGGCGCCCGGCGAGCCGGGCGCGGAGCTCACCGGCGGCGTCTTCGTCGAGGTCGAGGACTTCGACCTGGACGCGTGGACCCACGTCCTGGTCGAGGCGCGGGCCACGGGACCCGTCGAGTGGGTCGGCATCGGCTACAACGTCCGCGAGGCCGCCGGGGAGTCGCCGGAGGAGCAGTGGCCGACGCGCAGCTACGGCGCCGGCACGGACGTGCCGGCGGACGGGGACCTGCGGGTCCACCGCTTCCCGGTCCGCGGCGAGGGCGGTCCGGTGCGGGGGCCGGTGCGCCAGGTCGCCCTGCTGTTCGGAGCGA
This sequence comes from bacterium, assembly GCA_030428395.1. Taxonomy (GTDB): domain Bacteria; phylum Planctomycetota; class UBA1135; order UBA1135; genus JAUIDW01. The sequence goes on along the minus strand of JAUIDW010000005.1, from coordinate 23,262 downwards.
GCGGACCCGCGGAGGTCGAGCTCGCCTCGGTGACCCTCGTCCCCGCCAGCGCGGTCTTCGACGAGGCCGGCGTCGGCGTGCGCTCGGTCTCCTCGTCCGCCCACACCGACTTCGGCCCGCAGCGCCGCACGCTCTGGACGCACACGCCGACGCGGCTGTCCTTCCCCGTGCGCCTGCCGGACGCGGCGCGCCTCGACCTGGCGCTGGGGTCGTTCGGGGCGGCGACCCGCATGAGCGTCCACGTCGACGACGGCAGCGCGCAGGAGACGGTCCTGGAGGAGAGCGTCCCGCCCGGCGAGGCCTGGCGCCAGCGCTCCGTCGACCTGGGGCGCTGGTCCGGGCGCGAGGTGACGCTGGCGCTCGCGGCGAGCGCGGCGGACGAGTCCGCGCCCGGCGTCGCCTTCTGGGCCTCGCCGACGGTCTCGAGCGCGCCGGCGGACCCGCGCCCTGCGCGCGAGCGCCCCGACGTGATCTTCTACGTCATCGACGGCGCGAGCGCGCGTTACATGAGCGTGTACGGCTACGAGCGGCCGACGACCCCGAACCTGGAGCGACTGGCGGCGGAGGGGGTCGTGTTCGAGCACGCCTACAGCAACGCGACCTGGACGATGCCGTCGACCGCGTCGTTCATGACGTCCCTGCACCACAGCGTCCTCGGCGGCCTGCGCGACGACGCCAACCCGGTGCCGCCGAACGTGAAGACCATGGCCGAGCACTTCCACGGCGCGGGGTTCCACACCGGCGTGTACACGTTCAACCCGAACGCGGGCTCGCGCTCGGGGCTCGACCGGGGCGTGGACGTGTTCCGCGACTTCGGCAAGCGCGGCGCGCCGTTCGACCCGATCGAGGCGATCTCGTCGAAGATCCTGCACGAGCAGTTCTGGGCCTGGCGCGCGGCCTACCCCGGGCCGTACTGGGTGCACTTCCAGACCACCGACGTGCACCCGCCGCACCACCCGCCCAGCCCGTTCGCCGGCCGCCTGGTCCCGGCGGAGCGCAGCGAGGCGCTCGCCGAGCAGATGCGGAGCTTCCGGTTCCCCTTCCGGCACACGTCCGCCAGCGTGCACGAGCACTGGCAGGGGCAGCTCCAGGAGCACGACGTCGACCCGCAGGTCTTCTACCGGACCATGCAGGACAGCCACGACGAGGCGATGATGCACCAGGACCAGCGCCTCGGGGAGCTCGTCGAGCGGCTGAAGGAGCGGGGCGAGTGGGAGCACACCCTGCTCGTCATCGGCGCGGACCACGGCCACCCCGCCGCCAGCTACCCGCGCTTCGGTCGCGGCCTGCTCGACCCGCAGCCGCCGGCCTGGGAGGGGGCGCTGCTCGGCGACTTCGAGTCCCACGTCCCGCTGATCTTCGTCTGGCCCGGGCGCATCGCGGGGGGCCGGCGCATCGACGCGCCCGTGTCGATGATCGACGTCCTGCCCACCGTGCTCGAGCTGGCGGGCCTGCCGCCGGCGGCGGTCGCGCAGGGGCACTCGCTCGCGCCCGTGCTGCTGGGCGAGGACGACTGGACGCCGCCGCCGGTGGTGTTCGACGAGTTCCGCGTGCTCGACGACGGCTCGCTGATCGGCAACCTCGAGGTCCGCGACGGCCGCTGGGGGCAGTCCCTCGAGATCCGCACGGCCGAGGCGGCCACCCCGCCGACCCACGGCCGTCACCCGGCGCCGGCGGGTGGGCGCTGGAGCGCGCTCGAGTTCCCCGAGGTCTCGCGCTTCCTGCTGTACGACCTCGAGGCCGACCCGCTGGCGCTCGAGGACGTCGCCGACGAGCACCCCGAAGTCGCCGCCGAGGCGCAGCGCCGCCTGTGGCGCATCTGGGAGCGGCACCGGCAGCTCGCCGCCAGTTTCGAGGCCGGCGAGGAGGCCGAGCTCTCCCCCGAGCAGGCCGAGGCGCTGCGCGCCCTGGGCTACACCGAGTAGCGCTGGCCGCCGGCCGGCGGCGGGGGCGCGTCCACACCGGGCGCCGTGACGCCAGCCGGGGGGCTCCGCGCGGGGCCTGGCGGCGATTCGCCGGAGGACGCCTGGGCGGGGGACGCGGGGGGTGCTCTACTCGGTTCCGGATCGGTGCACGCCTCGTCTTCCGAGACCGAGAGGAGTTCTCCCATGCGCACGCGCCTCGTCCTCGCCCTGTCGATCGCCCTCGCGGCGACGGCCCGGGCCGAGCAGGTCCTGCTGGCCGTCGACTACACCACCGGCGACCTCTACCGGATCGACCCGACCACCGGCCAGGCCAGCTCGCCGGTACCCACGTCCATGCCGAACCTGGTGGGGATCGACACGGGACCCGACGGCACGGTCTACGCGGTGTCGTCGATCTTCTCGCCCGTGCAGAACTCGCTCTTCACGGTCGACGTCGCGACCGGCGCGCTGACGCTGGTCGGCCCGACCGGGTTCGGCGACATCGAGGAGGGCGACGTCGCCTGGGACCCCGACACCGACACGCTGGTCGTCGCCGCGCACCTCGTGGGGCTCGGCGGGCTGCCGGAGTTCCTGCGGGTCGATCCGTCGACGGGAGCGGCGACGTCGATCGGCTACCTGAACAACGGGACGAGCACGCTCCTGCTGTACCACGCCGGGCTGGCCTACGACCCGACGGTCGCGCCCGCCCGGCTGTACGGGTGGTACGCGAGCTCGGCGTCGCCGCACGCGACCGAGATCGACGACGGCACGGCGCTCCTGCTCGCCTCGGTCCCGCTGAGCGCCGGCATCGGCTTCGCGGGCGGGATGGACTTCGACGAGACCACCGGCCAGTTCTACGTGATCGACGGGATCGGCGCCGGCGCCACGAACATGCTGCGGATCCTGGACCCGACCACGGGGGTGCTCACGGACGTCGGGCCGACCGGCGTCGCGGCGGACTTCAGCGGGCTCGCCTTCTGGACGCCGCCCCCGGTGACCTACTGCGCCGGCAAGCTGAACTCGGAGGGCTGCGTGCCGTTCGTCTCGACCGTGGGCACGCCCAGCGCCAGCGCCACGACGCCTTTCCAGATCCGGGCGGACGACGTGATCGACGGCAACTTCGGGTTCCTGATGTACGGGTTCAAGAAGGCCAACCTGGACTTCCACGGCGGCAAGCTCTGCATCAAGGCGCCGGTCCAGCGGCTGCTGCCCCCGAAGTTCGCCAAGGCCGACGGGACGCCGCCGTGCCGCGGCGTGCTGCGGCGCAACTTCAACCAGCACGTGCAGGGCGGCTCCGACCCCCAGCTCACGGCCGGCCAGGTCGTCGTCGCGCAGTGGTACCAGCGAGACGTGAACGACCCCGCGGGCTTCGGGGACTCGCTGACGGACGCGGTCCGTTTCACGATCTGTCCGTGACCGGGCTCCCCGCGGCGGCCCGGCCCGCCTACGGCTGCACGAAGAACTGCAGCGCGTTCGAGAGCCCGTCCTGGAAGCCCGCGGGGTCGCCGGGGTCGCGCTGCAGGAGCTGGACGTGCACGCGCGCTCCGACGGTGAGCAGGGGGTCGTGGCCGCTCTGGACGTGCTGGTTGTAGTCGCGCACGAGGGTGCCCGTGCAGGGGACCGGGCCGTTGCTCGTGGCGAAGCGGGTGGGGTGGACGCGCCGGAGCGGTGACGCGACGCACAGGCGGCCGCCGTGGAACGGGAGCTTGGCGCGGCCCGCGCTCGTCAGGAAGAACGCGCCCTCGGCGGGCAGCAGGTCCCACGCGCGCAGGCGGAAGGGAGCGGTCGAGGACACGCTGGGCGTGCCCTCGCCGATGAGGAACGGGACGCAGCCGAGCGAGTTCGCCTTGCCGGTGCAGTAGGGCAGCGCGCTGCGCCCCCAGCCGCAGTTCCCCGGTCCGCCGCGGGCGCCGACGTCGTTGCGCGACGTCCCGAAGGCGACCTCGGGGCAGCCGTCGTCGGCCGCGGGGGAGGGGTCGCCTGCGTCGACGCAGGGCGAGGCCGGCAGCACGAAGTAGTCGAGCGGGTCCGGGCCGGGCCCGGCGAACACCGGGTCGGCGTCGAAGTTGCCGGTGCCGGGGAAGCCGCCCTCGACCAGGGAGTAGGTCACGGCCAGCGAGATCGACGGGGAGCTGGTCGTGATCGACGTCTCGTTGCCGTGGACGATGTTGCTGGTCAGCAGGCGCGGCAGCGAGCTGTGGCCCCGGAGGTGGAAGCCCGCCCGCTTGTTGTTCGCGATCGTGCTGTTCTCGACGAGGCACGCGGCGACGGACGCCAGGATCCCGCCGCCGAACTCCTCGACGTAGCAACACGACTCGGCGCGCAGGTCGTTGCCGGCGACCACGCTGTTGCGCATCAAGAACGAGCTGCTCCCGACGAACAGCCCACCGCCCTCCGCGAAGGCGAAGGCGTCGCTCCCCAGGCTGGCCGCGCCGACCTGGTTCCCGAGGACGACGCAGTTCTCCACGGTCAACGCGTCGGCGGCGCACCCCTGGAGGCAGCGGAAGAAGACACCGCCTCCCCGGGAGTAGGTGTCGCCGAGGTCGAGCGGCGTGTTGTCGACGCTGTAGGCCCGGTTCCCGACGATCGAGCAGTCCCGCAGGAACAGCATGCTGTCGTCGGACGCCCGCACGCGCATCCCGCCGCCCTCCGCCACGTGCTGGCCGGCGGGAGTGAAGATGCTCAGGCGCTGGTTCCGGGTCACCTGGCAGTTCGACAGCGTCAGGACGGCGCCTCCGGTCAGGAGCGCGTCCACGCCCCCGAAGGGCGCGTTCTGCGTCAGGATGCAGTCGCGCACCTCGTACGCCACACCGTCGAGGTTCAGGAGAATGCCGACCCCGTTGCGCCGGATCAGGCACCCGCCGATCCCGGGGTGGCTGTTCGTGATGTTCAGGCCGGTCCGGGCGCCCTCGACGACGCAGTGCTCGAGCACCGACCCGTCCGGCGTCCGGTCGAACGTCAGGCCGGTCCAGGTCGCCCCCGACGGCGCGAAGCGGATCGGCTCGGCCGGCCTCCCGCGCGCGACCAGGTCCGCCACCACGCGGATCTCGCCCGCGGCCAGCACCGTGACCCCCGGCTCGATCGTGAGGCCGGTGACGTGGACGTCGCCGGTCACGAGGTAGGGCGAGCCCGCGCGCGTCCACGTCTGCTGGGCGACGGATCCGGCCGGCACGACGGTGCGCCAGGGCGTGCCCTGCGCGGCGAGGGCGGGAGGGCCGGCGAGGACGGCGGCGGAGACGACCGCCGCGGCGAAGCTCGGGGAACGCAGGAACCACATGACGGGGACTCCTCGGTTCGGGACGCAGCCTGAGCCGTCGAGGCTACCACCGGGCCGCGGTCCCCGGGCGGCGGATCGCGCGGGCGCGCCGGCCGCCCGGAGCGCGTGGCGCGCGCGGAGTCGCCCCGGGCCCAAGCCACGGCGTGGCAGGCACTTGCAGCCCTGGTGTCGGCCGGGCCGTCCGCGGAGTCGCCGGATTCCTGGCGGGTTTCGAGCGCCGTTCTCACAAGGCCTGGCGTGACCGCTTCACTCGCCCTCGCCCGCTCGGCGCCGGCGGTGGGGTGGACGGACCGATGGGACCCCTGACGAAGGACGCCACGACATGAACAAGCTCTCGCTCTCCCTCCTGCTCGCCGGTGCCGGCCTGGTGCTGACCCTCACGGCCGCCGCCCCGGCGAGCAACCACGCCGCGCCGCCCGCGGAGCTGGGACTCATGCAGCTCCGCGAGGACTTCCACCTGGCCAGCTCGCTCGGCGACTACGACCTGATGCTCAGCCTGTGGGCGGACGACGCCGTGTTCCAGGCCGGTGGATTCACCATCGCAGGGGCGGTCAACATCACCGACTTCCTGTCGAGCAACCCGCTCTGGGGGTCGTCGGTGACGCTCACGTCCGAGAGCAAGACGTCCTTCGACGTGGTGGGCAACACCGCGACGTACGCCTTCGAGTGCATCATCGTGAGGGTCGATGCGGGGGATCCGCTCTCGACGTCCCTCTCCAGCATCCCACCCGGCGTCCAGAACCCGGACGTGGAGGTCGTGCAGCACTCGAACACGATGGGGGTCGCCGTCCGCGAGGACGGGCGCTGGAAGTTCCTGACGTTCAACGGAGCGGGCGGGGCTCTCTAGCCGTGCGCGGGCCCGGGAGCCGCCCGCAGGGCGATCCGCTCCCGGGCCCGATGCACCGGGCTGGGCGCTCAGATCCCGAGCAGGTCGTACAGGCGCGCGCGTGCGAACGTCCACTCGCGCGCCACGCTGCGTTCGGAGATGGAGAGCTGACGGGCCGTCTCCGCGACGCTGAGGCCCACGAGGAACCGCAGGCGCGCCACGGCCGCCGCGCGCGCGTCCTCCCGCTCGAGCACCTCCAGCGCGTCGTGGAGGGCGGCGGCCTGCTCCACGTCGAGCTCCATCGGCGTGTCCGCGGAGCCGAGGGTCACGCGGCGCAGCGCTCCGCCGCGCTTCTGTGTGCGCGCCACCCGGGCGTGCTCGATCAGGATCCGGCGCATGGCCGACGAGGCGGTCGCGTAGAAGTGGCGGCGCTCCTTCCAGGAGCTGGAGTCCTCGTCGACGAGCCGCAGGTAGGCCTCGTGCACGAGGGCCGTCACCTGGAGCGTGTGCCCGTTGCGCTCGGGAGCCATGTGCCGGGCGGCGAGCGCGCGCAGCTCGCCGTAGACGGCCGAGAGCAGCGCATCCTGGTCGCCGGCGTGCAGCAGGCGGGTTACCTCGTGCCGGCGCTTGTTCGCGTCATCGTGCATCGGTGGTCTCGGCGTCGCGCGGCGCCCTCCCGAGTTCCAGAGACCTCGACCGATGTCGCGGGAGGGCCACCGGGTCCTCAGGGCTGGAGGTCGCGCGCGGCACGCACCCCGCAGTAGGTCTCCGAACGGTCCGGGACCCAGGCCGAACGAGAGTACGCGGCGGCCTCGTACACCGTGTTGTTGAAGCAGGCGCCTCGTGCCACCCGCTTGTCGTAGCCGTCCGAGACGAGGAGCTTCCCGTCCCCGGGGCGGTTCCCGCCGGAGTACGGCCCGAAGTCGTCGAGGCTCCATTCGTGGACGTTGCCGTGCATGTCGTGCAGGCCGAAGGCGTTCGGCAGCAGGCTGCCCACGGGGGCGACCGCCGCGAAGCCGTCGTTGCTCCTGGTCATCCACTGGACCGCGTTCTCGAACCTCTCGTTGTAGCGACGGTCACCCAGGTTGGCGTACGCCTCGTAGGCCATGGGGTCCCGGCCCCAGCTCCAGGCCCCGTCGGTGCCCGCGCGGCACGCGTACTCCCAGCGTGCCTCGGTCGGCATGACCAGGGCTCCTCGCTCGAGCTCGCGCTTCGAGTCGAACCACGAGACCCTGTCGACTGGCATGCGCGGATAGGCCTCCGGAGGAAACCCTCCGTTCATGCGCGGCACCCAGTAGGACGGATCGTCCGCGCCCGAGAGCCGGACCCACTGGCCGCGGCTCAGCTCGTGCTTGCCCATGAAGAACGGGTCGAGCGTGACGCGGTGGGGCGGGAACTCGAACTCCTTCGCCGCCGGGTCGTAGTTCGGCAGCTCCTCGTCGCGGCTGGCACCCATGACGAACGGACCGCCCGGGAGCAGGACGAGGATCACTCCGGTCTCGCCGCGCAGCGGAGTCAGCTCGCCGTCCGCCCCGCGCCGCGGCGGAAAATGGCCGGGCAGGTGGGTGGGCCAGTGCAGGAACTCCTCGAGGCCCGAGCGCGGGTCCGGCCCGAGCGGCAGGAGGCCCTCCTGCGGGACGAGCTCCAGGCCGCGGTAGCGCGCATCGCTCGCGACGCGCTCGGCGCAGAGACGCCAGTCCTCGCGCGCATCCACGAGCGACAGCTGAACCGTCTGCCGAGCGAGGCCGCGCCGTCGCCTCAGGTCGGCGATCGTTCCGTTCTCCGGGTCGCTGAACCTCCGCAGGTCCGCCACCAGCTTCGAGAGGACGCCGTGGCGCGCCGCCAGGGCCCCACCGTCGTCCTCCGGGAACTCCCAGGTGAGCCTCCGCTCCAGGCGCTGCTCGAGCGCAACCTGCTCCTGGATCCGCTGGTCGAGGTGCTGCTGGTACTCGAAGGCGCGCTCGGGGGACTCGGAGCGGTCGATGAGCACCTCGAGGCGGTCCTGCTCGGCCACGACCTCGGCGATCCGGGAACGTGTCTCGCGGTGGTCGCGTTCGCGCTGCTCGTCCGCGTAGGGCAGCGCGAGCTCCTCGATTCCGGCGAGGACGCGCTGATGGTCGGGGAGGCGTTCGAGGAGCGGGCGGCAACTCTCCAGGAAGGAGTCGATCCGGACGACCAGGTCGGCGCCGAGCGGCCAGAGCGCGGCGGCCTGCTCCTGCTTCTGGGCGAGCAGCACGACGTCGGCCATGCGGCGGGCCTCGGCCCGCTCGGCGCGGAGCGTGATGCTGGCGACGACCGACCCCACGACCGTGGTCAGGAGCAACAACCCGACGGCCATCGCGAGGGTCGAGACGACGGGCTTGCGCCGCCACAGCAGCGCCAGCCCCTCGAGGCGTGTCGTCGGGCGCGCCTCGATCGGCCGGAAGCTCGTCCAGCGCTCCAGGTCCTCGGCCAGGGCGAGCGCGGAGGCGTAGCGGCGCCGCGGGTCCTTCGCGAGGCACGTCTGACAGATCGTCTCGAGGTCGCGGTGCAGCTCGGGTCGAACGGCCCGGAGCGGCGGGGGAGACTCCTCCCGGACTTGTCGCAGCATCTCGAGCAGGTCGTCGGCGGAGAACGGCGGGTGGCCGGCCAGGAGCTCGTACAGGATGCAGCCCAGGCCGTACACGTCGGTGGCGACCGTGGCCTGGCCTCCGGGTGAGGTCTGCTCCGGCGCCATGTAGGAGGGCGTGCCCAGGATGCCCATGGTGACCACGGTCGCGTCGACCTCGGAGAGGAGCTTGGCCGTTCCGAAGTCGATGACGTAGGGCCTCCCCTCGCCGTCGATCAGCACGTTCGACGACTTGAGGTCGCGATGCAGCACGCCGTGGTGGTGGCCGTGGTCGACGGCCCGGGCGATCCGCGCCACCAGGGCGGCCGCCGAGCGCGGCTCCCGGAACCGCTCGAGGCAGCGGTCGAGGCTCACCCCCTGCACGAGCTTCATGCTCAGGAAGTGGCGACCCTCGTGGAATCCGACCTCGTGGACCGGGACGATCGAGGGGTGGTCGAGCCGGGCGGCGGTCTCGGCCTCGACCTGGAAGCGCCGCACCTCGTCCTCCGACGCCAGGCGGCCGGCGCGCAGGAGCTTGACGGCGACCGTGCGGGAGAGATCGAGCTGGCGCGCCCGGTACACCACGCCGGAGCCGCCCGATCCGATCTCCTCGAGCAGCTCGTAGTTCCCCAGCCGGACGGGGAGCCTCGCACCGGCGTTCCGCGTGTCGACCGCTCCGAGCGCCTGCGCGGTCACGCGTTCGGCTCGCTCGTGCGCGTGGAGCAAGCGCAGGACCCGACCATGGAGGGTCACGCTGCGCCGCTGAAGCGCCGCGAGGAAGGACGCACGCTGTTCCGGGGCGAGCTCGACGAGTTCGAGGAAGAGCCGCTTCCCCTCGCTCTCGGAGGACTGGGCGAGGTCCTGCAACACGGATCGAATGTAGCACGGACCCGCGGGGGGAGACCGGGCCAGGTCGATGCCGACGGGGCCCCGGAATGGCGCGGCCGTGGCCGGTCCAGAACCGGATCGGGTGACTCCTCGACACGACTCGCTGCGCGTGCACCGCGGTTGGGCACCGGGCGTTCGAGGCGCTGCCCGTGCTCGTGCTGGCGACGCACCGGGAACCGGACGGCCGCGGCGGAGTGGTCACCCGGGACGGTGTGACCTCGAGGGCGTGCGCCGTTCCCTGTCGTGGCTGCCCTGCGGGCGAAGGAGTAGGCTGCGCCGCGTACGCCGACCCACCGCCCGGAAGGAGCTCGTGATGACGTCCTGGAATCTCGCCGCCTCGCTCCTCGCCATCTTCCTGCTGGGTGTTTCGCAGGAGCCCGAGCCGAGACCGGTCACGTCCGACGACGCCCCGAAGCTCGCGTGGATCGTCGGCACGTGGGAGCGCGTCGAGGGGGACAGGACGACCGTCGAGCACTGGATGCCGCACGCCGGCACCACGTTCATGGGGACGTCGCACACCTACGGCGAGAACCGCACCTACTTCTTCGAGTTCATGCGCATCGCGACGCACGGTGGACGGATCGCCTACATCGTGCAGCCGGGCGGCGACCCCCCGGTGCTGTTCCGGGCGGTGAAGGTCACGGAGGAGGAAGCGGTGTTCGAGAACCCGAAGCACGACCACCCGCAACGCATCCGCTATGTGAAGACCGCCGAGGGCATCACGGCCACGATCTCCCAGCTGGACGGCTCGCAGGCGACCGAGTTCGCCTTCGAGCGACGCGCACCCTAGCCCCGAACGCGGACGCGGACGCGGACCGCGGGTGTCGAGCCGGGGTTCGAGGAGGAAGCGACCGCAGGCGGACACCCCGGTCGCCGAGCGGCGGAACGCGCCGGCTGACCGCTCTGCTCAGCCGGGCAGCAGCGCCAGCCGGGCGCCCACGGGGTCCTGGATCACGGCGTAGGCCGGGCTCCCGTCGTCGCCCTGCCTCGCCACGACGATCTTCCCGCCTTCCTCCTCCACGCGGCGGAGGCTCTCCGCGAGGTCGCCGACGGGCAGGTAGATCATCCAGACGGGCGGCAGTCCTGCGTTCACGCCGCGCGCGTGACAGATCCCCGCGGCCGAGTCTCCGTCCCCGCCGAGCATGCTGTAGTCGGCGTAGGGCTCGCCGCCGTCCTCCATCGCGACGTCCCGCACCGACCAGCCGACGACCTGCCGGTAGAAGTCGCGGGTCGCCGAGGCGTCGGGGACCGTCAGGTCGACCCAGGTGATGCGACCCGGCGCGGCCTCGCCCGATGGGGCGCCCTCCGGCCGGGGGATGTCCTCCGGGGCGACGACGGGGATGAGCCCGAAGGCCGCGCCGTTCGGGTCGAGCAGCACCGCCCACTGGCTCGTGCCGTCGTCGGCCCGCCCGTGCATGAGCTCGGTCCCGCCCAGCGCGACCGCGCGCGCGGCGCTGGCGCCGACGTCGGCGACCTGGACGTGCGGCATCCACTGGAGCGGGAGCTCGGCCAGCTCCGGGCCCTGCGGCCCCAGGCCGATGACGGGCATGCCCAGGTCGTTCATCAGGTCCTCGCGCCAGAGCGGACGCTCGCCCGTGCCGAGCACGCGCGAGTAGAAGCGCACCTCGCGATCGTGCTCGGGCACGGCGATGTCGGCGCTGAGGATGCCGCCGACGCGCGGGACGAAGAAGTCGCTCATGGTTGGTGTCCTGCTCGACGTCGCGTCGGTTGACTGGGGCGCGGAGACGCGCGGCTCCGTCCGTCCCGGAGAATCCGCGAGGTCACGGTTGGCGTGCTGCCAGCTGCTTCCGAGGGTACATGCCGGGAGCGGGCTCCGGTAGGCGAGCACGGTCGTCCGGTTGCGCTCTCCTGCGACCCCCTGCAGAACTCCGTGGCTCCGCCGCACCGGCTCGATGGGGCAGTGGTACGTTCAGCGCCCGTCGGAACGTCCCTGGGCCACCTGGGGTCCGGCGCGCATCCGCCTGGTCACAGCGGACGGACGAGGCCCCGCGGCGACAGCCAGGGCAACACCCGCCATCCACCACGAATGCTGATTGCACCGGTCACCAAGTGGGACATCTACTTCGGGCGCGAGTGGAAGCGCATCCTGTTCGGGACGATCTGGGGAGCCCTGGTCGGCCTCCTCTACTACCGGACCGGCTTCAGCATCCCCGGGTATGGAGGCGTCGTCCTGGGCACGGCCATCGCCATCCTGCTCGGGTTCCGGACGAACGGCGCCTATGAGCGCTGGTGGGAAGCCAGGAAGGTCTGGGGCGCCATCGTCAACGACTCGAGGACCCTGGCGCGCCAGCTCCTCTCGTTCACCGAAGGAACGGCGGCGCAACAGCAGGCCCGGAGGATGGTCGAACGACACATCCTCTGGGTGTGGGTGCTGGGGAGGCGCCTGCGGGGGCATCCCGTGCTCGAAGGCATGGATCGTTACACGACCGCCGAGGAGCGCGACCTCCTCGCTGCAAGGAGCAACGCGAACACGGCCCTCATGGGCCTGCAGGGGCGCGATCTGAAGGAGATCGACTCGGCGGATGCGCTGCCCGGTCGAATGGTGCGGAACGTCGACGAGACCCTGTCTCGCCTGACCGACTCGCAAGGCAAGTGCGAGCGCATCAAGAACACCGTGTTCCCGCTGACCTACACGACCGTGCTGGCGTGGTGCATCAACCTGTTCTACTTCATCGCCCCCCTGTCCGTGGTGGACGACATCGGCTACTGGTGCATTCCCTTCTCGCTGTTGCTGGGGGGCGTGTTCGCCATGATCGAGGACATCTCGGACTTCATCCAGAGCCCGCTCGACGACATCCTGTCGGGCACCCCCATCTACGCGATCAGCCGGACGATCGAGATCGACCTTCTCGAGGAGCTCGGGGAAGTGGACGTTCCGGAGCCCATCAAGCCCTCGAGGCACGCCTTGACGTAGGCGACGCCGGAGCTTCCGCCGACGCCCGTTGCGCGCCCGCGCCTGGCCGCGTCACGCGCACGCCGGGAGTTCGGACGGGACGGCTGTCCAGCGGGCTGCCCCGGGGGGAGATCTCCGGGTCCGTCGTGCCGGGGCGGTGGGCCGGTGGTACGTTCGCCGCCCTGCGGCCGGTCTCGGGGCAGCGTGAGCCGCACGGCCGGGCGCCTGTCAGCAGCGCATGAAGCGAGCAGCGGACAGCCTTCGTCCGGACGAGCCGACCACCCTCGGCTTCGTGCGTGTCGCGCGCCGAGCGGCAGGAGCCGGGGGCGTCGCGGGCCGGCGCGCAGGCGCCCTGGTCCTGGCCGCTTCGCTCTCGTTCGTGATCGCCTGCGAGGCGCCGGTCCGCACGACGGAGGCCTACGAGGCCCTCCCGCCCCTGTCGATCGGAGTCGCGCTCCCGTTCGATCGGACGTCGACGCCCGGGGCGGCAGGAACCCTGCAGGATCTCTGGACGGATTGCCTGACCCGCCGCGGCTGGCAGGTCGAATCGCCCCGCAGCGCGGACGCCGTGCTGCGCTCGACGATCGAGGTGTGGAACTGGCAGGCGGGGAGCGACACGGCCTGGGTCACCGTCGAGGCGCGCCTCGAGCGGCGTCCGGACGGCGTCCTGCTGTGGAGCGACACGGGCCGCGGTGCCGCGTCCGACCGTTCGGACGACGACGAGGACGAGTCCCCGGGAATCGCGGACTCGCTGTTCGACTGGATGTTCGAGGAGGCCTGGGAGGGGCTGGTGGCGCGCCCGCTGAGCCTCTCCACGCGCGAGGAAGACTTGCGCCGGGCCGCGAGCCAGAGCGTCTCCCGCGCGCTGAACTCGCTCCCCGAGGCACCCGGACGCCAGTAGACTGCATCCGCGGCGCGATCTGCCCGCGCGCGACCATCGAGTCCCGGGCCCGCGAGCCCGAGGAGCCCCCATCCACTCTCGAGCGCCATGAGTACCCACACCTCCTTCTCCGCCGCCCGGGACGAGTTCGAGCGGGCCTGGAACGACCCCGCTCACACCCGCATCGAGCCGACCTCCGTCGACGTCAACGCCCTCCTGGGCGAGGGCTTCCGCGGCGGCGAGGGGATCGCGCTCACCCGCGCGATGCTGTGGGAAGCCGAGCTCGAGAAGGCCTGGGACCCGGGCACCTACATCCCCGGCGTCGTGCGCGAGGGAGAGTCGTGGGGTCGCGAGGCCCTGGGGCCGGCGGAGGAGTCCTTCGTGCGCGCGAGCCAGCAGCGCGCGTGGAAGGAGGGCGTGGACGGGGGCCTCGTGCTGGAGGAGGTCTACACGAGCGCGGACGAGCAGTCCGTCCTGTTCCTGGGTCGCGCGGAGCTCGCACGGGCCGACGGGACCCGCCTCGAGGCCGGCCGCCACCAGCCCCTGTTCCACGTCGAGCACGCCGTCCGCGGGACGGACACCCGGCCGCTGAACCGCTGGCGCATCGTGCACCTGACTCCCGAGCCGGACGAAACGCTCACCGAGCGGCAACGCCGGGAAGAGGGCACGCCCGAGTGGGTGCGGGGCTTCGTCGCGGCCTACGTCCGCAAGGCCCTCGGCGTCGAGCTGACCCCGCGCTGACCGGCCTGGCTCGAACCCCTTCGACGGGCTCGGGTCCCGGCGCGCCGACGGCGCGAGGGGGGGCGAGCTGGCCTCGCTACACTCTCCCGCCAGCCGTGCGCCGCCCCTCCGACCAGGCCCTCACGCTCCACGAAGTCCTCGAAGCCCTGGACCCCGGGGGCGTGGGGGAGCTCCATCACGCCAGGGACCCGCGGCTCGGTCGTGAGGCCGCGATCGGGGCTCCGCCGGAGGACCTGGACGGCGACCGGGAGCGGCCGAGCTCGAGCCTTGCCGCGCGCGCCCCCGACCAAATCGGATGATGATCGGTCTCCTCGTCGTCTTCGTGCTCTCGTGGCTGCTGCTCCGGAGAGTGGCTCGCGAACCGATCGCCGTGCTGGGGCTCGCTCCGAGCAAGCGCCGACTCGTCGAGCTCCTCGTCGGGGCGCTGTTCATGGCAGGCGTGGGGGTCGTCAACTTCGTCTGGCAGGCCCACTTCAAGAAGATCGGCTATCAGCTCAACCCCGAGTACGGCGTCGGACAGATGCTCGCCGGCTCCTTCTGGGTGCTGAGGGCGGTCGTCCTGGAGGAGCTCGTCTTCCGGGGGGCCCTGCTCTACATGCTGATCAGGTCCATCGGCGCGGTTCGGGCCTGCCTGCTCAGCTCGCTCGTGTTCGGGGTCTACCACTGGTTCAGCTACGAGGTGTTCGGTTCTCGACTGGTCCTGATGGTCTACATCCTCCTCGTCACGGGGTGTGGCGGCTGGATGTTCGCGTATGCCTTCGCGAAGACCCGCTCGCTGTATGCGCCCACCGGCCTGCACCTGGGCTGGAACCTCGTGTCGGCCATCGTGTTCTCCTCCGGTCCGACCGGGAGCCAGTTGCTGCTCCAGCAAGGGGAGGCGGTGGAGCAGACCGGGTGGGTCACGCTGCTCTTCTTCTCGCTGCAGGCCATCGCCGCGCCCGGAGCGGTGACCTGGTACCTGACGCGCGTCTACCGCCCGCCGGCCGACCCGACGCCCTAGGCTCGCAACGGCCTCCAGACCGGTCAGATGGCTCCGCGGTGGGCGACGGAAGTGCGACGGCAAGTCGAGTTCCTGGTTCGCGGAACGGCAAGGCAGCAGGTCCAGTCGATCCGTTCCGTTAATGGACCGTGCTCGTCCTCCTCTCCAGGGAGCTGCCTCCGAGCGGGCAGGAACCCGAGCCGTCGGAGGAACGCTGCGACGTCGCCGGGCTCGGGTCCGGTCCGCCGCATTTTTTTTTGGTACGCGGAGTTGCGGCCTCGTACGGGCGATAAGCTCCCCGGCTCCATGCTCCCCCGCCTGTTCGTCCTCGTAGCGACTCTGCTCGCCCTCTGCAGCGGCCCCGCGGCCGCCCAGGGCGGCTTGGACGTTTCCGGGCGGGGTTCCGGGAGGTGCGCGGTCTGGACGTCGCCCTCCGGGCACGAGCTGGACCGGACGCTGCCGGCGCCTCGCTTCGTCGCGCCCCTCGAACAGTCGACGGGCCCCCGGTCCGCCTTCGGGGACGTCTTCCCCGCAGAGACCGAGGACGGCGAGGTCGACGAGGGTCCTTCCGGTGCGGCCGACGGCGCGGACGGGCTGTCCGTCGGCCAGGCGCCGCCGGGCGGCCGCGTCGGCGTTCGCGTCGTGGCGCTCGGCGGCGGCGGCCGGCGCTCGGTGCGTCCCGGCGCACCGCGCGGGCCTCCGCCCGCTCGCTGAGCGAACCTCCCTCGGCTTGCTGAGCGAATTGCTTTCAGCATGCTGAGCGATGAGGTCCGCGGCCGGCAGGGGTAGCCCTCCGGCTGCCCCCGTGTGGCCCGGCGAAGATCGCCGACCGTCGCACCAGCCCGCGCCGCACGAGCGACCGATTGGGCGCCCGACCTTCGGCCCTCCCTCCGCCCGTGCCGTGGGGGACCGCTCCGCCTCCACGTCCGGCCGCGGCGGCTCGACCCCCTGCTCGAACACCCGACCTCCACGGGCAATGGCCGCGAACGGGCGGCCCTACCGACGAGAACCACCTCCATGGGATTCCGACTTGCTCCCGCAGTTCTGCTGGCCTGCCTCACCGTGACGTCGGTGGGGTGCAGGAGGCTCGTGACCCACGACGACGAGGGGCACGAGGAGAGCCATCCGATCGTCGTGACGCGTCCCGTGGCGATGGACGTCGAGACGGCCCAGCACTACGTGTCGCAGATCCACGCGAGCCAGCACATCGAGCTGCGCGCGCTCGTCGGCGGGTACCTCCAGGAGATCTGCGTCCAGGAGGGGCAAGCCGTCGCGAAGGGGGACCTGCTGTTCAAGCTCCTGCCCGTGGTCTACCGCGCCCGGCTGCAGGCCGACGAGGCAGAGCTCCAGCGCGCGGAGATCTCGCTCCGGAACACGGAGCTGCTGTCGGAGAAGAGCATCGTCTCCGACCAGGAGCTCGCGCTGGTCCGGGCCGAACGCGACCGAGCCAGGGCCAAGGTCGAGCTCGCTGCGGCCGAGCTGAGCTTCGCCGAGATCCGGGCTCCCTTCGACGGCATCGTCGATCGTCAGTACGTCCAGCTGGGGAGTCTGCTGGAGGAAGGGGACATGCTCACGACGGTGTCCGACAACAGCCTGATGTGGGTCTACTTCAACGTCCCCGAGGTCGACTATCTCGGGTTCCAGTCGATCGTCCAGAACGGATCGGGCCAGCGGCCCATGCACCAGCTCCGGATTCCCGGCGCGCGCATCGAGCTCCAGCTGGCCAACGGCAAGTTCTTCGACCACGCCGGGCACGACGCGATCACGATCGAGTCGGACTTCGACAACGAGACGGGGAACATCCGCTTTCGCGCGGACTTCCCGAACCCGGACCACCTGCTGCGCCACGGCCAGACGGGGACGCTGTGGATCCGGAGGAATCTCGAGGATGCGATCGTCATCCCCCAGCGAGCGACCTTCGAGGTCCTCGACAAGCTCTACGTCTACGTAGTCGACGACGAGGGGCTCGCGCACCAGCGGGTCATCACCGTCGCCTTCGAGCTGGACGACGTCTACGTCATCGAGAGCGGTGTCGACGTGAGCGACACGATCGTCCTCGAGGGCGTTCGGCAGGCCCACGAGGGCGAGCACGTCGACGTCGAGTTCAGGGAGCCGGAGGAAGCTCTCTCCGACATGAAGAAGCACGCCGAGTGAGCTGACCACCCCGCAGCACTCGTCCCCAGCCCCCTCGAGCCGAACATGTTCGCGAAAGTCCTGACCCGCCCGGCCCTGGCGATCGTCACGTCGATCCTGCTGCTCTTCGTCGGGTTCCTGGCCATCAAGAACCTCCCGATCTCGCAGTTCCCGGACGTCGCCCCGCCCACCGTGTACGTCGCCATCGCCTATCCCGGCGCCAGCGCGAACGTCCTGATCGACTCCGTCATCGTCCCGCTGGAGCAGTCGCTCAACGGCGTCCAGGACATGCGCTACATCGTCTCCGACGCGACCAGCGCGGGCGAGGCCACCATCCGCGTGTTCTTCGAGCCCGGCACGGATCCGGACATCAACGTGGTCAACGTCCAGAACCGCATCAACATCGTGCTGAGCCGGTTGCCACCTCTGGTCGTGCGCGAGGGCATCCTCGTCAGTCAGGTGGTTCCGAGCATGCTGATGTACCTCAACGTCTACAGCACGGACCCCGAGACCGACCAGAAGGACCTCTTCAACTACACGAACGTGTACATCATGCCCGAGCTCAAGCGCATCAAGGGCATGGGCAGGCCCACCAACCTGGGCAACCGCACGTTCGCCATGCGCATCTGGCTGAATCCCGAGCGCATGCGTGCCTACGACGTCTCCGTCGAGGACGTCATGGAGGCCCTGGCGGAGCAGAGCATCATCGGCTCTCCGGGACGCCTCGGTCAGGCGACCGGCATGGTTTCGCAGTCCAAGGAGTACGTGCTGACCTACCTCGGGCGCTACAACAAGCCGGAGCAGTACGCCAACATCATCATCAAGGCGAAGCCGGACGGCTCGATCCTGCGGCTCAGGGACATCTGCGTCCCGCCCACGCGCGAGCTGCCGACCTGGCGCGTGGCGGGGAACGACGACGAGGACGACGCCGGCGACCTCACCGAGCCGCCAGCCGCGGGTCGACACGCCGGAGCCGGAGGCGAGCGGCCGCGCAAGGGCATCGAGCTGGGCTCGGAGTTCTTCGACATCTACTCGGACGTCGACGGGCACCCCGCGGCGTCCATCGTCCTGAAGCAGGCCCCGGGGTCGAACGCCGCCGAGGTCATCAAGGAGATCAAGGCGAAGCTCGCCGAGCTGAAGAAGTCCTTCCCGCCCGGCATGGACTTCGAGATCGCCTACGACGTCTCCAAGTTCGTGGACGCCTCGGTCGAGAAGGTGCTGCACACGCTGATCGAGGCGTTCATCCTGGTCTCGCTGGTCGTCTACCTGTTCCTCGGCGATTGGCGATCGACGCTGATCCCGACCCTGGCGGTGCCCGTGTCGCTGATCGGGACGTTCTTCGTCCTGCAGCTGCTGGGCTTCTCCATCAACCTCATCACGCTGTTCGCGATGGTCCTGGCCATCGGGGTCGTCGTCGACAACGCGATCGTGGTGGTCGAGGCGGTCCATGCCAAGATGGCGGCGAAGCACCTGGGACCCTACCGGGCCAGCTTCGAGGTCCTGCACGAGATCGGCGGCGCCATCATCGCCATCACCCTGGTGATGACCTCGGTCTTCCTCCCGTTGACCTTCGTCCCCGGGCCGGTCGGTGTGTTCTACCGCCAGTTCGGAGTCACCATGGCGGCGTCGATCGTGCTCTCGGGCGTCGTCGCGCTGACGCTCACTCCGGTCCTGTGCGCCATGATCCTCAAGCCCCACGGCGACAAGGAGGGGAAGCAGGGCCGGACCGGGCGGAAGCTCGGGCTCCGGACCCTCGCCGCCTACACCCTGCTGGGCCTGCCGGCCCTCGCGGGCATCACCTACCTGGCCTACGAGCTGTGGGGCCCGATCGGCTTCCTGTTGATCCTCGCTCCGTTCGCGCAGCGCCCCTTCAGTCGCGGCGTGGACCTGGTCACCAACCTGTACTCGGGAGTGCTGAGCCGGATCGTCACGCGTCGCGTCGTGACCCTCGCGATCGTCGTCGGTTTCACCGCGGGCATCGTCGTCGTGAACACCCGGGTCGCGAGCGGTTTCATCCCGGGCGAGGACCAGGGGATCATCTACGCCGTGCTCCAGACCCCGCCGGGCTCGACGCTCGAGTACACCAACGCCAAGTCCCGGGAGCTGGAGGAGATCGCCAAGGAGATCGAGGGTGTGACGTCAGTGACGTCGGTCGCAGGATACGAGATCCTGACGGAGGGCCGCGGGTCGAACGCGGGAACCGCGGTCATCAACCTGCGCGACTGGTCGGAACGCACGCAAACGGCCCGTGACGTCATCGAGGAGCTCGAGGAGAAGACTGCGGTGATGACCGACGTCAAGCTCGAGTTCTTCGAGCCTCCCGCCATCCCCGGGTTCGGAGCGGCCGGCGGCATCTCCTTGCGCCTGCTGGACAAGACGCAATCGAGCACGGCCGACTACAAGCGACTCGGCGAGGTGACCGACACCTTCATCGCCGCGCTGGAGGAGCGGCCGGAGGTGCAGAACATCTTCACGTTCTACGCAGCCGACTATCCGCAGTACGAGCTGATCATCGACAACGACGTGGCCATGCAGAAGGGCGTGTCGATCGCGACGGCGCTCGAGAACCTGAACATCCTGATCGGCAGCACCTACGAGCAGGGCTTCATCCTCTTCAACCAGTTCTACAAGGTGTACCTGCAGGCGTGGCCGGAGTTCCGCCGCATGCCCAGGGACCTCGACGAGCTGTTCGTCAAGAACGAGGGCGGGGAGATGGTGCCCTACTCGTCGTTCATGAAGCTCGAGAAGCAGCAGGGCCTCAACGAGATCACGCGCTACAACCTGTACCCCTCGGCCGCCATCCAGGCGGTCCCCGCGCCCGGTTACTCCAGCGGCCAGGCCTTCGCGGCCATCCGCGAGGTCGCGGACGCGACCCTGCCGCCGGGATACGGCCTGGGCTGGGAGGGCCTCGCCTGGGACGAGGCGAAGAAGGGCAACGAGTCGATCGTCATCTTCTTCATCGTCGTGGCGTTCGTCTACCTCGTGCTGGTCGGGCAGTACGAGAGCTTCCTCATTCCCATCGCGGTCATCCTGTCGGTGCCGGTCGGGCTGTTCGGCTCGTTCTTCCTGCTGCAAGCGGTCGGACTGGCCAACGACGTGTGGGCTCAGCTCGGGCTCATCATGCTGGTCGGCCTCCTCGGGAAGAACGCGATCCTGATCGTCGAGTTCGCCGTGCAGCGACGTGCAGAGGGAAGGTCCCTCAAGGACGCCGCCGTCGAGGGCGGGAGGCTACGCTTCCGGCCCATCCAGATGACCTCGTTCGCGTTCATCGCGGGCCTCGTTCCCCTCGTGTCCGCGACCGGGGCGGGCGCGATCGGGAACCGGACGATCGGGACGACCGGAGTGGGCGGCATGCTGGTCGGCAGCGTGGCCGGCGTGCTCGTCATTCCGGGTCTGTACTACCTG
The DNA here is from genome assembly GCA_030428395.1 of bacterium. Classification (GTDB taxonomy): domain Bacteria; phylum Planctomycetota; class UBA1135; order UBA1135; genus JAUIDW01. Next base: position 2,728 of record JAUIDW010000005.1, on the reverse strand, counting down.
TTCGGTTACCTCGCCGACGGGCGCAAGCTCCTCCGGGACGAGACGGACACACCCTTCACCGAACAGTGGGAAAGCGGAATCCCTCTCCCGGAAGAGGAGGCGGACGAGAGCTGAGAGCCCTCGAACAGGTCCCACCATGCCGTGTGCCCCCTACACCAGGTTCGTAGACGCCTTCGAGCGTCGGTCCGCCTCCCCGCGGAGGCGCTCCCCTGCGCCCGGGTTTCTCGCGTCGCTGACGAGCGTGCTGCTCCTGCTCACTGCCTCGTCGGGCTGCGTACCGGCCGTCAGCAACGACTACCTGCGCGACACGAACCGTGACGTCCCCGACGACTTTGGCGCGGCGCTGGCCGCGTCGGCGGAGTCCAGCGCGGCGGCGCAGCAGTGGCAGGACTTCTTCGACGAGCCCGACCTTGCGATGCTCATCGAGAGCGCGCTGGAGAACAACCAGGAGCTGAACATCCGCGTCCAGGAGATCCTCATCGCGCAGTACGAGATCCTGGCGCGCACCGGCGAGTACCTGCCGATGGTCGGCGCGACGGCCGGCGTCGGCGTCGAGAAGGTCGGCGAGACGACCAGCCAGGGAGTGAGCGACGAGGTCAACGGGGTCCCCGAACACCTGAAGGACTTCCGCTTCGGGTTCACGGCCTCCTGGGAGGTCGACATCTGGCGGAAGCTCCGCAACGCGGCGAAGTCGGCGACGTTCCGCTACTTCGCCACGGTCGAGGGCAGGAACTTCATCGTGACGCAGCTCGTGGCGGAGATCGCGAGCTCGTACTACGAGCTGATGGCCTACGACCGCCAGCTGGACGTGCTGAAGCGCAACATCGAGCTCCAGCAGAATGCGCTCGAGCTGGTGCGCTTCGAGAAGCAGGCGGCTCGCGAGACCGAACTGGCTGTCCAGCGCTTCGAGGCCGAGGTGCTCAAGAACCAGAGCCGGCAGTACGACTTCGAGCAGCGGATCATCGCCACGGAGAACCGGATCAACTTCCTGGTGGGACGCTTCCCCCAGCCGATCGCCCGGGATTCGGACCGCTTCGACCTCCCGCTGCCGGAGGTCGTCCGCTCGGGGGTCCCCGCCCAGCTCCTCGACAACCGGCCGGACGTCAAGCAGGCCGAGCTGCAGCTCGCCGCCTCCGAGCTCGACGTGGAGGTCGCGAAGGCGCGCTTCAGGCCCTCGCTGAGCATCGAAGCCGGCCTCGGCTACGAGTCCTACGAGCTCGACCACCTGGTCGACACCCCCGAGTCGCTCTTCTACGGCCTGGGGGCCGGCCTGATGGCACCGCTCCTCAACCGGCGCGGGATCAAGGCAGAGTACTTCGCGGCGAACGCGGAGCAGGTCAAGGCGATGGTCGGCTACGAGCAGACCGTGCTGCGCGCCTTCGTCGAGGTCGCCACGCAGCTCGCCCAGATCGAGAACCTGCAGAAGCGCTACGAGCTCGAGGCCCGGCAGGTCGAGGTCCTGGCGCAGGCGATCGACGTCTCGAACGTGCTGTTCCAGTCCGCCCGGGCGGACTACGTCGAGGTCCTGCTCACGCGGCGGGACTCGCTCGACGCGCAGATGGAGCTGATCGAGACGCGCCTGAACCAGAAGCACGCCATCGTGCACGTCTACCAGGCGCTCGGCGGCGGCTGGCGCTAGCAGGGGACGCCGGGCGCCGGCCCGAGTCACGCTCCGTTCGGTGGCCCGTCCCGGCACCGAGTGGAGGAAGTGGCTCCCCGGTGGGGGACGGGAGTTCGAACTCAGCCGGGAGACGCGAATCGGCCCTGGCTCTGTTCGAGCCTTCGTCCGGCTTGCAGTCCAGGGACGACGAGGGTGCGAACTGGTCGACGTGCGAGCCGCAGCATGAGTGGTCGACAGAACTGGGGTCCGATCCACGCCCGATTCTGGTCGGCTCAGCTCTCCGACCCCACGGTCGCGTGCCTAGCGCTCCCGACACTCGATGGACCCCGATAGCGTCGGTCACCGGAGGACCAGCCTGGTACCCGTTTCGGGGCAGGTCATTGGTCGTCAACTGACGCCCGGATCGGCCCTTTCTCGTTCGGATCCGCGGCGGCGCCTTCCGAGGGGCCGCTCACGTTCGTACTCCCGGACTCCTCGAGAGGCGCGGTGATCCACTCGACGCGGCCCAGGGGGCGAGCCGAGCCGGGTACGGGCTCGCCGGCACGGACGGCATCGGCGAACGTCTCTGCCTGAACGCGGTCCTCGAACAGCAGAAGCTCCATCTTGGTGTACTCGCGCCGCGCTGCGAGCGTACCGCTCGTGTAGCGAATCCCAGGAACGCTCCGCCATCCGAGGGGATCCGCCGTGACCTGGAGGGGGTCCACGTCCGGCCATCCGATCTTGAACAACAGCTCGGTCAGGATCCTCTTCGCCTGCGCCTCGATCCGCTTGGGCGGGTGGAAGGAGAAGAACTCGTGCATGCTGCGCGGATCTTCCGAGCCGGGGATCAGCACCCTGTAGCCGTGCCGCGCGCGGCTACCGAAGGCACCGACGGGTCCCTTCGCGTGCCTAACCCGTCGCGCGAAGAAGATCTCGAGGGCCACGAAGCCCGCGATCGGAGGAAACGGCGCATAGGAGTCGTCCGGCACAATTCTCCGGGCCACCAGGCTGTAGACGATTACGCAGATCGGGAGCAAGATGAACGCTACATCGCCAAGCTGCTCCGTGCGGTGGGTGAGACGGATGCGCCCGCGCACTGCCCGGACGGCGACCGAGGTCAGCGCGCCG